>JAFUZD010000062.1 GCA_017476785.1 Prevotella sp. | reverse complement strand
GGTTGAACAGGATGCCGTTGCAGCAGTACATCCCGTAGGACTCGCGGTAGTTCTTCATTATCCAGAAGCCGTAGAGCTTGGCCACGGCGTAGGGCGAGCGGGGATAGAACGGAGTGGTCTCGCGCTGCGGCACCTCCTGCACCTTACCGTAGAGCTCGCTGGTCGAGGCCTGATAGATGCGGCAGGTCTTCTCCAGCCCGCAGATGCGCACGGCCTCCAGCAGGCGCAGCACGCCGGTGGCATCGGTCTCGGCCGTGTATTCGGGCACGTCGAAGCTGACCTTCACGTGGCTCTGTGCCGCCAGATTGTAGATTTCGACAGGGCGCGTCTCGCCGATGATGCGGATGAGGCTGGACGAGTCGGTCATATCGGCCCAATGCAGATTGACCAGACGCTTCTTCTTCATATCGCGCACCCACTCGTCAAGATAGAGATGCTCAATGCGGCCAGTGTTGAATGACGATGAGCGGCGCAACAGTCCGTGCACCTCGTAGCCCTTCTCAATAAGAAATTCGGCCAAGTAAGAGCCGTCCTGACCGGTGATACCGGTGATTAATGCAGTCTTTTTCATATTGTTCTATTATGACTCGCCGCTGAACTGCTTGATGCGCTGCTCCTCGGCCAGTTTGCAGATTAAAAGCGTGTCGTTGTTCTCGGCCACGATATAGCCGTCGAGTCCCTGCACCACTACCTTCTTCTCCTGTGTGGTGTGGATGATGCAGTTGTGAGTCTCGAAGAGGCTGATGTCCGGCCCGATGCAGCTGTTGCCGTAGAGGTCTTTCTTGGTCTGTTCGCGCAGCGAGCCCCACGTGCCGAGGTCGCTCCATCCGAAATCGGCCGGGCATACGAAGATCTGCTCCGCCTTTTCCATTATGGCATAGTCTACGGAGATGCTCTCGCACTCAGGGAACAGCCGGTCAATCTCTTCCTGCTCGCGCTCCGTGCCGTAGATGGGCAGCAGACTCTCGAAGAGCTTGGCCATCGTGGGCTGGTAGACACGGAAGGCATTGACGATGGTGCTGACATTCCAGATGAAGATACCCGCATTCCAGAAGTAATTGTTCTTGCTGATATACTGCTGGGCGGTCTCCAAGTCAGGCTTCTCGCGGAACGAGTCGACGCGGAAGATTTCCTTATTGCGCAGCGAACTGCTGGAGAGGTCGGCCTGAATGTAGCCGTAGCCCGTTTCGGGGCGCGTGGGCTTCATTCCGAGGGTGACGATGGCGTCGGTGTCGGCCGTAAACTTCATACAGTCGGTCACTACGCGCCGGAACTCCTCGGTGTCCAGCACCACGTGGTCGCTGGGCGACACGACGATGTTGGCCTTAGGGTCGGCCGACTTGATGCGCCAGCTGACATAAGCGATGCAGGGCGCGGTGTTGCGGCGGCACGGCTCGCACAGGATGTGGTCTCTCGGCATTTCGGGCAGCTGTGCGCACACAATGTCGGCATAGTTCTTGTTGGTCACTACCCACACGTTCGCAGCGTCTACAATCGTGGAGAATCGCTCGACGGTGAGCTGCAGCAGCGACTTGCCTACGCCCAGCACGTCGATGAACTGCTTGGGCTGCTCTGCGGTGCTCATTGGCCAGAAGCGGCTGCCGACGCCGCCTGCCATAATCACTAAGTGGTTGTTAATCTTCGCCATAATGTTGTGCTTGTATGCTGCAAATATACGAAATATATTCAATACCGGAGCACGAAAGGGGCATAAAAAACAAAATCGCTGATTTAGTTGACCCAAATCAGCGATAAATAAGGATGAAATCCGTGGCTGCCGACACTTGCACCAGCCTACGCCTGTCGGCGGCGTTTCAGCACTGCCTTAACGGTGAGGCAGAGGGCGGCCACGACGACGGCTGCAATGATAAACAGCTTGATGTATTCGGCATATTCGGTAATCTTGTCGTTCAGCTGCTCCTCGGGCACGATGGCGTGCAGATACCAGCCCAGCGCAGCCAGAATGCTGTGCCAGAAACCGGCACCGATGGTGGTGTAGAGCAGGAACTTCCAGTAGTTCATCTTGGCCAGTCCCGCAGGGATGGAGATGAGGTGGCGGATGACGGGAACCAGTCGCCCCGTTAGCGTGGCCACCATTCCGTGGTCGTCGAAGTAACGCTCGCTCTTCTCCACCTTCTGCTGATTGAGCAGACACATCTTGCCCCAACGGCTGTTGGCAAAGCGATAGACGACGGGACGGCCCACGTAGTAGGCCACGGTGTAGTTGATGGTAGCCCCGATGTCGGCTCCGATGGTGGCAAAGAGGACGACGAGCAATACGTTGAGGTTGCCGCCGGCTGCGTGGTAGGCCGCCGGAGTGACCACAAACTCAGAAGGGACGGGGATGACGGTGCTTTCGAGCAGCATCAGGAAGAGGATGGTGCCGTAGTTGAGGTTGCTGAGCAGGGAAGAGAGAATGTTCACTTCGTTTCGTTTTTGATTTGGTTGTACATATACTGATAGTAGTCTTCGGGCTGCATATCGCCGGGGAACAGGTGGCTGAGCACTATCTTTGCAACGGCGGGATTGGTCTCGACGGCCTTTTGCAGGTACTCGAGGAATTCGTCGTACTGCAGCAGTTCGCGGTAGCACAGTGCCATATAGCAGTATTCGCCACTCAGGTCTTTGTCTTCATTGCCATCGGATATCGCAATGAGCTTCCCAAACAGGTCTCGGGCCGCTTCTACGTAGTGGTTCTCATAGAGTGTGACGCCCACGTCCATAATGGTCTCTGTGTCGTAGTCCGACTGGATGATGGCCTGCTTGAACGTCTGCACAGCCTCGTCGAACCGGTCGTTGGCGAGCAGGATGTCTCCTCGCTGTATCATCAGGGAGATGGGGTTGTCGTTGCCGTCCAGTGTGGCCGCCATATCAAGACAGGCCAGTGCTTTCTGCGGCTGCTTCAGTGTGCTGTGGATGGAGGCCAGATGCTCGTAGACGTACTTCTGCGAAGTCGACCCCTCGGTCTGCTTCAGGGCGCGCTCCAGTGTCTCCAGTGCTTCGTCGTGGCGTTCCAGCTCTTCGAGGCAGTCGGCCAGCAGCAGATAAGAAGAGCAGATGTTCGGGTCCAGCTTGATGCCGCGGCGGTAGGACTCGATGGCCTGCTCGTAGTTCTTCAGCAGGCGGAAGACATTGCCTTTCTGGAACAGGCTCTCCGCGTCGTCGGGGTCAATGGCGAT
>JAFUZD010000061.1 GCA_017476785.1 Prevotella sp. | reverse complement strand
CCCCTCCCGTCGGGAGGGGTCGGGGGTGGGTCCCCGGGGGTGGGTTACTTCAGAATCACCTTCTTATTATTAATAATGTAGGCTCCGCGCAAGCCACTGACGCTCTGCGTCTGGCGGCGCACCAGTCGTCCGTCGAGCGTGTAGACGTCGAAGGGCTGTCCCTTCACGATGGCGCTCTGGATACCGGTGGTGTTGACCGTAGCAGCCACGGCGGGCGACTCCGTACCGTCGGCATAGACCGCCGTCACCTGATAGGTGTGGTCGCCAGCCTCGGCATCGGTATCGTTGAACTCGGTGTTGGTCACCTGTGCGATGAGCTGTCCGTCACGGTACACGTTGTAGCTCTCCACCTGTTCGCCGTCGACGTAGTAGGACACGTCGTCAATGAGCAGCAGGAAGGCATCGTCGGCACCCGTCACGTTGCGGATGGCGAAATACTTGGTGCCTTCGGGCAGGTCGGCCGTAATCTCCTTCCACTCACCCTCGGTGGCAAGCGTTATCTGGCTGCCAATGATGGTGAAGGCCGAGGGGTCGTTGGTGGTCGACGAAGCGAGCACCTCGATAGTCTCGGGATAGGTGTAGACATTGGTCGAAGTGGCGTAATAGTAGTTCTTGGCATAGAAGCTGATGGTCTGTGCCTCGCCGTTCAGCTCGGGCGAGATGACCCAGTCGTCGTTGTCAACGTAGTTGTTGCTTGCATCCACGCCGTAGTAAGAGCCGAGGCACTTCTGGCCGCTGTGGGGCAGATACTCGTCGTAGCCGTAGTACAGCAGGTCGAAGCCGTCGTAGTTGGCCGGGCTGAAGATGTTGAAGGCAAAGCTGCTGCCCTCGCCGGTGAACTCGAGATAGTCCTCGGGACCGTAGATGCTGCTGCCGTCGCCGTCGTAGGTAGTCCAGTTGCCGAAGCTGGTAGCCCAGTCGGCATAGCTCTCAAAGTTGTCGGTGTAGAGCTTGTTGAGCGACGGTGCCTCCCAAGCCAGCTGGATGGCGGGCTCGTTGTCGGCATCGACGGTAGCCGTCAGGTTGCCCACGGGGTTGGCGTCGTTGTCGGTCAGTGCGATGGTGGCCTCGGCAACGTTGTTGTCGGTGTCAACATCGTCAGCAACGGTCACTTCGGCCGTGATGGCCAGCTCGTTGCCTTCCAGTAGCTTGCTGGTGGTGTAGGTGAGGTTCACCTTCTTGTAGCCGAATGCGGGAATCTTGTCGGCCACGGTGTAGTCGGCCACGACGTCGTCGCCAGCCGTCACCTTCAGCTTGAACGACTCCACGTCCTGTGTGCCGTGGTTGTTCACCTGAACGTTGATGGCTACCTCGTCGCCCTTAGCTGCCGTCGGGGTGGCGGTCAGCTGTACGTTCACGTCGTTGTCTACCAGATCGACCACGTTGATGTTGTCGATGTGGACGCGCTGATAGCCGTAGCCCTCATAGTCCTCCAGTGCGAAGCCGATTTGCGCCCAGCGCTCGCCGGCCAGCGAAGAGAGGTCTACCATACGCGTCTGCCAGCCCTCTTCCGAACTCTCGGCGAGGTCCTCGGTGACAAAGCGTACGCCCGTTCCGTCGGGCTTCACGGCATAGACATAGAACGTGCCCTCAGTGGCTTCGTTCTTCTGCTGGAACACGAGGGTGGGCTTAGCCGCACCGGCCAGCGAAATCTTACCGCTGGTCAGCTCCACGTAGTCGTAGTAGACGGTCTGCAGGTAGAGGCTGGTGCCGTCGCCGTCAGAATCGTCGGTGCTGGTGTAGATGCCTGCGCTGGGGTTATAGTAACTGCCAAAGCCGTCGGGGTCTACATAGTCGAACCACAGGCTGTGGAACTCCTCGCCGGCAAAGCCTTCGTTGAAGGGCAGCTGGTAGGGAGCGCCGAGGAACACGGCGTTCTGCGACAGATAGGCTCCTGACGTGCCTGACTCATTGCTGGCGCGTATGCCCAGATATTTGTACTGCTGCTCGCCGCTGTCAACCTGCACGTCGAACTCCACGCCGGTCTCGCCCTTTAGCTGTGCCAGCTGGCCGTTGAGGTAGGCACTGCCGGCATAGACGATGATGTCGAAGATGTCGTACGTCACGTCTTCGGGCTTGAAGTAGCCGCCGTGGGCAGCCTCAGAGGCATCCCACGTGAAGCTCAGGCTGTTGACGTTGTCGGTCAGCAGGCGGTTTGCCGGTACGGTGGGAATGTCCAGACCAATCCACGCCGAGGCCTCGGCTGCGTCGCCGTCGCCCTCGTCGTTGTAGGCCACTACCTTATAAGAATAGAGGCCGGGCTCGGGAATCTCGTTGTCAACAAACGTGCCCGTGCCGCCCGGGGTGAGTCGCTTCACCTCGGCAACGAGCTCGTCGTTGCTGTAGATCTTGGCACCGCTCAGCGTCGTCTCGTCCAGCGGGTCGCCGGCAGCCGAGAGGGTGGGGGCCTTAAACGTGATGGTAGCCTTCAGCGCACCCTCCTCGCCCGGCGTCACCACGACGTCGGTCACGGCAGCGGGAACAGCCTGCGACAGCTCGGTCTCTACCACGATGTCGTCCAGATAGAGGTTGTACTTGCTGGCATCGCTGAACTCGTGGAAACCGATGTAGTAGACACCCGAGGTAGCCGGGGTGAACGTGAAGTTGCCTTCGTAGGGAGCCGCACTGGTCTCCACCACGTCAATCTGGGCATTGATGGTCTCGGTCATTCCGGCCACGGTAGCAGCCGTTCCGTAGTAGACGCCCAGCTTATGGGCAGCCCACGAGCCGAAGCCCCACGTCTTGAACGTCAGTGTGTACTGCTTGCCGCCGGTGAGGTTGAGGCCCGGTGTGATGAGCCAGTCGTCCGAGGCATTGGTCACCGAGATGTTGGCCGTTCCGTTGGAAGAATACTCCCAGAAGTTGTAGTGATAGCCTTCTGCCGGCTGGTCGCCGTTGGCATCGATGACGGTGAAGAGGTCGAAGTCGGCCTGCGAGTCGAAGCTGACGCTCCACGTCGGGTTGGGGGTGAACGTCTCGCTGGTGGCGCGGCGCGGCGCACGGCGAGCGGGCTGTGCCTCTTTCAGCACAGGCACCTTAGTGGTCGTCTTTTTCAGCACGGTCTTCTGCTGAGCCCCCGATGCTTTGCGGTGGCCCTGCTGCGTCGTAGCCTGCTCGTGGAGCTGCTGCAAGACGGCAGCGTCTGGCTCGCCCACGGGGTGGGTACGCTTCACCAGCTGTGCGCTGGCTGTCGAGGCCAGCATCACGCCTCCCGCGACGAGCATCAAAGAAAGAATCTTTTTCATCTGAAACATTTGGTTTAGTTAATAAAAATTGCAATTTGGCTGCAAAGTTATTCATTTTATATGAAATGACCAAAGGAAACTGATAATTTAATATTTTTCGAGGGGCTTGTGGGGCCGATGGGGCCGATGGGGCCGATGGGGCCGATGGGGCCAATGGGGCTTATGGGGCTTATGGGGCTTATGGGGCTTATAGGGCTTATAGGACTCATAAGACTCATAGGCCTTATAGGCCCCATAAGCCCCATCAGCCCCCTCAAGCAAAAAAAAGGCGACTGCATCACGCGGTCGCCTCTTTCGTCAATCAGTTTTAAGTATTTGATGAATAATATTATCTTACTACATATTCAGCCGTGGGATTGTTGTACCACGTGGTGTTGGTCTCGTCCTTCACCCACGTAGCGAAGTCGGGATAAGCCTGCTTGATGCTGGTCTTCTCGATAGGCCAAGCCCAGTTGCCGGGGATGATGAGTGCCATCGGAGCCTCACCTACGGCAGCTGCCGATGTAATCTCGGTAGACTGGCTGTTGGTGCTGGTCACCACGATGCTGAACTTCAGCAGGTCGGTGG
>JAFUZD010000060.1 GCA_017476785.1 Prevotella sp. | reverse complement strand
GACTCTATCGAGGACGGTCTCGACGAGAACGACTGGGAGAACTGGGTGAAGCTGACCGCACGCATCGGCGACCGCTGCCAGCTCGTAGGCGACGACCTGTTCGTTACCAACGTGAAGTTCCTCGAGAAGGGTATCAAGGTGGGTGCTGCCAACTCGATTCTGATTAAGGTCAACCAGATTGGTTCGCTCACCGAGACGCTCGACGCTATCGAGATGGCTCACCGTCACGGCTACACCACCGTCACCAGCCACCGCTCGGGCGAGACCGAGGACACCACAATTGCCGACATCGCCGTGGCTACCAACAGCGGCCAGATTAAGACTGGTTCGCTCAGCCGCACCGACCGTATGGCTAAGTACAACCAGCTCATCCGCATCGAGGAGCAGCTGGGCGAGCGCGCTGTCTACGGCTACACCAAGCTGAAGTAAGCCCGCATCACACTGTAAACAAAACCGGGAGCCGTCCAAAAGGATGGCTCCCGGTTCTTTTTTTCTACATCATTCAAGACAGCCGATAGCGGCGGATGAGTTCGGCAAAGAGGGGATTGCGACTGAGCAGGGCTTCGTTGCCCGTGAGCAGCAGCTGGCAGCGGGCGCGCGTCAGGGCCACGTTCAGCCGGCGGTCGATGGTGCGGCCGTCTTCCTCGAACGTGCTCTGCGTGAGGAAGTTGAGCTGATAGGGACGCTGGGCGGTGAAGCTGTAGATGATGACGTCGCGCTGCGACCCCTGATAGCGCTCCACGGTGTCGATGCTGATGCGCTGCAGCGCGTCGATGCCCAGCTGTGCCATAGCGCGACGTATCAAAGCAATCTGGTTGCGGTAGGGCACGATGACCCCCACAGTGCGGTCGGCATCGAACCGCTCTGGCCCCACAAAGCGATAGATGCGGCGCAGCAGGTCGGCCACGATGTGCGCCTCCGAGGCATTCACCTTATCTGATACGCGCATATCGGCACAGTCGGCCGAGGGCAGGAACAGCACACGGCGGGTCTGCAAAGCCTCGTCCAGTGCGTCTTCGGCTGGCGCGTCGTAGTGGAGCGAGGTGTCTTCCTGATGGGGCAGCGGCACGGGCAGCAGCTGTTCGCGGGCATAGAACATCTCGTTGGCAAAGGCAGCCACCTCGGGATGCATACGTCCCTGACGACGCAGCAGGCCGACGAAAGCCGTCCGACCAGCCTCGCGCTCCTGACGGATAAGCCGCTCAAAGAGCGACTGGCGGCAGCTTCGCAGCTGTGGGTCGTCGTCGGGCTGCTGCACTACGGCCGGCAGCTGTTTGTGGTCGCCGACGAGGATGAAGCGGCGGATACACTCCGAGGCCAGCAGCCCGATGATGCCGGGCTCCAGAATCTGTGAAGCCTCGTCGACGATGGCCAGTGAGAAGTGCTTCAGCTGGAATACGTAAGGGCGCATCTGCAACATTGACGTGGTGCCCACGATGATGCGCGCCGACACAATGCGGCTCTTGATGTCGGCCAGCCGTGGCGTGTCGCTGAGCGCGTTGTCCAGCAGTCGTTGGCGGTAGCGTGGGTCGCACGTCGCCTCACCACCGATGCGCAGATAGTCTTGCCGGGCCTCCTCCAACATTCCGCATATCTCGTCCACCGCCCGATTGGTATAGGCCATCAAGAGGACAGAGGGCGGAGCGTCGGAAGCCGGGAAGTGAGCCCCCAGCTCCTCTTCCACCAGAAAGCGGAGTGCCATTGAGGTCTTGCCCGTGCCGGGCGGGCCGACCAGCAGGAAATAGTCGAGCGACTGGCGGGCGGACAGCAGCACGTCGTCGTAGTGGGGATGATACGGACGCGACAACTGCACCGAGGCATCGCGCCGTGGTGCCTCCAGTCCGAGCAGCAACCGCCGCCGCTGGGGCTCGGCCGCCGCCCACTGGCAGAGCGAGCGTAGCTGCAGTGCCGTGGAGGCATCGGAGGCGGTGTGCTCAATAGCCCAGCAGGGCGCCTCGAAGAGGTGAGGATTCTGCTGTCCGTCCATCAGGCGCACCGTCACCGCGTCGTCGGTGAGCTGTTCGATGGTGGCCTTCAGCAGGATGCTGCGCCGCACGTCGGGCTCGCCATCGTAGGCATAGAGATAGACACCGTCGCCTCGCCTGAAGTTGACGGGAGCGGCATCAGGATTGGGCTCAATGCGCAGCGTCAGGCGGTCGATGCCACTATAATCGGTCGACTGCTCTTTCTTTATTATAGTAAGGTGTACGAAGATGTTGCCCGTGTCCAGCTTCTCGGCCAGCGGCATTGTCCATAGGTCGGCCGCGGCCGTGCTGCGCCCCTGCTCGGTGCCCACCTTCGAGGCGCGCTGCTCACGGAAGACGAAGGTCATCATCCGCTCCAGATAGCTGCGCTCAACACCCTGCAACTGTTGCAACGCACCGACGAGACGCTCCACCTCGGGGCGCACGTAGCGATTGAAGAAGTCGGCTTTCTGCCCGTTCTCCAGCAGCGTGTCGGCCCGAAGCTGCGGCCATATCGAGCCAAAGCCCCGCTCGGCAAGATGGAGCTCGGCTGCCACAATACGGTTGCGCAGACGGATGGCCTCGTAGAACAGCTCACGGTAGAAGTTGACCACGAGCAGTCCCTGCTGTGCGGGATAGCGCGAGTAGAGCAGGCGGATGTCCACACGGTCGGGTGCGAGGTGGAAGTTTTGGCGCAGGATGCCATAGTAGAGCAACAGCTGCACGTAGTGGTTCTCCAGCTGCAAGCCCTTCTGCCCCGGCTGGGGTCGCTCAATATGGAAGTTCTTGCCCGACTTCTGCTCGACGAGCAGCCGCATATCCGTAGTCATCAGGTCGACACGTCCCTGCAGTCCCAGCTGCTCGCAGACGAACGAGGGCTCGAGGATGGCCTGCTCGCGGTGGTAGTCGCCGCCAAAGAGCACGTCGACCACCTCGCGAAGATGGTCGGCCTGCAGGGTTGCGTCGGCCTTAAACCGCGCGCCGTCGAAGCCCTCGCACGTGCAGAACTGCAAGGCTTGCTCGCGAAACGAGGTGCGGATGGTCTCCGAAAGGTTGAAAGTCTCATTGTTGATGATGTCGTCCAGTGCCCTACTGGCATAGTTTCCCAGCAGAATGGCCTGCGAGTTGGCCCGTGGCTTCAGCCGCCCGATGAGATAGCTCATCGGATGGTGGCCGTAGTCGGCGAAACAGGCAGCGACCGACGAGATGTCCACGAGGAAGTCGGGCTCGAAAACGGTGAGGCGGGGGGTGACGCGTTTCGACAGGCCTTCGTCTGTCGAAACGTCCAGCAGATTCAGTTGCACACCGGGACGGAGCAGCCGGAGCGTGGAAGCATCGATGCCACCGATGGTGATGTCGCCGTCGGCAGTGGTGGCAGTCACCTCCTCTCCATCCACCGTATTCACGATGCAACGCACACAACGGTGGTCTATCTGGGCCGAGGCTTCATAAGGGCGGTCGTTGGCTGGCAGACTCGCCACCAACTGCCCGGGAACGGAAGTACCGAAGACGGCTGCAATAAAGCGCACCAACGCACGTATGTCGTAGCGCCATTCGTCGGGCTCCACTGGCACGCGACCGTTGGCGTGGAGGCGCGCCGTCTGAATGGCAATGCGGTCGGGCGTGGATAAGTGATGGCGCTTGCACAGATAGTCCACCTGCGCAAACACGTTGCCATAGCCCTGCCCAGTACCACGCAGTGCCTCACTGCACGCCAGCACCAGCGTCTGGTGCAGATAGCGCAGTGCCTCGGCCGTCGGTCCAGAGGCCACCAGCTCGGCACAGCGGCCGAAGAGTTCGTCTGTAATCACAGGGCAAAGATAGGCAATTTAAACCTAATTCCATCAGGTTTCTGCCTAAATCCACACCCTCATCACCCAAATTCATCACCACGACCCACTGGCTCGGCGAGGTCCCCACCGAAGCAGGCAACCACAGCCGATAGGCAACGCGGGCGGAACGGCAAATCGCAAACGTTTGGTATGCGATATGCCATACGTGTGCGATTTCGCAAGCATCGGAATCGGCGTAACTTTGCACCGCAGTAATTTCACAAAAACTATACCAATTATACAATGGCAAAGATAGCTCATAACCTCATTGACCTACTGGGCAACACGCCGCTGCTCGAGCTGACACGCACCGAACGGGAGCTGAACCTGAAAGCGCGCGTGATAGCCAAACTGGAGATGCAGAACCCGGCACGCTCGGTGAAAGACCGTACGGGATTCTCGCTCATTGACGACGCTGAGCGTAAGGGACTGATTGACCCCGACACTACGATTATCGAACCCACCAGCGGCAACACGGGCATCGGACTGGCCTTCATCTGCGCCATACGCGGCTATCGCCTCATCCTGACGATGCCCGACGCAATGTCGCTCGAACGGCGCACACTGCTGCGCGCACTGGGAGCCTGCCTCGTGCTGACACCGGCCTACGAAGGAATGGGCGGTGCCATCCGTAAGGCACGCGAACTGGCTGAGCACATTGGCAATGCCTTCATCCCCCAACAGTTTGAAAACCCTGCCAACGCCGAGATTCACCGCCAGACGACGGCCGAGGAGATATGGCGCGATACCGACGGACGCGTCGACATCTTCGTCAGTGCCATCGGTACCGGCGGCACCATCACGGGAGTGGGCGAGGTGCTGCGCTCGCGCAAGCGCGATATTAAAATAGTAGGTGTAGAACCGCAGGGCTCGGCGGTACTCTCGGGTGGGAAGCCCGGTCCGCACAAGTTGCAGGGCATCGGTGCGGGATTCATACCGGGCGTGCTCAACACCCGCGTGTACGACGAAATCATCCGCGTGCGCGATGAAGAGGCCTACGAGGCAGCACGCCAGCTGGCACGCCGCGAGGGACTGCTGGCGGGGGTATCGTCGGGAGCGGCATTGGTGGCAGCCATCCGCATTGCCCAGCGCATAGAGAACGAGGGAAAACAGATTGTGGTGCTGCTGCCCGACACCGGCGAGCGCTATCTGTCAACGAAGTTGTATAACCAATAAAGATAAGGAAAGGAAAGAAAATGGCAAACAATAACGAGGTTAAGAAACTCTCAATCATCGCCTTCAGCGGCGACTTCGACAAGCTGACCGCCGTGTTCACGCTGGGCACGGGAGCTGCTGCCGTGGGCTACGAGGTGAACATCTTCTTCACCTTCTGGGGGCTCGATGCCATCAAGCAAAAGCGCGGACGTGCTTTTGTGGGCGGCAACTGGCTGACCAAAATCTTCGGCTTTATGATGGGCGGACTGAGTGCCACCCCCACCAGCCGCTTCAACTTCTTCGGTGCTGGTCCGAGCATCTTCCGCTATCTGATGCGCAAGAACAACGTGGCCACGCTCGAAGAACTGGTAGAGGCCGCCAAGGCACTGGGCATCAACCTCTATGCCTGCGAGATGGCAATGCACGTGCTGGGCCTGAAACGCGAAGACTTCATCCCGGAAGTGAAGGATGTGCTCGGCGTGGCGTCTTTCCTCAAGCTCTCTGAAGGCGGACAAACGCTGTTTATTTAGGGAACCCACCCCCCTGCCCCTCCCCAAGGGAGGGGGAGACTAAAATGCGAATCATATACAATAATTAATAGATAAAAGAAAAGGAGAAAAGGAAATGGCAAACAACGATAACAAGACCAACCAGTCTCCCCTCCCATCAGGAGGGGCTGGGGGTAGGTCGCACGTATTAGACATTACACGGGAACACTGCCCGATGACCTTCGTCAAGACGAAGATAGAACTGGCCAAACTGCAAGAGGGCGACACGCTGGAGGTGCTGCTCAGCGAGGGCGAGCCGCTGGACAACGTGCCGCGCAACGCCATCGAACAGGGCTACAACGTGCTCAGCGTGGAGCACGTAGAGGGAACAACGCATAAAGTAATCATCAAAAAATAAAAAAGACTAAACAATGGCTGACTCAAACTTACAGCGCAGTGTGACTACTGCAACGGCCAGAAAACTGGCCACCACAACCAAAACCGCCCCACAGATGGGGTCTATCACCCCGAGACTGCTGCTCAAGTTGCTGCCGTGGGTGCAAGTGAGCGGTGGCACCTACCGCGTGAACCGCACGAAGGTGGAACTGAAGAAAGGCGAGCGCGTGCCCGTGGAATACTTCAACGGCGAACCGAGCTTCCGCGCCAAGAGCCTGCAGAGCATCCCGCTCTTCTCCGACTTCAGCGAGGAGGTGGTGACGCGACTGGCACGCCGCTTCGTCACCGAAGAGGTAGAGCTGGGCAAGTATCTCATCAAAGCCGAGAAAGACCCGCTCAAGTTCTTCATCGTAGCCAGCGGACAGGCTGAGGTCATCAGCCGCGGTCTGCACGGCGAGGAACTGCGCATCGCACTGCTCGGCGAGGGCGAGTTCTTCGGCGAGGCCGACCTGCTCAACGATACTACGGCAACGGTATCGGTGCGTGCCGTCACGCCGGGCGTATTCTTCACACTGGAAAGTAAGGAACTGGAGACATTTATCAAAGAGGTACCCGACTTCCGCGAGACGTTCCAGAAAGCCGTAGACAAGCAGCTGCGCCTGAAGGCTACGGTCAATGAGCACGGCGAGAAGCACATCGACCTGCTGAGCGGCCACGAGGAGGACAACATCATCCCCGAGACTTACATCGACTACGAGGAGCAGCCCACTGAGTATTCGCTCAACACGCTGCAGACCGTGGTGCGCGTCCACACCCGCGTCAGCGACCTGTACAACAACCCCTACAACCAGCTGGAAGAGCAGCTGCGCCTCTCAATAGAGAGCATCAAGGAGCGTCAGGAGTGGGAGCTCATCAACAATCCGAAGTTCGGACTGCTGGCCTCGGCCAATCCCGCTTACCGCATCTCAACCCGCTACGGTTCACCGACGCCCGACGATTTGGACGAGCTGCTGTCGCTGGTATGGAAGGAGCCAGCCTTCTTCATCGCCAACCCGCGGGCCATTGCAGCCTTCGAGCGTGAGTGCACGTGGCGCGGCGTGCCGCCTACGACGACCGACCTCTTCGGCACGAAAGTCATCCTGTGGCGCGGCGTGCCCCTGATTCCGTCGGACAAAGTAGAGGTGCAGGGCCAGTACCTGACCAATCGCGGCGTGGGCACCACCAGCATCATCCTCGTACGCACGGGCGAGAAGAATCAGGGCGTAGTGGGACTGCACCAGAGCGGTATCCCCGGCGAGATAGCTCCCAGCCTGTCGGCCCGTCTGATGGGACTCGACAAGTTTGGCGTAGCATCGTATCTGCTAACGAAGTATTTCTCGCTGGCAGCACTGACCGACGACGCCATTGCCGTGCTGGAGAACGTAGAAGTGGGCTACTACCACGACTACCAACACCGTAACAAAGTAGAAAAGTAAGGAACCCCATCCCCAGCCCCTCCTGCAAGGGAGGGGCTTAGAATGACTTGCGTATGATAGACATTAAGAACATCGACGGCAGCGGATTGGAAGACCCGACGTTCGAGATGCTGAGACAAGTGGCGCGGAAGTATTGCCCCGAAGAGCTTTCTACCGCCGTCCACTCCTATGCAGAGGAGGAAGAGGCCGACCCCATCAAAGCGTTCCTCAAGCTGAGCGAACTGTCAGAAATCAACTCCCACACGGGAGGAGAGGGCAATGGGTTGCAGCGCCTCGGCGAGGCCGAACTCAGCTCGCTGAACTACGAGGAGGCCGACACCCTAAACTCCGACCAGATTAAGGCCGACTTCCCCGTGCTCAACCAAAAGGTGAACGGCCACGACCTCGTATGGCTGGACAACGGTGCCACGACGCAGAAGCCGAACCAAGTAATCGATAAGATCAGCGAATACTATCGCACCTACAACAGCAACATCCACCGCGGCGCCCACACGCTGGCCGCACGGGCTACGGATGCCTATGAGAAGGCGCGTGAGACGGTGGCGCGATTCATCAATGCGCCGTCGGCTGAGAACATCGTCTTCGTGCGCGGCACCACCGAGGGCATCAACCTCATTGCCCAGACTTTCGGCCGCCAGTACGTCACGCCGGGCGACAACATCATCGTGTCCACGCTGGACCACCACGCCAACATCGTGCCGTGGCAGCAGGTGGCCCACGAGCAGGGAGCCGAGCTGCGTGCCATCCCCATCGACCGGAACGGCGACCTGATTCTTTCTGAGCTGGAACGGCTCATCACTCCGCGTACGCGCATCGTCAGCGTGGGCCATGTAAACAATACGTTCGGCACCATCAACGACGTGGAGCGCATCATCCAGATTGCCCACTCGCACAACGTGCCCGTACTCATTGACGGCGCACAGAGTATTGCCCACACAAAGGTCGACGTACAGCAACTGGGAGCCGACTTCTTCGTCTTCTCGGGCCACAAGATTTACGGCCCCAACGGCATCGGTGCCGTCTACGGACGTAAGGAGTGGCTGGACAAGCTGCGCCCGTGGCAGGGAGGTGGCAATATGATTAAGGATGTGACCATCGAGCGCACGGAGTACAATGAGCCGCCGGCCCGCTTTGAGGCCGGAACGCCCAATGTGGCCGATGCCATCGGACTGGGCGAGGCGCTGGACTACGTGAGCCGTGTGGGCATCCGCAACATTGAGCAGCACGAGCACCGGCTGACAGAGTATGCCCGCGAGCAGCTGGCCGGAGTGCCGGGACTGACGCTCATCGGCAATCCCAAGCACCGCGTCAGCGTGGTATCGTTCGTGCTCGACAGCGTACCCGTGACCGAGACCGGCACCCTGCTCGACAAAGAGGGCATTGCCGTGCGTGCCGGGCACCACTGCGCCCAGCCCGCCCTGCGTGCACTGGGCTACGAAGCCAGCGTGCGCCCCACGTTTGCCATCTACAACACGAAAGAAGATGTAGACCGACTGGTCGTCGCCCTGCACAAGATTGTGGGCGAACGCCGCTGATAAAGAGACATCCATCCCAATAAAGAACGCCCGTTCTGGCAGATGCAACCTGCCGAACGGGCGTTCTTTGTTGGGATATATATTATATATATAATAAGGTGAAGTAGCTTATACGCCAATAGCCTGCCGAATGTCGGCCGCAATGTCGGCCGGGTCTTCCAGTCCCACGCTCAGCCGGATGGTCTGCTGACTGATGCCCATCTGCTGCCGCTCTTCCTCACTGAACAGCGCAAAGATGGTGCTGGCGGGATGGATGGCCAGACTGCGATGGTCGAAGAGATTGGTGGCCCGGCGCACCAGCTGCAAGTGGTCTATCAGATGGAAGGCGGCCTCGCGACTCTCGGCATCAATGGTCAGCATCGCTCCGGGCAGCGGTCCGAACTGACTGACGGCCAACTCGTGGTAGGGATTGTCTTCCAGTCCGGGGTAATTGACGCTGACGATACCCGCTGTGTGCTGCAACTCACGGGCCAGTGTCAGTGCCGACGAGGCTTGTCTATCGAACCGCAGGGCCAGCGTCTCCAGCCCGAGTGTCTGCATATAGGCAGCGTGAGGCGACATCAGTGAGCCCAGATTAGTCACCAGCTCGGTCTTCAGCCGGGCGGTGAAAGCCATCTTGGGCCCTACCCGCTTGGTGCGCCGCAGCAGTGGCGGGGCTACGTGGGCACGGCTCCAATCGAAACGGCCATAGTCGATGAGCAGTCCGCCCAGCGACGTGGCACCGCCCGAGATATACTTCGTGCTGGAAATCACCTCAATGTCGATACCGAAGTCGGGAGCGTGGAACACAGTGAAAGGGATGATAGTTGTGTCGGCTATCACTGGCACGTTATGGCGATGGGCAGCTTCGCTGATGGCGCGCAGGTCGGTCACATAGAGCTGCGGATTGGTAATCATCTCGAAGAAGACGGCACAGGTGTTGTCGTCCATCTGCCGCTCCACTTCTGCCACATCACGGAAGTCGGCCCAGCGGGTCTCGACGCCCAGCGCGGTCAGCGTGTCGCCCAGCAGCGAATGGCTGTTGCCAAAGACGTGGGGCGAGGCCACAATGTTAAGTCCCGCACTCGCCACGTTCATCAGTGCGTGACTGATGGCAGCCATACCTGTATTCAGGGCCGTCACACTCAGGGCACCGGTGGCCTGCTGCACACGGCGTTCCAGCTGCTGCACGGTGGGGTTGGAAATGCGCGAATAGCTGTGAGCCGGCGAGCGACCGCAGAATGCATCGGCCATCGCCTGTGCCGACGGGAACTCATAGGCCGCAGCGTGGTATACCGGCATTGCCAGCGACCCGTGGGCATCGGGCTTGGCATAGCGCGCAGAGAGTATTTTCGATTCATAGGATGCCATATCTTTCTCTTCTTTTGTCCTGATAAATAAATGTACTGCTTCTTTTCCGCTGCAAAGATACTTATTTTCTGGTACACCCACAATACCAAACGTTTGGTATCGGAAATACCTTACTGGTGGGATTTCGCACGTCGGGCTGAATGCGTACCTTTGCCCACGATAACCAACACCATATTAATATATACGCATCATCTATGGCAACAATTACCATCAACGGAGAGCAGCGCGACCTGCAGCTGCCCGCTTCGCTGGCCCAGCTGATAGCTGCAAGCGACGTGGAGCAGCCCGAAATGGTCAGCGTACAACTGAACGACGAGTTTGTAGACCGTGACGACTGGGACAAGACAACGGTCAACGAGGGCGACACGGTAGACTTCCTCTACTTTATGGGAGGAGGCTGTTTCGTAGTTGAGAGTTGACAGTGAACAGTTGACAGTTATGATTACTTCAAACGCTCGAAACAAATCATAACTATCACCTATCCACTATCAACTATAAATTAAAAACTAAGATTATGTACGACTTCAGTGAATCGCAAATAGAACGCTACTCGCGCCACATCCTACTGAAAGACGTGGGCGTGGAGGGACAGGAGAAGATTCTGGGTGCCCGCGTGCTCATCGTGGGAGCTGGCGGACTGGGTGCGCCAGCCGCCCTCTATCTGGCCGCTGCCGGCGTGGGCACCATCGGCATCGTAGACGCCGACGTGGTGGACCTGAGCAACCTGCAACGGCAGATTATCCACTTCACCCGCGACGTAGGCACGCCGAAGGTGGAGAGCGCGCGCCAGAAGATGCAGGCCATCAACCCCGACGTGAAGGTTGAGACGTATCACGAGTTCCTCGACTCGGCCAACGCCCGTCAGATTATCGAGCCCTACGACTTCGTCATCGACGGCACGGACAACTTCCCCGTGAAGTTTCTCATCAACGACGCCTGTGTGATGGCGGGCAAGGCTTTCTCGCACGGAGGCATCCTGCGCTTCAACGGACAGACGTTCACCCATCTGCCCGGCACGGCCTGCTACCGCTGCTTCTTTAAGGAGCCGCCGCCCGCCGGAGCCGTACCCACCTGCTCGCAGGCCGGTGTGCTGGGTGCCATCGCCGGAATGCTGGGCACCATTCAGGCGGCCGAGGCTCTGAAATACATCACGGGCATCGGTCAGCTGCTGACCAACCGCCTGCTGACGTTCGACGCCAAGCAGATGCAGTTCCGCACCATCAACGTGAAGCGCCGCGCCACGTGCGAAGTCTGTGGCGACCATCCTACCATTGACCGTCTCATCGACTACGAACAGACGGCCTGCGATTTGAAACACTGACAATGAAACAGTTGATAGTTTGTTGTGAAGAGTTTATAGTTTATAGTGAAGAGTGAATAGTTATGATTACCTCATACGCTCGAAAGTAATCATAACTATTCATTATAAACTCTTCACTATAAACTATCAACTATCAACTATTAGCTAAATTAAAAGAACGATGAAGATCAACGACAACGTAATAGCCGAGATGATTGAGCAGGCACGCCGCGATGCTCCACTGGAGACTTGCGGTTATCTGCTGGGCACTGACGACACCGTCACCGAGAACTACTGGATGGAGAACATCGACCACTCGGCCGAGCATTTCTCCTTTGCACCGAAGGACCAGTTTGCCGCCCTGAAGTATGCCCGTCAAAAGGGGCTCCGCATTCTGGCCAACTGGCACTCGCACCCTGCCAGTCCCTCACGTCCTTCGCAGGAAGACCTTCGACTGGCCAACGACCCCAACATCCGCTATGCCATCCTCTCGCTGGCCGACGGCCACGTTGTGCTCAACTCCTTCCGCATTCTGAAGGGCGAAGTGGTGGAAAAGGAACAACATTATCCTTTGTAATTGAGAATTGATAATTGGGAATGGAGAATTATGATTACTTTCAAGCGTATGAGCTAATCATAATTCTCCATTCCCAATTCTCCATTCTCAATTAATTTCAGATATAAAAGTCTTCCGTATCCACCAGCCCGGCGCGCAGTGCATACTTCACCGCCTCGTGGGCCGTGTTGACATTGAGCTTGCGGAAGATGTTCTTGCGGTGCGTATTGATGGTGTGAATGCTCGAGAAACGCTCGGCAGCAATCTCCTTCGTCGTCTTCCCCTGCGCTATGGCGCGCACAATCTCCACCTCTGTCAGCGTCAGCCGCTGCACGGTGGTGTCGTTTTGTTCGCGGCTGAGCAGTATCTCCGTGGCCCGCTGGCAGATGTAGCGCGAGCGGCGCGTGGCAGCACTGATGGCATCGCGGATATTGCTCAGCGGCGAGTCCTTAAAGACGATGCTGATGTTCTGGCTCGAGTAGACCAGCTTGCGGATATGGCTGTCGGTCAGCTCGTCGCAGATGAGCACCCACGAGGCCATCTGGAAGCGCTCCACCACGACGAGGAAGTTCTCGTCGTCGACAAAGTCGAACAGCCGGTAGTCGATGACCACCGTAGCATATTCGTTAGCAATCAGCAGCTGCACCAGCCTCGCCTTGTTCGAGGCGTGCAGTATTTCGGCGTCGCGGTCGTTGCGGATGATTGCCTCGAGCCCCGCGCGGGTCAGCTCCTGATTGTCGGCCAAGATGTAGTGCACCATATTGATAGATGTGTGATAAGTTGCTGTCCAACAGCGTGATTGATGCGTGCAAAATTACGGATTTCGGCCGATATGGGAAATCGCACAAGCGGGGTATTTTGGCTACCTAACGTATGGTATGCCTACCGCTGAAATGCCTTTCCGTACCCAACAAGCGGTAGGAAAAATGCCCCCAAGATGGTATTTTACATTTGTTAAGAACCCCGTACCTTTGCCCTCGAAAGTTTTGATTATCGAACTAAACAAGAGAAAGTATGGAAAAGAACAAAGTAAAAAGATTGTTAGTCCTGTCGCTGCTGGCCATCGTGGCCATCGGCGTACAGGCACAGGTGAAAGTGTTTGGAAAGGTGGTCGACGACAACGGCTATCTGCCGGGTGCCATCATCCGAGTTGAAGGAACCAACATCCACGCCACTTCGGCCGTCAACGGTGACTTCGCGTTCGACCTGAAGCGCGGTTCGTACACCATCGTCGCCTCGTACGTGGGCTATGGCGAGCAGCGCAAGACGCTGGTCATTAAGGACAACAAGCCCATCCGCTTCAACTTCTATCTGCGCGCACAGGATGCACTGGACGACGTAGTGGTGGTGGGCAACCGTTCGGTGCCCCGCTCACGGCTCGACTCACCGGCACCTGTCGACGTCATCGATAATGCCGTATTTAAAGATGTAGGTCAGGTGAGCCTCAACCAGATTCTGAACTACGCCGCCCCGTCGTTCAACTCGAACACGCAGGTCATCGCCGACGCTACCGACCACATCGACCCCGCCTCGCTGCGCGGACTGGGTCCCGACCAAGTGCTGGTGCTCATCAACGGCAAGCGCCGCCACACCACGTCGATGGTCAACATCAACGGTTCGTTCGGTAAGGGCTCGGTAGGTATCGACCTCAACGCCATCCCCACCTCGGCCATCAAGCGCATCGAGATTCTGCGCGACGGTGCTTCGGCACAGTATGGCTCTGATGCCATTGCCGGTGTAATCAACATCATTCTGGAAGACAACACCGACAATGCCCGCATCAATCTGGCCGGCGGCGGCTATCTGTCCAAGCACTCCGAGCACACGCTCGACGGCGAGACGGCTCAGGCCAATGCCAACCTCGGCTTCAAGCTTGGCAAGAAGGGCGGCTTCATCAACTTTGCCGGTTCGCTCGACTATCGCAACCCCACCAACCGTCAGGAGGAGTTCACGGGAACCATCTTCAATGACTACAACTTCCCTGACCTCTACCCCAACCCCACGGGTGCCGACGTCACCGACGAGACGCTGGCACGGCTGGGCCGCACGCGCGGCGACTACGTCAGCCGCATCGGTCAGTCGAAGCTGCGTGGCGGCGCGCTCTTCATCAACTCGATTGTGCCGCTGAGCGACCACTCTGAGTTCTACAGCTTCGGCGGTCTGAACTACCGCAAGGGCGAATCGGCTGCCTTCCGCCGCCAGCCCGCACAGCTGACGCAGAACATTGCCAGCATCTATCCCGACGGCTTCCTGCCGCTCATCAATACCGACAACATCGACCAGTCGCTCTCGCTCGGTATCCGCGGAAAGATTGGAAAGTGGGACTTCGACTTCTCGAACACGTATGGTAAGAACACCATCGACTTCACCACAACCAACTCGCTCAACGCATCGCTGCTCGAGGCATCGCCCACGGCCTTCAATGCCGGTGGCTACCGCTTCACGCAGAACACGACCAACTTCGACCTGACGCGCACCTTTGCCGACGCACTGGCTGGCATCAGCCTCGCACTGGGCGCCGAGCACCGCTACGAGAAGTATGAGCTGGTAGAGGGCGAGCGCAACTCGTACGTAGACTTCGGCCGCTATACTAAGGTGGGCACCGATGCCAACGGCGACCCCATCCTCATTCAGGACGAGCGCGGCGAGGTGCAGACGCTGAAGGCACAGAACGGCTCCAACTATGCCGGCGGTGCACAGGCTTTCCCGGGATTCCGCGCTGAGAACGCTGCCGTGGGCACCCGCTCATCGATAGCGCTCTATGCCGATGCCAACTTCAACATCACGAAGGCCTTCCTCGTGTCGGGTGCCCTGCGCTTCGAGAACTATTCTGACTTCGGCTCTACGCTGACCGAGAAGCTGTCGCTGCGCTACAAGCTGACCGACGACTGGTCGGTGCGCGCTACGGCCAGCACGGGCTTCCGCGCTCCCTCGCTCCA
Source organism: Prevotella sp. (assembly GCA_017476785.1). Taxonomy (GTDB): domain Bacteria; phylum Bacteroidota; class Bacteroidia; order Bacteroidales; family Bacteroidaceae; genus Prevotella. The sequence goes on along the minus strand of JAFUZD010000060.1, from coordinate 18,102 downwards.
CCAGCGTTACTTCAGTGCCACGTCCAGCCTCTGGAGCGACGGCGAAATCATCCAGAGCGGCACCTTCCGCAACGACTCGCGACTGGCTCAGCTGCTGGGCATCCCCAAGCTGAAGGCTGAGAAGAGCTACAACCTGAGCGGCGGCGTCACCGGACGCTTCGGCAACTTCTCGCTGACCGTCGACGGCTACTTCATCCGCATCAACGACCGCATCATCTACACCGGTCAGTTCAGCGGCAGCAATGCAGCCGACGCCTCTGAGCAGGACCGCGAAATCTACACCATCCTGACCGATGCCGGTGCTTCGTCGGCACGCTTCTTCGCCAACGCCATCGACACGGAGACCAGCGGTATCGACGCCGTGCTCACCTACAAGCACGCCCTCTGGGGTGGCCAGCTGCGCGCCGACCTCTCGGCCAGCTACATCCACACGAAGGTGAAGAACGTGCACGCATCGACCGTATTGGCCGGCAAGGAAGACAGCTATCTGGACGGACAGAGCCGCATCTACATCGAGAAGGCCGTGCCCCGCGAGAAAATCAACCTCTCGCTCTCGTGGCGCGGAGGCCAGTGGGACATTTTCCTGCGCAACAACTGGTTCGGACGCACCACCGCTGCCTCGAACACGGTGGAGAATCAGGAGGTGTTCAACGGACGCGTAGTGACCGACCTCACCGTAGGCTATCAGGCCACGAAGGCCCTCCACTTGGCATTGGGTGCCAACAACCTGTTCGACGTCTATCCTGCTCGCACGCACGGCAGCAACACGGGTAGTGGCTACTTCCTCTACTCGCGCACCAGCCAGCAGTTCGGCTTCAACGGCCGCTACGTGTTCGCAAAGGTAGGGCTGACGCTGTAATTGAGAGTTGAGAATTGAGAAATTGAGAATGAAGAGTTGAGAGTGTGGGAGATTGCTGCCGCCGAAGTTGGGAGGGCAGCACACTCTCAACTCTCAACAAAAAAGAAACCATAGTTGTGTTTATATTTAGATTATTAGTTTGCTTGGTGGCAGTGCTCTCGATGAGTGCTGCCACTCTTCGTGCCTGTACGTCGATTATCATTTCGGGACGCATCACGCCCGACGGCCGCCCCCTGCTGCTCAAGAACCGCGACTGCCCCGACCAGCACAACCTCGTTGTCTTGCAGCAGGGCGAGCGCTACCGCTATCTGGCCATCGTGGCTGCCAGCGACACACAGCCCCGCGAGGCGTGGGGAGGCCACAACGAGGCGGGATTCGCCCTGTTCAACACGTCGGCCTACAACCTGAACGGTCCCGACAGTCAGGACGAGGAGTGCGACGGCCAGCTGATGCGGCGCGCACTGGAGGTGTGTGGCTCGCTGAAAGACTTCGAACACTTTCTCGACACGCTGCCCCACCCCCTGCCCATCAACTCCAACTTCGGCGCACTGGACGCCGAGGGCAACGCGGCCTACTATGAGACGGGGCACGCCGGATATACCAAATACGACGTGAACGACCCGCTGGTGGCGCCGCAGGGCTATCTCATCCGCACCAACCACGCCTTCTCGGGCGACCGCTCGCTCGACCGCGGCATAGAGCGCTATCTGGCCGCCAGCCAACTGATGCAGCAGGCCGAAGCCGAGGGGCGCATCGGGTGGCAGTGGCTGCTCACGGACGTGCCGCGCCACCTGACCCACGGACTGACGCACCAGAACCTGCTGGCCGACCTGCCTGCCGACTGGGACGACACGCGCTACGTGGCTTTCCGCGACTTCATCCCGCGCTATTTCTCTGCCTCTACGCTCGTCGTTCAGGGTGTCAAGCCGGGCGAGTCGCCGCTGCTCACGGTCAGCTGGACCATAGCCGGCTCGCCGCTGGCTGCCGTGGCCCTGCCGCTGGTCATCACTCCGGGCGGCAAGCTGCCACAGGTAGTGACGCGCGGTGCCGACGGCGAAGGGGAGCTCTGCCTGCTGGCGCTCCGGCTGAAGCAGCACCTCTTCCCCCTGAAGAAGAGCTCGCGGGCCGACTATATCGACCTGTCGAAGCTGGTCAACCGTGCCGGAACGGGCATCCTGCAGCGCATACGCCCCATTGAGCGCGAGTTGCTGCGCCGCGGCGAGGCCGAGCTGGAGCGCAGCCGCGCCGCCGGCCGCCACGACGAACGTGCCCTCGGTGCCTACTACCAGTGGGCCGACGGCTACATCCGACAGCAGTACGCCCTGCTCACCGACAGCATCCAGCGCTGAAAGACTCGGAGGGCTCGGAGCTCTCGGAGGTCTCTGAGTTCTCCGAGCGCTCCGAGTTCTCCGAGAGCTCCGAGCCCTCCGAGCGCCTTCCCCAGCCCCCGAAGCGTTTCTCCGCAAGCTGGGGAGTGATGCTCCGCAGGCTGGGGAGTGATGCTCCCGAGGCCGCGGAGCAACACTCCCCAGCTTTTGAAACAATGGCGCGACGGCCGTTCCGTTACTTCACGCGCGCCAACAGCTCGTCACTGATGGGCGGCATTGCGCCGTTCTGAGTGCACACATAGGCACTCACCTCTACGGCTATCCGATGGGCTTCGGCCACCGGCTTGCCGCTCAGGATGGCTGCACAGAACGAGCCCGTGAACGAGTCGCCCGCACCCACGGTGTCGGCCACGGTCACCTTCGGCGTCTCTTGGAACGACATCTGACCCGGACTGAACACGTAAGAGCCGTTGGTGCCGCAGGTGAGCACCAGCATATCCAGATTGTACTTGCCCAAAATGAGCCAGCACTTGTTCTCAATGTCAAGACCGGGATAGCCGAACATACGTCCGATGAGCACCAGCTCCTCGTCGTTAATCTTCAATATGTTGCAACGGCGCATCGACTCCTGAATCACCTCTTTGGTGTAGAAGTTCTGGCGCAGGTTGATATCGAATATCTTCACGCAGTCGGCCGGCGTCAGGTCGAGGAAGCGATGGATGGTCTCGCGCGACACGACGTTGCGCTGGGCCAGCGAGCCGAAGCAGACGGCACGGCACTGGCGCGCCACGGCCTCTACGTCGCTGTCGAGCGGTATGTTGTCCCACGCCACGTTCTCCTTAATGTCGTACGAGGGAATGCCCACGTCGTCGAGTGTCACCTGCACCGGGCCCGTGGGATAGGGCACGCGGGGCATCAGATAGTTGAGCCCGTGCTCGCGCAGCGAGTCGAGGGTCTCCTCGGCCAGCTTGTCCTCGCCGAGCGCACTGACGGCCAGCGTGTTGTCCTGACCGAGGAACTGGCCGGCGTGATAGGCAAAGTTGGCGGGCGCTCCGCCCAGTTTCTTTCCTTCGGGAAGCACGTCCCAGAGTGCCTCGCCGAGGCCTACGATAAATCTTTTATTCTGCATAGTCGTTGGTTTTTAGTATATTCTAAACGTTAAAGTTCTCAGTGCTTCACGCGTGGTATATAAGTGAAGAGGTAGACCACGCCGACGGCCATCACCGCCACGGCTCCAGCCTGCCCTACGGCATCGCTGGCCAGTCCCATCAGCAGGGGGAACACCGTGCCGCCGAAGAGTCCCATAATCATCAGTCCGCTCACCTCGTTCTGCTTGTCAGGAACGGAGAGCAGCGCCTCGGAGAAAGCCATTGAGAAGATGTTGCTGTTGCCATAGCCCACGAGTGCAATGGCCGTATAGAGCAGTGCCTTCGTGCTGCCGCCGAACATCAGCACCATAGCGATGGCCATCATCACCACGCTGACGATGAAGAAGAGGCGCGTGCGCATCACCCGCAGGAAGAACGAGCCCGTCAGCGCGCCGATGGTGCGGAAGATGAAGTAGAGCGAGGTGGCAAAGGCAGCCTCGTTGAGCGTCATCCCCACGCGCTCCATCAGCAGCTTGGGCGCCGTGGTGTTGGTGCCCACATCAATGCCCACGTGGCACATAATGCCAAAGAAAGAGAGCAGCACGATGGGGCGGCTCAGCAGGCGCAGACAGTCGGCCAGCGACGACGAGCGGCCTTCCAGCTTCTCTTCCTGAATGGGCGTGGCCCAGAGGATGGCAGCCGAGAGGGCACCCACAACGAAGTAGACGAGGAACAAGACGCGCCAGCCCAGCCCGAAGTGGGGCATTGCGGCCGTGGCTCCCCACATAGCCAGATAGGGAGCGAGGAACGAGGCGATGGCCTTGACAAACTGGCCGAAGGTGAGCGTGGAGGCCAGATTCTTGTCGCCGATGATGAGCATTGCCAGCGGGTTGATGCTGGTCTGCATCAGGGCATTGCCGATGCCCAGCAGCGAGAAGGCGGCGAGCATCAGCCCGAAGCTCTCGCCGAAGAGGGGCAGGATGAGCGACAGCACGGTCACGATGAGCGACAGCAGCACCGTCTGCTTACGTCCGATGCGGTTCATCAGCATTCCCGTGGGTACGGAGAAGATGAGGAACCAGAAGAAGACGAGCGAGGGGAAGATGTTGGCTGTGGCATCGTTGAGCGAGAGGTCTTCCTTCACGTAGTTGGATGCAATGCCCACGAGGTCGACGAAACCCATACAGAAGAAGCACAGCATCACGGGGATGAGGTAGATGGATTTATTTTGATTTGCCATAACGATTGACTTTTTAAGTGTAAACTATAAACTCTTAATTCTTAACTTCATAGACGACTGCCTTACCGCCTTTCACCTTCAGCGCGTCGTAAGGCACTGAGGGGAACACGAGGCTGGTCATTGCCATACGGCCCTCGGCATCGAACACTTCGATGGAGCAGCGGTCGATGAAGATGCGCAACTGGCGGACGGCGCCATAGGTGGGAGCCGTGGTCACGCAGGGGAAGGCCTCGCTGAAGCTGACGTCGCCGCTCTTGGTGCGATCCAGCGCGAAGGTCTGCTTCTGGGCGTCATAGTGCATCGTCACCGCCTCGCCCTTTGCGTTCGACAGGGTGATGTCGGCCGAGCCCTTCACGTCGACCACCAGCTCGCAGGCCTCGGTCGGTTTCTTCAGCTTCTGGCCGCGGGCTGCCAGCATTTCCTTCGAGGGCGTCACGCTGACGTAGGTCTCTTCGGCATAAGTGAAAAGGCCGAGGTCGCGCGGAATGCTGTTGGCCGAGCGGAACTGCTTGGTGGGCACCTGATTGGCATACTGCCAGTTCGACATCCACGCCAGCACGATGCGGCGGTTGTCGGGCGCATTATAGAACGACACCGTGGCGTAATGGTCTTTACCATAGTCGAGCCACTTGGTCACCTTCGGCATCGACTCGCAGGCAAAGCGCTTGCCGTCGAAGTCGCCGACGAAATACTGGGTGGCACTGCCGCCGAACGGTCCGCCGGGATTGATGTTGCACAGCAGCACCCACTTGCCGTCGATCTTAAAGAGGTCCGGGCATTCCCACACGCCGCCGTGATTGCCGTATTCCTTGCCAAACGACGACTCGTACTTCCAGTCTTTCAGGTTCTTCGACGAGTAGATGCGCATTTCCTGCCCGGCGGCCAAAATCAGGTTCCACACGCCAGCCTCCTCGTTCCAGAAAACCTTGGGGTCGCGGAAGTCGGGCACGTCGCTGGTCAGGATGGGATTGCCGCTGAACTTACGGAACGTCTGCCCGCCGTCGGTCGACAGGGCCATCGACTGCGTCTGATGGGCTCCAGCCGAGGTGTAGAAAGCCACCACGTCATTGCCGTCGGTCACGCACGAGCCACTGAAGATGGCACCCAGCGCGTCGGGCTCGATGGCCGTGGGCTGCGCCTCCCAATGGATGAGGTCGCGGCTGACGGAGTGGCCCCACGTCATATTCTCCCACTGCGAGCCGTAGGGATTCCACTGATAGTAGAGGTGATACAGGCCGTCCTTATAGAACATTCCGTTGGGGTCGTTCATCCAGCCGTACTGCGGCGTGTGGTGATAGACGGGGCGGAAGTGCTCACGGTTCTGCGTGTCCAGCGTATCGCTGAACGTCATCTCTCGCCAGCACGCAAAGTCCTTGACGGCTCCCGTAGTGCGGCGGTCGCCGCGGAAGTTGATGTCGAGCAGCAGGCGGTCTGCGCCGAAGCGCTTCAGGTCGAGCGGCACATAGTAGTCCACTTTATCGACGGCCAGACGCACGTTGAGCGTCTGCACCTGCTGATTGTCTGCAATGACGCGTAGTGCGGCATTCTCTTCGCGCTCCTGCACGGGCAGCATCAGATAGTGCTTCTGGGCGTCTACCTGCAGCAGGGCGTGGTTCTCTCCCAGAATCTGGGGCTGAGCCTGCAACGCTGTGAGTCCGAGGCTGGCCAGCAGTGTCATTATTATCTTTCTCATTCTTGGTCTTTAGTTATCGGTGCAAATATATCAATTATCACTGAAAAACAATCTCTTTACCTTAAAAAAACTGCAACCTATCTATTTTGTGTATCTAATCATTCTTCAATCAGGCAGTCGGCCGCAGCCGACCGGCTTTAGATGGACATCAGATATTCGATGCTGTTCTTGGCCAGCTTGAGAACATTCTGCTGACAAGAGTTGTTCTTGGGCGAAGCACTCTTGTCGGGCGTGCCATCCTCGTTCTTCATCGAGAACTCACAACCGCCATTGCCGATGCAGAGCACAGTGCCACAGCCCTTCTGGAATCCCTCCGGAGCCTTGTCGGCACCTCTGGCCTCCCAGATGTTGAGCTGGCTGACCCAACTTACCTGACTGTCCCACGTGCCGAGCGGATAGATGCCATAGTCGTTGGTCAGCGCGTTGTAGCACTCTTCCGACGTGTTGTCCAGACCGGTCAGCTTATTGGGGATGTTGAAGAAGAGGCAGTTGTGGTCCTCCGTCCATCCGGCACCCTTCATAGCAATGCCTACGGGGCAGGCGTCGCTCAGCTTCTCAGTCGGTATGCCGGCATAGATGGCGTGGGTGCTGAAGTCCTTATAGAAGGAGCCCGTGTTGAGGCAGACGCCCATTTTCCAAACGTCGCTGTTGTAGCCTCCAACGCCGCATCCGAAGGCATTGTCAACACCACGCAGCAGCGAAGTGGAGAGACGGTTGATGGTGCCGATGTAAGGCACGGCGTGCGACCAGAGCAGCAGGTTGCCGCCGTTCTTCACGTACTGCTCGATGCAGGGTGCTGCGTTCTTGGCCAAGTCGGAGAAGTTCCAGACGTCGTCGGCACTTCCTGTCTCGATGTCGCGCAGCCAGAAGAGCATACGATAGTCGGCGATGTCGTCGACGGTGCTGATATTGCCGAAGTAGATATACTCGCCCTTGGGGTAGTTCTCGTGGAACCAGAGCCAAGCCGAGGCCTCATCGTCATCGCCATTGGCAATGAGCTCTTCGGGAGTGGCGTACTCAGAGAGGAAGCCGGGAACCTTACCGCCAATCTTGGCCGAAGCCTCAACAGGCAGTGCCTTTCCGTCGTTGTTCTGGGCAATGACCGTGGCCTCAAAGCGATCTTTCATCTGCACGTTCTCTAACAGGTAGGAGGTGCCGTTGACGGTGGTGTTCACCACGGTCTCGGTACTGTTCTTCACCACCTTCAGGATGTAAGACGTGGCATCGGGACTGGCCGACCAAGTAATCTGCAGGTTATGCTGCTCGTCGGTAATGTCGACCTGCTCCATCTTCACCTCGCTGGGTGTCGTGGCACCCAGACGGGTATAGGAAGTCATCACGCCGTTCGACTGAGCATCGTCGGTGGCATACTTGAAGAGGAACTCGTAGAGCTGGTTGGTCTCCAGATTCTTCAGGGTGAACGAGCCAGAAGGGCAGGGCGTAAGCGCCTGCATCTGCGTTCCGTTCTTGTAGACGGCCACGTTCATCACGGCACCATTGGTGCTGGCAGGCCACGAGAGCGTGTAGTCGTAATTGTTCTCGCCGCTGAGTGCACCCGTAATGCTGGTCACGTCAGGACTGGCCACCTTCATCTCGCCAGAACCCGGAAGGTCCTTGTCCTGACAAGAGGTGAGGAGCCCCCCTCCGACTCCCCCGAGGGGGAGTGCTATTAGCATATACGCTACATATTTAATAAGATTCTTTTTCATATTGCTTTTTCCTATTTATACGTTTATATAATGTTATTGTCTGTTCTCCCCAAGGGGAGGGTTAGGGAGGGGGCTTTAGTATCCCTTATTCTGGTGATAGAGCCCCTGCACATAGTTCATCTGGTTGGATGCAATGGGGAAATACTCGTTCTTGCCAGCAGTGAAGAAGGCATCCTTATAGTAGAGTCCGTAGGTCTGCCCGTCGTACTCGTCGGTAACCTCAGTCTCAAAGTATTTGTTGAGCGTGGTGGAGAGCAGTCCCCAACGGCGCAAGTCGAAGAAGCGATGTCCCTCCATAGCCAACTCTACGCGGCGCTCCCAACGCAGGGCCTTACGGGCATCATCCTTTGAAGCGAACGAGCCATACAGGGAAATGTCGCACTGGTTGCGGGCATAGCTGATGAGCGATGATGCACTGACGTCCTTCTTGGCACGGGTGCGGATTTCGTTGATAATCTGCAGAGCCTCACCATTGTAGTCACCGCTCTCGATGAGTGCCTCGGCACGCATCAGCATCACGTCGGTATAGCGCAACACGTAGTCGTTCTGCCCGAAGGCCTGCCAAGGATTGTCGTAATACTCACCCTTAGAACGCTGGGGCACTTCCTTCATCGAGCAATAGTAGCCATAGGTGTTGGGCGTGCGGCTGTTGGCCTTGGTCAGCGTGTACTGCTCCTCATACTTATAAGGATAGGTGGGCATACCGACGGTATGGAACAGACGGGGGTCGTACTTGAACTTAGAGTCGGCACCGTTGATGACGATGGCGTTGTGGTCGGCATCGAAGTCATCCATAGGCAGACCGTTGCGCGTCTTAAAGGCATTCACCAAGTTCTGTGAGGGCTTGTGGAAGTCCCAGCCGCACGACCAGATGCCCCATACGCCATTCAGCATATTCGACCAGTTAGCACGTCCGTAGGTGGTGCCATCGTCGGCCTTATTGGAGTGCTGCACGGCAAAGATGCTCTCGCAGGAGTTGGCATAGTCTTGCAGGAAGATGTGGCCATAGGTGTCAAGATAGTCGTAAGGTGAATTCTTCACTACTTCAGTATATTCGATGACCTTCTGTATCTTTGCTTGGTCAATATGGCTGTAGCCGGTCGTGGCCTCATATCCGTCGCCGTATGCCCAGTTGAGGTAGCACTTGGCCAGATAGGCGGCAGCAGCCACTTTGTGTGCACGACCCGTAGAATTGGGACCGGCCTCGGCCAGATTCTCGTAGGCATATTGGAACTCATCGATGATGGTCTGCATCAGCTGGTCGTGGCTGCTCTGAGGCGTGGCCTCAATCTCAGCATTCGACATACCCTCCGTGATGAAAGGCACCTCGTACCACATCTGCTGCAACTTATAATAGAAATGTGCGCGGAGGAAGCGGACTTCGGCCTTGTATTGCCTGATCTGTGCCGTCTCCTCAACACCCGTCATCGACTCTAAGGCGCGGTTGCACCGCGAGATGGCCAGATACAGGCGGTACCACAGCTCATCGAACTCGCCACGGTCGGGCTGCAGGGTAGAGAAAATCTCCATAGGATGGTAGCCGGTATCGTTCTCACCAGAACCGCCTTTCAGACAGTCGTCGGCACTCATATCGCCATAAGGCCAGAGGTTAAAGGGATAGCTATACCAGTCGTTGCCCAGCATAGCGTATGCTGCGGTGACCAGCTTTTCAGGACTTGAAGCAGCAGTCTCTTCGTCCAAGACTCCCTGCGGCTTCACATCATCAACACTACAAGATACGGCAAAGACCGAAAGCAGCAAGGTTGCGATATATATATTGATTCTTTTCATAACTCTTAATTTTAACTATTAATTCTTAACCATTAACTTAAGTTAGAATCCCACCTGTATACCAAAGGTGAAGGAAGCAGTATGCGGATAGTTCCAAGCTGTATTCTCAGGGTCAGAGCAGGTCAGAGAACCCGACTTGATGGTCCAAAGATTGTCGGCCGAGCAGTAGACGCGCGCCTTCGACAGCAACAGCTTCTTGGCGAGCGATGCAGGGAAGGTATAGCCCAGCTGCAGGGTGCGCAGCTTGATATACGAACCGTTCTCGACGAAATAGCTGGACATACGTCCCTCGTCGGCACCATTCGAGGTGGTCAGTGCAGGAATGCTCGAACCGCTGTTGGCAGGCGTCCACGCATCTATCAGGCGCTCGCCCTTATTGGAACCGGCATCGGTGATGCTCCAGAAGTCGGTCTGGTATTTCTGGTTGTTGATGACATCGACACCAGCCACACCCTGCCAGAACATTGTGAAGTCAAAGTCCTTATAGGCGAGGTTGACATTGATACCGTATGAGAAATCGGGAACAGGGTTGTAGACCCACGTGCGGTCAGCCTCATTGATGCGGCCGTCGCCGTTCAGGTCGGCATACTTCAGACCACCCACACGAGCACCGGCCTGTCCGCCGGCCAGCACTTCCTCGCGACTCTGATACAGTCCCTCGGCAACATAGCCGATGAGCGAGCCGTAGGCTTTCTCGTCCTGAGCCAGATTGTGGTAGTCGTTGTGCTCGTAGGAGTTCTTCGAGTTCTCAGGCAGATAGGTCACCTTCGAGCGATAGAAGTCCACGTTGCCCGTGATGTCGTAAGCCAGTCCGTAGGTCGTCTTGTGGCGATAACCCAGATTGAGCTCCATACCCCAGTTCTTCAGCGTAGGACCGTTAATCCAAGTCTGTCCGCCCTCACCGATGGCACCGAGGAAAGCAGGCTGAACGAGCATATCCTTAGTCTCCTTAAAGAACAGGTCGTAGCTTCCATAGAGCTCACCGCCGAAGAGCGAGAAGTCGGTACCGAAGTTCCACTGCGACGACGACTCCCACTTCAAGTTTTCGTTGGCCGACTGCACCTTACGGTAACCGGAAGGCAGCGTGCCCGAACCCTGCAGGTTGAGGTCGTAGGCTGTCGAAGTGTCGCGGCCAGAGCCATAGTCGGCAGCATAAAGTCCATAGTGGGCTGTGTTTGAGTTCATTCCCTGATTACCCGTGATACCATAGCTGGCACGAATCTTCCAGTCGCGGAGCCACTGGGCATTGATGTGCTTTGAGAGGCGATAGGCGAGTGAAACAGAGGGGAACGTACCGTACTGATTGTTCTTACCGAAGCGGCTCGAACCGTCGTAGCGCAGGGTGAACGAAGCCAGCAGCTGGTCGTTCCAGTTGTAGTCCAGCTTACCGAAGTAAGACATCAGCTTATAGGCATCGCCGGCACCCGTCACGGTCTGGATACCAGTACCGGCATTGGGCCACATATAGTCATAGGTCTCGAGGGGATAGTCGGTACGACGTGCGGAGAAGTCGATGCCGTTGTCCTGATGAGCCTCTACACCAAGCAGAACGTTCAGGTTGTGGTTCTCTACGATATCGAAGTTGTATTGTAAGGTATTCGACCACGTCCATCGGGTGCTATGAGTCTGCGACATCGTGCTGGCGTTGGTATTGTTTCGTACTACGTCAGACTCCCAAGTGTGCTGCAAGCTGCGGATGTAGCTGTTGGTATAGTCGATACCGAAGTTAGAGCGGAAGAGCATTCCCTTAATGGGCGTAATGTCAACGTAGGCGTTGGCAAAGATACGCCACTTCTTCAAGCGGTTATCCTTATTGTGATAAAGCTCACGGAGCGGATTCTGACGGTCGCTCATACCTCCTACCGGACCCGAGAAGGTTTCACCGTCGATTTCATAGACCGGCAGCGTCGGGGCAATCTTCAAGGCGTTCTCCAATGGGGCACAGTCCACATTATTAGAATATGAGAAGGTGGCATTCTCGCCTACACTGACAATACTGTTAATCTTGTAAGTGCTGTTGAAGCGAGCGGCAAAGTTCTCGAAATCGGTATATTTCAGTACACCAGTTGCCTTCTTGTAGCTGAAAGAGAAGAGCGACGAACCCTTGTCGGTAGCTTTGGAAAGAGAGAGGTCGTAGTTCTGGGTAACGCCGGTACGTCCGATTTCATCCACCCAGTCAGTATCGCTGTAAGGCATCGTCTGCTTGGCATTCATAAAGCCATTGTAGTAACCTCCTACGGTATATGACTCCATAGCACCCGTGGCAGGATTGTAGACCGTGATGGGCGTGCCACCCGCAACACTCAGTGATAAACCATAGTTCTGAGCATAGTCTGTGGGGTTCTTGCCGTCATTGAGGGCTGCCTGAACCAGCGCCGTAGCATACTGCTGGCTATTGAGCAGGCGCATCTTCTGGGTCATCCACGCCACAGAAACCGATGCATTGAAGTCGATATTGACCCTGTCGCCCTTCTTACCTTTCTTGGTGGTGATGACCACCACACCATTGGCAGCACGGCTACCGTAGATAGAGGCCGAAGCGGCATCCTTCAGCACCTGCATCGACTCGATGTCCGAAGCGTTCAGGCTGTTGAGCGAACCGCTGTAAGGCATACCGTCCACAATATAAAGAGGTGTGGTGCTCGAACCGCCCATTGAGCCGATACCGCGGATATGAACATCGGCCTCGCCCGAAGGAGAGCCATTAGAGGTGATGGTCATACCGGGAACCTTTCCCTGCAGTGATGCCATCGGGTCGGTGTTGCTGGCTTTGAAGTCCTTGGTCTCCACGACACCTACCGAACCCGTCAGGTCGGCCTTGCGCTGCACCTGATAGCCCGTCACCACAATCTCGTTCAGTTGGTTGTCCTCCTCCTTCATCACGACGCGCATACCGTCCTGCGCAGGCACCTCTGCCGTTTGGAATCCAATGTAGCTGACGACGAGCGTCTTGCCGGCAGCCACCTTCAGCTTGAAGTTACCGTCAAAGTCGGTCACCGTGGCATTGCTGGTACCTTTCTCCATCACGGTGGCACCGATAACAGTCTCGCCTGTCGGGTCGACCACAGTACCACTGATCTCTGCTTGCGCGTACATCATCGTACTGGCAAGAATGAGCAAGGTGCTCATTAGAAATCTCTTCAGTTCTTTCATTTGCATTTTGTTTTTTGGTTAATAGTTCTTTTGCTTAGAATTGGTGCAAAAGTATCCACTATTATTCGACAAATATGAAAAATATCGTTCATTACCCTGCAAAATTGTTGCAATGAAACATTTTTGACAGATAATGAACGATATTTCTTATTAAAAGAGGCTATGGCGCACTAACGGCAGTCGCCCGGCACTTTTCCGTATTCGTCCTTGAAGCACTTGGTGAAGTAGCTGGGCGAAGTGAAACCTACCTTATAGGCAATTTCGCTGACGCTGAGGTCAGTGGTGAGCAGCAGCTGATAGGCCCGGTTCAGACGGGCTGCCCGCAGCAGCTCTATGGGAGTGGAGTCGGTCACGGCCTTTACCTTTCGGTATAGCTGGACACGGCTGAGGTGCATATCGTTGGCCAAGTCTTCAACGCCGAGCTCGCTCTCTGACAGGCGTGCCTCGACGACCTCCCTAAAGCGGGTAATGAAGACCGACGGAACGGTCGACGGCTTCTTTCTTTCTTCCTCTTCGTCACTCTCCGCAGCCTCGGGCTCAGCGACGGGAACGTCCTCCGTCTTCAGATTCCACAGACTGTTCACCACGCGCGCCCGGTGCAGCGTGACCTTTCCGATGTGGTAGAGATAGAACAGGACAATGGTCAGAATCAGCAGCACGATGACGCCAAAGGCCATCCAAGTAATCACACGCTGTGTGTCGAGCTTCTGCAGATATTGGCTGGCCGTCTGGTGCAAACGGTCAAGATAGGCCGACTGGCGTATCATCTCGTCGGCCTGCATCATCAGTACCGAGGCATTGTCGCGGGTGACGAGTGCCGACATCAATGCCGTCTCCTTATTGTAAGGACGGCCGTTGAGGATGTCGGTAGCCAGCTGGATGAGCTGGTCGCCGTGGGTGGGATAGATATAGGTGGCGTCGAGGATAGAGTCGCGCACCAACTGGATGCCGCCGTCAGGACCGGGCAGACCGTCGATGCCGCAGAAAAGGGTGCGTGCCGCCAGCTGATGGCGGTCGGCCATTGCCCGCCGGGCACCTATTGCCATTCGGTCATTCTGGCCAAAGACATAGTCAACGTCCTGCAAGTCGCCGCCGTAGGTACTGACAGCCTGATAGGCACTCTCTTCGGTCCAGTCGCCTTGCAGCGTAGCCACCAGCTGGATGCCGGGGTGACGGCTCAGGGCCTCGGCAAAACCCTTGTGACGCTCAATGGCGGGCGACGAGCCTTTCAGTCCCATCACCTCCACGACGCGCCCTTTCCCGTCCAGCCGCGAGGCCACATACTCGCCCATCACGCGCCCCATCTCGTAGTTGTCGGCTCCGATATAGGCAGTATACTTCTGCGAGTTGGTCTTGCGTTCAAACACGATGACGGGGATGCCGCCGTCGTAGGCTCGGTCGATGGCGGGCGTGATGGTGGCCACCTGATTAGGAGCCACGATGAGCAGGTCGATACCGATGGCCAGCAGACTGTCGATCTGCTGCACCTGCCGCTCGTCGCTGTCGTAGGCAGCAGCGAAGCACAGCTCCACGTCGTCGGGATGGCAGTAGGCTCCCACGAGCAACTCTGAGTTCTGCTTCTCTCGCCAGATGTCGTCCGAGCACTGCGAGATGCCGATGCGATACTTCCGCCTCCCGTCGGCACAAGCTGTGAGAGCGGAGAGCAGGATGAGGATATAAAGCAGCTTCTTCATTTCCTATTAATCCTTTCTTCTTTATCATTTCACGCGCGACTCCATCTCGTTGCGCAGGCCGCGATAGCCAGTGAGATAGGCTTTGGCCGAGCCGAAGGAGAGGAACATATCGAGTCGCACGGGCAGATGGTTCTTGTCGTCGGTGATGAAGAAGCGGATGAGCTCGTGGTCCTTACCGTCCTCGCGCTCGATGAACGAGAAGACGAGGCAGCGGAACTTGTCCTTACCGTTCTTCATCGCAACATTCTCCTTACCGCGATAGGTGAGCCACGAGTTGGTAAGATGGCGCCCGTCGGCAATGGGCATCGCTATCTTCTCGCCCTTCTTCAGCTTCGAGGCGTCGAAGTTGCGGGCGCGCAGATAGATGCTCATCATATCGTAGGTGCAGCCCGGCGGCGTGGTCTCTTTCCACAGATGCTCGCCGCTGCTGGTTATCTGGTGCTGCTTCAGGTGGCAGCGCCCCGAGGGATAGGTGTACCATATCTCGTCCACGTAGTAGCGGCTGCCCTCGCGGGCACCTTTGCGGAAGTAGAGGGGCGAGATGCTCAGGTCGTTATAGCAGAGCAGCGTGTCGCGCATTATGAACATATTGTCCAGTTTGTTGTTACCACGCGTGATGAGGCTGGTGCGGAAGGCTTGCTTGCCTTTATAGTTGCTCTGGACGGTAGACATTGAGGCGGTGCCTACCTTCACCCACACGAACTTCCAGTTGAAGTAGAGGTCGTAGGATATAAACTCACCCGACTTGAAAGCCGTGTTCTCAATGCCACACTGCGCCGCGGCACCGAGTGGCAAGAGGGCGAGTAGACAGCCCAGCAGCAGTATGCTTGCTGCACGGCCGGCCTTTCTTTGTTCGCTTCTTTCCATATCGTCAGTTTTCATTTTCAATCTTCACTTTCGTTACTTCACCACGTATTCTATCCCCAACTGGCGCGCACGGTCGGCATTGCGGTTGCGCAACCGCTGCTTCTCCTTATCGGGCTTCTGCTTGGTGATGGCGGCGGGCTTCTGGTGGTCGCGCGGCCGCTCGTTGACGTTCCACTGCTGGGTGACGTCCCACTTGGCCTTACACTCCACCTCGCGGGGGTAGTAGTAGACGGCCTCGGGCTGGCGGTCGGCCGCATAGTCGCCCGTGTCCCACTCGCCGTTGTCATTGCTGTCGACGAAGGCACGCAGGTAGTAGGTGCCGGGAATGACGTAGAAAAACTCGGCCACGCCCTGCTCCACCTTGACCCGCTTCACGGGAGCGTCGCTCTTAGACAGCAGCTCCACGACGACAGTGGCCGTGTCGGTGATGCCACTCAGACGGACGGCCAGCGTGGCATAATCGTCGAGCGAGCGCACCTTCAGTCCCTGCTTGTAGGGCTTGGAGGCCAGCCCGTAGATGTCGACAAAGGCGGCGGAATCGATTTCCAGACTGTATTCGGTATCGGGATGCCACTCGGCCACGAGCTCAAACTGCCGCAGCCGCCCCTCCACGGGGTACAGCTCGAAAGGTGCCCGGTACCACAGCGTGTCTATCTTAGAGTAGAGATGGACGGCGGCGGTGTCGAAGCGTTCGAGCGGCGAGGGCGACTCGATGGTGACCACGCGGTCGGGGTCCATCTGCGAGGGCACTCCGAACTTGATGGCCAGCGGCTTGGGCGGCATAATGGAGTCATAGGGCTGTTCGCGCTGGCGACGCTTCTTCTGCTCCTTCTCCCATTGCTCCACCTCGCGCTGCCAGTCTTTCATCCGGCGGGCGTAAGGCGTCTTGGCCAGCATCTCCAGCGTGTCGGTCTGGCTGACGAGCTGCCCCAGCGTGTCGGTCATCAGGTAGCTCATCTCGATGCGCAGCGTGTCTTGGTTGACCAGCGTGGTGTCGCGCAGCCAGTAGGTCAGCGTGTCGCGCTTAGCAGAGGGCTCAATGATGAAAGCCGAGTCGGCTGCGAAGTTGAGCCCACGGATGACGGGCAGCGAGTCGCTGCCATAGCTGAAGTAGAAGCGCAGTCGGTCGGCATCTTGCCGGTCGGTCTTGAGCAGATAGCGGTCGGTCTGGGTCTCGGTGAAAGCGAGCAGCACGATGTCATCGGGATAATAGTGGATGAAGGGCACGCGACGGATGTCGTCGATGCGCAGCGAGTCGCGCCAGATGGTGTCTTGCCGCACGTCGGGGCCGGCCGAGGGCGTTACAATCTGATGACTGAAGGCTATCATCTCGCTCTTCTGCGAGAACTTGTAGTCGGCATCGGCATCCTGCAGGGCGTAGACTCGGTACTGCCCCTCGGCCACACCGCGGATCACGAAGTGGCCCCGGCCGTCGGTACGGGCTACGCGCAGCAACGGACGGGTCTGGAAGGCACTGTCCGATAGGTCGTCGTAGAGTCCCACCAGAATGCCTTTCACGGGTTCGAGGTTGGACGCATCGATGACGTTGCCCGCCACCTCGAAGGTGTCGATGCGCTCGCCCGTGGAGAAGGTGTAGGTATAGTTGCCCAGCGGATTGCCCTCGTTATTGTCGGAGATGGCGTCGCTGAAGTCTACGGTGTAGGTCATATCGGGCTTGAGCGAGTCTTTCAGCTCTACGATGATGCGCTTGCCGGCACCCTTTATCTCGGGCATCTCCAGCTGTGCAGGCGACACGATGACCTTATTCTGGGCATCCTCGAGCTTGATGAACTCGTTGAAGCTGATGACTATCTTCTGCTGCGTCACGTTGACGCTCCGCTCAGCAGGCGATGCCCCGATGATGCGCGGCGGCTCGTCGTCGTACCATCCGCCATCGGGCTGTCCCATACGGGCGCAGGAGGGGAATAAAAGTAAAAGGGTAAAAAGGTAAACAGGTAAAAGGGTAAAACGAGAAAAGGGTGAAAAGGTGAAACGGGAAAAAGGTAAAAGGGTAAAACGGGAAAAAGGTAAAAGGGTAAAACGAGAAAAGGGTAAAAGGGTAAAAGGGTGAAGAGGTTGATTCCTTCTCACCGAAAAGCCATTGATGTATGTACGTATCTTTTTCTTCATTCCTTCTTACTTTTTTACCGTTTTACTTTTTTACCTTTTCACCCTTTTACCTTTTTACTTTTTTACCTTTTTACTTTTTCACCGTTTTACCCTTTTACCTTTTTACCTTTTTACCTTTTATTTCTCCTGCATCTTCAGCAGCTGGTCTATGTGCTCGCGCGAATTGCTCAGCCGCGGCACCTTATGCTGCCCGCCCAACTTGCCGCGCTGCTTGAGCCAGTCGTTGAAGAGACCGCTCCGCGCAGGAATAATCTCGAGGTGCTGCAGCGTGATGTCCTTATAGCGCTTAGCCTCGTAGTCGCTGTTGAGCTCTTGCAGCTTGCGGTCGAGCAGCTCGGCAAAGCGCTGCAGGTCCTGCGGCTGACGCGAGAACTCGATGAGCCACTGGTGGCGGCACTTGGCACGCGCATCCATAAATACCGGCGCGGCGGTATATTCCAGCACCACGGTACCAGTCTCTGCGCAGGCATAGGCCAGTCCGCGCTCCGCATTGTCGACGATGAGCTCCTCGCCAAAGGCATTGATTAAGCTCTTGGTGCGGCCGGTGAAG
>JAFUZD010000059.1 GCA_017476785.1 Prevotella sp. | reverse complement strand
GTCAGTGGCTGGTACTGGTGGTAGCAGCCGCCGTCGGGGAACTGCGTGGAGGCTATGTCGATGATGCGCTGGCGGGCACGGCTGGGAATCTGGTGGACAAAGCCCACGAGGTCCTGATTGGAGTCGCGGAAGCCCATACCGCGGCCGATGCCGCTCTCGAAGAACGAGGCTGAGCGCGAGAAGTTGAACGTGACCATACACTGGTACTGGTTCCAGATGTTGACCATACGGTCCAGCTTGTCGTTGCCTGTCTGCACACGGAAGATGCTGAGCAGCTGATCCCAGTAGGCGTTCAGCTGGGCAAAGGCGGCGTCTACCTTCGCCGTCGTGTCGAGGCGGCTGATGAGGGCGTGGGCTTTCTCTTTGTTGATGACCTGCGGCGCGGCGAACTTCTTGTCCTGCTCGTTCTCAACGTAGCCCAGCAGGAAGACAAAGTCGCGCGACTCGCCGGGCTGCAGCGTGACCTCGATGTAGTGCGAGGCTATGGGGCTCCAGCCGTGGGCGTGGCTGTTACGGGGCTTCCCCTCGGCCACGGCCTCGGGCTCGCTCAGCTCGTTGTACAGTCCGACGAACGTCTCGCGGTCGGTGTCGTAGCCCTGCACGGGTGCATTCACGTGGTAGAAGGCGTAGTGGTTGCGTCGCTCGCGGTACTCCGTCTTGTGATAGATGGTGCTGCCGCCGGTCTTCGGACTTGATTCCAAAGCGGTGATGCCGAGGTTCGGCACCTCGATTTCCACCTCGCCGGTCGAGAAGTTGCGCTGGAAGTTCTCCATATCCGTGGCAGCGTTCCACAGACACCACTCCTCGAACGAGAAGAGCTTCAGCGTCTTGGTCTCCTCAGTGGTATTGGTCAGCGTCAGCTTCTGCACCTCGGCCCACGTCTTCAGCGGCACGAAGAACAGCACCGAGGCCTCTACGCCCAGCTTGCGGCCCGTGATGCGCGTGTAGCCCATACCGTGGCGGCACTCGTAGAAGTCGAGCGGTGTCTTCGTCGGTTTCCATCCGGGGCTCCACACGGTATCACCTTCTTTAATATAGAAGTAGCGGCCGCCGTTGTCCATCGGGATGTTGTTGTAGCGGTAGCGCGTGATGCGGCGGAACTTGGCATCCTTATAGAACGAATAGCCGCCGGCGGTGTTGGAGATGAGCGAGAAGAAGTCTTCGTTGCCCAGATAGTTAATCCACGGCCACGGCGTCTTCGGGTCGGTAATCACATACTCACGGTGTTGGTCGTCAAAGTGACCGTACTTTTTGTTTTCCATTTGTTTCAAGTAAGTTAGACGATTTTTCGTTAATTGCCACAAAGGTAACGAATAATTATGAATTATAGGCGATGAATTACGAATTATTTTTTATCTTTGCACGTAAATAGTGTGTTTTTAAAAATTACAGATTAGCAATGAAGAAGAAAATGATGGCTTGGGGCGTGGCTGCTTTGATGGCTGCCACCCTGACGGCGTGCGGCAATGCGCCGCAAGTGCCGACCGACAATGCCGAAGTGGCACTGGAGAACATTATGACGCGTACCTCGATACGCAGCTACGAGAACCGCCCGGTGGAGAAGGAGAAAGTGGAGCGACTGCTGCGTGCGGGAATGGCCGCTCCCACGGCAATGAACCTGCAGCCGTGGCATTTCGTGGTGGTGGACGGCCGCGAGGTGCTCGACTCGCTCAGCGCAGCTAATCCGCACGCCAAGATGCTGCAGACGGCTCCGCTGGCCATTGTCGTCTGTGGCGACCTGCAGAAAGAGCCCGAAGGCCCGGGGCGTGAGTTCTGGATTCAGGACTGCTCGGCCGCCACGGAAAACATCCTGCTGGCAGCCAATGCACAGGGGCTGGGTGCCGTCTGGACGGCTGCTCACCCGATGAAGGAGCGTGTGGAGAGTATCAGCCGCATTCTGGCACTTCCTGAGAGCATCGTCCCGCTCTGCACCATTGTCATCGGCTATCCCGCCGAGGCTCCTCAGCCGAAAGATAAGTGGAAGGAAGCCAACGTGTCGTACAACAAGTTTGGTGAGCGGTAAAAGCCCCCTCCAAACCTCCCCGAGGGGAGGCTTTTTTATTCTCCTCCCCCTCGGGGGAGGTCGGGAGAGGGGCTTTCTCTCTCGGGGGAGGTCGGGAGAGGGGCTTTCTCTCTCGGGGGAGGTTAGGAGAGGGGCTTGCGCCAATGGTAGATGAACGTCTGTACCCATCCGCGTACGAGCAGGTAGACAATCATTGCCATCCACAGACCGTGGTTGCCCCATTGCGGCACCAGCCCCTCGGCCGTGGCGAAGAAGACGGCTGCCGCGAGGACCGACGACCAGAGCATTCCACGGGTGGCCGTGAAGCCGATGAACAGACCGTCCCAGACGAAGGCGGCCACGCCTGCCGCCGGGATGAGATAGGCCCAGAAGACATAGGGGCGCGCTGCCTCTACCACCTGCGGCTCGTCGGTCAGCAGGCGCAGGAATGGCAGTCCGCCGATGACGTAGACCAGCGTGAAGAGCACCACCATCGCACCGCCCCAGCCAAACAGCCTGCGCACCACGTCGCTGACGGCCTGCCGGTCGCCGGCTCCCCAGAAGCGTCCACCCAGTGCCTCGCCTGCATAGGCAAAGCCGTCGAGGATATAGGAGAAGAGGAGGTAGAGCTGCATCAGCAGCGTGTTGACTGCGAGGACGACGGCCCCCTGCCGTGCCCCTGCCGCCGTGAAGTAGAGGTTGACTGCCACGAGGCACAGCGTACGCAGGAAGATGTCGCGGTTGAGAGCCCCCTCCAAACCTCCCCGAGGGGAGGCTTTTAGTATTAGCTCCTCCCCCTCGGGGGAGGTTGGGAGAGGGGCTTTCAACGCCATTGCCAACCCGACATATTGGGCGATGACGGTGCCCAGAGCTATGCCTGTAATCTTCATTCCCAGTACATAGACCAGCAGCAGCGACACCACGATGTTGACGATGTTCTGGCTGATGCTGATGCGCATCGGCGTGCGTGTGTTCTGCATCCCGATGAACCAGCCCGTCAGACTGTACAGCCCCAGCACGGCCGGTGCACCCCAAATGACGATGTTGAAGTAGGTCTCGGCCAGCGGTCGCACGTCGGGCGTGGGGTCGATGAACCATAGCATCAGCCAGCGCAGTGGCCATTGCAGCACGATGAGGGCCAGCGCGATGAGCAGGGCTTGGCGTGCGGCACGTCTGCGTATCCGTATGCTGTCTTGCCAGTCGCCACGCCCGTAAGCCTGTGCCGTCAGTCCGCTGGTTCCCATCCGCAGGAATCCGAAGACCCAGTAGATGAGGTTGAACATCATTGAGCCCACGGCAATGGCTCCGATATAGCTGGCCGAGCCCAGATGGCCCACGATGGCCGTGTCCACCAGTCCCAGCAGCGGAACGGTGATGTTGGTGATGATGGCGGGCAGGGCTACCCGCAGAATCTCGCGGTCGGTATGGTTCATAACAGGTTGCAAAGATACGAACTTATTTGATAAAATGTTAGGCTAATTCCCAATAAATGCTTACCTTTGCCACAAAAGAGACAAACGAAAGCACAACAATGAATATTCCCTCATCAATGAAAAGTAAAGGCGGCATCGCCACACTGGCCACGCTGGGCGTGACGCTGGTGGCCGCAACGGCGACAACGGTGTTTAAGATTCGTCAGAAGCGCAGGCAGCGCCGTGAGCAGACCGACGACGACAGTGCCGTCAGGCTGTCGGCTGAGCAGCAGATGGTCTATAACGAGGCTGTCAGTCGCTTTATCCGTCTGAACGACCGTCTGAACGACTGGCAGGTAGGACCGGAGAAAGACGTGCAGACGCTGTTGTGCCGGCTGGCTCTGCAGTCGCCCCTGCCGGTAGAACTGGGCGACGAGCAACCGCTGGCTGCACTGGCTGCCGACATCGAGCGTTTCATCCGTGAGCAGGTGCCCTTTATCAATGCTTGCCTGTCGGCCATCGGCAGTGAGACAGCCACCTATGCCGACTGCGTGCGCTATCCGTTGGGTGAGCCGTTCGACAGCCGGCTGGACGAGACCGCCGATGGCTCGTCGGCCGATGCTGGTGCCATCATCAGCAGTGTGCAACGCTTAGGCTACTATTTCCCCGACTGCAACGTCGCCCTGCATCCCGTGAAATGCGTAGTCCGAATGGAAAACTTCTCGAAATGAGAAGTTTTCGAATTGATAATTGAGAATTGGAGAATGGAGAATTATGATTACTTGATGCGCAGAATCAATCGCAGATACTGCCCTCAGTGCTAATCATAATTCTCCATTCTCCAATTTTCAATTATCAATTAATCAGTGATTGTTTGATGAGTTTCCCAATCTTGCGCAGGGGCATCATTCGGCTCATTGTGCTGCGGACGGGTTGCACGTCGTAGGCCATCATCAGCAGCAGGACGACCGTCCCGATGAGGCACATTATGCCATACATCTCTTTCACACTGACCAATAGTATCTGGGTGTAGTCGCCGTGGATGCCGCGGCTCAGCGCATCGGCTATCTGGCGGCGCAGCCCGAAGCTGTAAAGCCCTGAGCAGACGCTCTCGGCCACACCGTTGCGGATGAATCCCGAGACGGTCAGTGCCATAAAGAACGTTGGAAACTCGATGAGGTCCTTCAGATAGAGTGTCATCGTGGAAAAGAAGATGGCGTAGCCGAACGTGCGCAGGAACGTAGGCAGGAAGAACCGCTCGATGTTGAGTGCGGGCGACGCGTAGAAATACATCAGCACCTGATACATCAGCAGGCAGAAAAAGCCGACGGTGAGCAGACGGGTGTACTTCTGATGCAGCGGCCGGTGCCAGAACACGGTGAAGGCACTGCCCAGCGTATAGCCAAGAAACTCGAACAGATAGAACTGCGAGGTGGTGGTGAATCCCCAGTGCAGGATGCCGCCCGTCAGCGTGTTCTGTAAGGCGTGGGGCGTGGCATTCATCACCTCAGCCACAAAGAACATCGCGAGAATGGGGATGAGGCGCGCGTGGGGCCACACCTTCGGGTCGATATAGGGATGGCGGATGTGTCTCATACGTCCGATGGTGATGGCCAGCGTCAGCGGCAGGCAGCAGAGCACGCCCCGCCAGAGGGCCGCATCCCACCAGTTGTAATACTCGCCGTAGGTGAACAGCCAGATGACCTCGAGCATCACGGCCGACCAGAGCAGGCAGCCCAGCCAGTCGAGCGACACCAATGGCAGCGGTTTCATAAAGCGCCAGTCGTGTGTCAGCGTATAGATGCAGAGGATGACGAAGAGCATCAGCGCACACATCAGCCAGTGCATCGTCTGCCACGAGCCGCTCCATACCACCATCTGCTGGGCTATCCAGTTGCTGGCTGGCATCGCCCCCAGAATGACGATGTAGATGGTGGGCAGGAAGACGCCGAAGTCCTGCCGGGGCGATATCCACAGACGGATGTTGCTGAAGCACTCGAACGTGCCGCAGAGCTTGAAGAAGCCCGCTATGTAGCTGATGGCGCAGAGCAGCGGCAGCGACGTTATCCACATTGAGAGCAGGTTGCAGATGATGATGATGGTAGCCGCATTGATGAGCAGCTGGCGGTTGGTGAACCGCAGTTTGTAGCGGAACAGGAAGGGGAAGGGCATATTGACGCCCACCACGCCGAACATCGCCACCATCTGCAAGTCCTCACGCATCAGCCCCAGCTGGCCCACCATCTGGGCATTGAGCGCGAAATAGACACCGCCCGACAGCTGAAACAGGAAGGCAAAGAGCAGATAGAGCCACGGGCGGATGCCCTCGGGCACCCACGCGTTGAACATCGGCATTGCAAACTTTTGATGATTCCAGTCGGCCATCGCTTAGTACCTTACCTCCACTTCTACGTTCAGTCCGGCCAACAGACGCTTGATGTCGGCCGGCTGGTTATCCTTAGTCAGGCGGATGCGCACCGGCACGCGTTGCTCCACTTTGACGAAGTTACCCGTGGCATTGTCTACGGGAATGCGCGAGAAGGCACTGCCCGTACCGCCAGCCACCGACTCCACTTCGCCCTGATAGACCACGCCGGGGATGGCATCGGCTTTGATGCTCACGCGGTGTCCCGGTGCAATGTGGTGCATCTGCGTCTCGCGGTAGTTGGCCACCACCCACGCCTGCTGCTCGTCTACGATGCTGGCCAGCTGCTGGCCGGGCTGCACGAGCTGGCCCACGTGGATGTCCTTACGGCTCATAACGCCACTGCACGTGGCTACGATGACGGTGTACGACAGGTTGAGCCGTGCCAGATTGACCTTTGCCTCGGCCACGCTCGTGCCGGCTGTGGTCTGTGAGAGCCGCTGCGCCTGCTCGTTCTGCACCAGTGCCGTAGACTGACGCTGGCTGCTGGCCTGCTGATAGCGTGCCTGAGCGGCCTCGTAGCGGGCGCGGGCATTGTCGTACTGCTGGCGAGTGACGGCGTCCTTCTGCAGCAGTGCCGCATAGCGCTCATAGTCACGCTGGGCATTCTCCATATTGACGCGCGCCTCCTCAATGCCGGCACTGGCCACGCGCACGTTGCTGGCGGTGGTGTTGATGCCCGCACTGACCGCCTGCTCGCCCGAGCGCGAGCCACGCAGTCCTGCCTCGGCCTGAGCCAGCTGCAACCGGTATTCGGCATCGTCGATGATGACCAGTGTGTCGCCGGCCTTCACGTAGCTGTAGTCGTCAAAGCGTATCTCTTTGATGAATCCGCCTACCCGTGCATTGATGGGGGTGATGTGTCGCCACACCTGTGCGTCGTCGGTATATTCCACGTTGCCCCAGTGTATGAACCGTGAGCAAATGTAGCCCAGTGCCAACAGCATCAGGGCGATAATCACTGCATTGTAAATTCTCTTGATGTTCTTCTTTTTCATTGTTCTTTCTTTTTTTTCTTTTTCAGGGGGGGAGGAGGGGTTTTTAGGAGTGGAGGAGTTTTTTAGGGGTGGAGGAGTTTTTTTAGGAGTGGAGGAGTTTTTAAGGAGTGGAGGAGTGTAGGAGGCAGGAGTGTAGACGTATGTTCCGAGTTGCAGAACTATTGTCTGCACTCCTGCCTCCTCCACTCCTGTCGCAGAACTATTGTCTGCACTCCTACACTCCTGTCACTCCTACACTCCTTAAAAACTCCACTCCTTAAGAAACTCCACTCTTTAAATCTCCCCTGCAATATATTTCATTCTGTAATATGCGTAGACGATGTTGATGCGCGCATCCACCTCTTGCAGCTCTGCGTTCAGCTTGATGTTCGAGGCGTCGATCATATCCGTGATGAGCGCCAGCTGGTCCAGATAGCGCGCACTCACCACCTCGTAGTTCTGTTGCGCCAGTGCCACGCTCTTCTGTTGCGTGTGGAGCTCCGCAAAGCTCTGCTCGTACAGCGTGTAGGCCTGTTGCATCTGGTTGTTCAGCTGCTCTGCCGTCACGGCCTGCTGCTCCCGGCTGCGTATGATGCCCGTCTCAGCCTGCCGGATGCGCTTGTTGCTCTTGAAGAGCGAGCTGAGCGAATACTTCACCCCGATGCCGACATACCATACATTGATGTTCTTGTCCACAGGGGGCAGGTCGTAGGTGAACGGGCCACTGAAGTTGTCGGCCGCAAAGAGGGCCACCTTCGGCAGCAGCTCGCTGCGCGTCAGTCTCAGCTCCTGCTCAGCCATCCGTGTGCCCACTTCGGCCTGTGCCATCAGCGGAATGTGCTGCAGTGCTGTCGACTGCCATTCAGCTTCCTGCGTCTGTCTGTCAGTGGCGTGCTCGATGAGCGTCGTGTCAGGCTGTACGAGCGTGCCGTCGGGCAGTCCCAGCGTGTTGCACAGCTGGTGGTTCTGTATGCTGCGCTGGTCTTGCAGTCGGCGCAGTCCCAGTTTGAGCGTCTCCAGCTGCAGCTCATAACGTGTGATGTCGTTTTTGAGCACCATCCCCTGTTCGTATTTCGAGCGGATGTCGGTCAGCAGCCGTCCGGTGAGCTCAATGTTTTTCTCATACACCCGGATGCGGTTCTGCAGCTTGAAGAGGTCCAGATACTGTCCTAAGGCCATAAACCGCTGGGCGTTCAGCTCGGCCTGCAGACTGCTCTGTGCTGCGTCGCGTTGCAGTTCGGCCATTCGGATGCCGGCATCGATAGCCCCTCCTGCATAGACCACCTGCTGCGCCTCCAGTGCAAACGAGTTGCCCAGATGCGGGGCCGAGAAGCCCTGCGCCTGTGTGAAGTCGCGGTTCATCACCACCACGTTGCCGTTGTACGATGCCGACAGCGTGGCATTAATGTCGGGCAGCCGTTGTGCACGTGCTGCCTCAATCCCAATGTGAGCAAATTCTACGCTTGTCTTCTTGGTCTGAAGAGTCTTGCTGTTGCTTTCCACCAGTTGAAACAATTCGTCAACTGTCATCCATTGCCCCGTCTGGGCCTTCACCGCCGTCGCAGCGGTTACAACCATCAGGAGCACCATACTCCTTAAGTTCATATATCCTGTACTGTTTGTAAAAAAGGTGTGCAAAATTACTTCAAATAATCCAAACAAGCAAATCTGTAAGCCCGATAATTAACGAAAATTAACCCCGTTCGGTCGTTTCCGTTCGGCTTCGGCGGTTTGGAGGTGGCTATCCGGAGGCTTGGGAGGGTTGTTCCGCAGGCCGCGGAGCGATGCTCCGCAGGCTTCGGAGCACTGCTTCTCAGGCTTGGGAGCGATGCTTCAGGAGCCCCGGATAAGATGGCGACGGGCAGAAAAATGGTAAAAATCGTGAAATGCTTTGGGCGTTATGTGGATTTGTCGTACCTTTGTAGTCTATATATTAAAACGATATAGGGCCTTATGCGCAGACAATTACTATTAATGGCAGCATTGCTGTTGATGCCTATGATGATATTCGGACAGACATACAAAGCTTTGTGGAAGCAAGTGGAGGCAGCACAAGACAAAGACCTGCCTCAGACAACCATCAAGCACCTGCGTGCAATAGAGCAGAAAGCCTTGCGTGAGAAGCAGTATGGGCACCTGATGAAGGCCACACTGCTCGACGCGCAGACGCAGGCAATGGTGGCACCCGACTCGCTGCAGCCGGCAGTGCAGCGGCTGGAAGAGCAGGCCAAGCAGGCACCCGACGGTGCGCTGCAGGCTGTCTACGCCGCCGTGCTCTCGAAGGTATATGCCGACAATCCGGTGCTGGGCGACGATGCTGCCCGGCGCTCCGTCGACTATCGGGCGCAGGCATTCAGCCAGCCCGACCTCCTCGCCCATACTGCCGCTGGTGGCTACGAGCCGTTTGTCATCCCGGGAGTCGACAGCAAGACGGTGTTCGGCGGCGACCTGCTCAGTCTCTTCGCGATGGAGCTGCGCTGGTGGGAGCTCGCCGCAGACTACTATCGGCAGAATGGACCGCGCCGCGCCGCCTGTATTGCCCAGCTGGAGTTGCTGCGCCAGCGGCAGGCCTATGGGCAGGAACAGCAGCCCGTCGAACGCTATATCCAGCAGCTCGACTCGCTGGCTGAGGCCTATGCCGACCTCGGCGAGGCCTGCGAGATAGCCATCGAGCGTTATAGCCAGACGCTCCAGACCGAGGCCTCTGAGGCCGAGCGTGCCGCCTATCTGCGCGGTGCCATCCAGCGCTGGGGCTCGTACAAGCGCAGTAACGTGCTGCGCAACTACGAACTGCAACTGACACAGCCGCAGTTTGCTGTGCAGATGGCCCACAACGTGGTGAGTCCGGGCGTGACCCAGTCGGTGCAGCTGAACGGCCTGCGCCATCTGTCGGCCCTGACGATGCGCGTCTACCGCACGCAGCTGGACGGCACCACCACGCTCAATCCCGACAATACAAAGGACTGTCAGAAAATCAAGACGGGGCTGCAGGAGCTGCCCGCACAAGCCCGGCAGTGCACCTTCGCCCCGCATCCCGACTACGAGACGTTCAGCGACTCGCTGCAGCTGGGCGCACTGGAGCCCGGCGTCTATCTGCTGGAGTTCGAGGCAGGCAGTCTTCCTGTCGTGCGCCAGCTCTACTTCGTCAGCGATGTGGCGCTGCTGGTGCTCGCCGAGCCCGGCGATGCCCACCGCCTCGTGGCGGTCAGCCGCACCACGGGTCAGCCGTTAGGCGGTGCCACCGTCAGTGTCAGGGAAAGGAGGAACTGGAATGCCGACCCCGTCTCTGTCGACCTGACGACCGATGCCGCAGGCGAAACGCGCCACACCTATACGAACCATTTCCTTACGCAGCTGTTTGCCTATACGCCGACCGACCGCTATTGCCCGCAGATGAACGGCTATGGCCGCTACGCCTACTATGAGAATCGGCAGCAACAGGAGAATACGGCTCTCTTCACCGACCGCGCCCTGTATCGGCCGGGCCAGACGGTGCACGTGGCGGCTATTGCCTATACCGTCAGCAATGGTTTCGAGACGAAGGTGGTCAGTGGGAAACAGCTGACCATTCAGCTGAAGGATGCCAACGGCGAGACGGTGGCTAAGCAGGAGGTGACCACCGACGAGTGGGGCAAGTGCGCTGCCCGCTTTACCATTCCCTCCGGTCGGCTCAGCGGCACCTATGCCATCCGTGCTGCCGGCGGCTACCAGACCATCCGTGTGGAGGAATACAAGCGTCCCACGTTCCAAGTGGAGTTCGACGACTATAAGGATGCCTATCAGGCCGGCGACACCATCACCGCGACGGCCCGCGCCACCAGCTATGCCGGCGTGCCCGTTCAGGGCGGCCGCGTGAAGTATTGCGTCAAGCGGCGCGTTGCTTTCTGGTGGATGAGCTATTCGCGCTATTGGGGCTCGCTCTGGCACAATGAGCTGGAGGGCGAAGAGACACTGGCCGCAGGCGAAACCGTCACACAGGACGACGGTGCCTTTGAAGTGGCCGTCCCGCTGACCTTGCCCATCGGTGCCTCGAAGCATCCGATGTTCTATCATTTCGTGGTGGAGGCCGACGTGACCGACCTCGGCGGCGAGACCCACAGCGGACTACTGACGCTGCCGCTCGGCTCGCGCCCCACGGCACTGACGTGCAATCTCGACGAGCAGGTACGTGCCGACCAGATAGCTCCCGTCACCTTCAGCCGTAAGAATGCCGCAGGACAGGACGTCCCCGGCACCGTCAGCTATCGCATTGACGGCGGCGCGTGGAGACAGCAGGCGGCCAATGAGCCGTTCCGGCTCTTCAGCACCCAGCCTAAGAGCGGGCAGTACCGCTTGGAGGCTACGTGCGGCGACGACTCGCTCGACATCCGCTTCGTCGTCTTCGGACTGGACGACCGCCGTCCGGCCACCGAGACGCCCGACTGGTTCTACGTCAGCGACGCGCAGTTCCCCGGCAGCGGCCAGCCCGTCACGGTGCAGGTGGGCTCGTCGGACGAGAACCTGCACATCGTCTATGCCATCTTTGCCGGTAAGAAGACCATCGAGAGCGGCGTGTTGAAAGAAAGCCGCTCGCTGTGGAACCGGAAACTGACCTATAAGGAAGAATACGGCGACGGCCTGCTGCTCACCTTTGCGTGGGTGAAGCAGGGCGTCACCTACACCCATTCGGCCACCATCCGCCGACCGCTGCCCGACAAAGACCTGAAACTGCAGTGGAGCACCTTCCGTGACCGGCTGACGCCCGGCCAGCAGGAAGAGTGGACGCTCAGCATCATCGGCCCGGACGGTAAGCCGGCCGCCGCCCAGCTGACAGCCACGCTCTACGACCAGAGCCTCGACCAGCTTGCGGAGCACTCGTGGGCGCTGAAGGCCCCCGCGTGGCTGGCACTGCCGCAGACTTCTTGGCAGTACCAGAGCCCCTCGCAGATTTACGGCAGGAGCGAGTTGGCCTATACGTCATTGAAGGTCGCCTCGTTGGACTACACACGCTTCGACGGCGACGTGTTCCCCTCCTTCTATCGCCGCGACGTCGTGCTGATGAGCAGGAGTAGGGGGCGCTTCGCCCCGAACAGGAGCAACGGCGTCTATATGGATATGGCCGCCGCCCCGCTGATGATGAAGAGCGTGGCGATGGATGCAGCCGCGGACGAACAAGAAAGGGTGGAGCTGCAAGAAGTGGTGACGGTGGCAGGCAATGCCGCTGGCAGCGAGCCGGAAGAAAGTAGGGAGGAGGTGCAGCTGCGCCAGAACCTCGACGAGACCGCCTTCTTCTATCCCGCACTGGTGGCCGACAAGAACGGCAACGTAGCCCTGCGCTTCACGCTGCCCGAGAGCCTCACCACGTGGCGCTTCATCGGGCTCGCTCACACGAAGGACCTCTGCACGGGCGTGCTCGAAGGCGAGGCCATTGCCCAAAAAGACGTGATGATACAGCCCAACGTCCCGCGCTTTGTCCGCGTGGGCGACGAGGCCCAGCTGATGGCCCGCATCTTCAACACGGGCGAGCAGGATATTACGGCAACGGCCTGCATCGAATTGCTTACGCCCGACACCGAGCAGACGGTCTATACGCAGCGAGTGGCCGTCAGCGTAAAGGCTGGCGAGACGGGCAGTGCCCTGTTCTCGTTCCGTCCCGACAACCGTCACACCTTATTAATATGTAAGGTCAGCATTGCGGGCGAGGGCTTCAGCGACGGCGAACAGCACTATCTGCCCGTGCTGCCCGACTGCGAGTACGTGACGCGCACGGTGCCCTTCACCCAGCACCAGCCCGGAGTGAAGTCTGTCGACCTGCAACCGCTGTTCCCCGAAGGCACTTCACAGCAGAAACTGACCATAGAGTACACCAACAATCCGGCGTGGCTGATGATTCAGTCGCTGCCCACCCTCGGACAGCCGTGGGAGAAGAGTGCCATAGAGCAGGCTGCCGCCTACTATTCCAATACGCTCGCTATGAGTATTTTGGCGCAGAACCCCAGCGTGCGGACCGTCTTCGAGCAGTGGAAACGCGAGACGGGCGGGGAGACCTCGCTCCAAAGCAGTCTGGAAAAGGACGAGGAACTGAAGAACCTATTGCTGGCCGAGACCCCGTGGGTGGCCGCCGCCGACCGCGAGAGCGAGCAGAAGCAGCGACTGGCCGACTTCTTCGATGTCAACGGTATCAATGCCCGCTTGGCACTGAACGCTGCGAAACTGGCGGAGCTGCAGGGCGCCGACGGTGCTTGGAGCTGGTATCCCGGAATGCCCGGCAGCCTGCACATCACCGTAGCCGTCAGCGAGATGCTGGTTAGGCTGAATGTGCTGACATCGGCACTCGGCAAGACCCAGCCGCTGCTCGACAAAGCCTTTGGCTATATGGGTCGCGAGATGGTGGAGCTGGTGGAGACGATGAAGCGCGAGGAGCATCGCGGCCATAAGCAGACGTTCCCCTCGTTCACGGCATTGCGGTGGCTCTATCTCTGTGCCCTCGACGGTCGGCAGCTGCCGGCTAAGGCACAGGCTGCCAACAGCTACCTGACTGCTTTGCTGAAGAAAGAAATCAAGAACCAGAGCCTCTACGAGAAAGCACTGACCGCCGTCATCCTCTCCAAACACGGCGAGAGCGGCAAGGCTGCCGAATATGTGGAGAGCCTGCGCCAATACTCGGTCTATACCGAGGAGATGGGCCGCTACTACGACACGCCGCGTGCAGGCTACTCGTGGTTCGACTACAAGATACCCACCGAGGTGGCCGCCATCGAGGCTATCCAAGCCGTGGCTCCCTCTGACCTCCAGACGCTGGATGAGATGCGTCGCTGGCTGCTGCAAGAGAAGCGCACGCAGACGTGGGACACGCCGGTCAACAGCGTAAACGCCATCTACGCCTTCCTCTTCGACCGCCAGACCATCCTCGGCAGTCAGGAGCCCACGGCACTCGCCATCGACGGCCAGCCGCTGGAACTGCCGCAGGCCACGGCAGGCATCGGCTATGTGAAGACTACCGTCAGTGCGCCGCAGGGCCGCACTTTCACCGCCTCCAAGACCAGTACGGGGACGTCGTGGGGCGCCCTCTATGCGCAGTTTATGCAGAAGACCTCCGAGATAGCGGCTTCGCAGAGCGGCATCACCGTCAAGCGCGAGCTCATCGGGGCCGACCAGCTGCACGTGGGCGACCGTTTGAAGGTGCGCATCACCATCGAGACCACCCGCGACCTCGACTTCGTTCAGCTGGTAGACAGTCGTGCCGCCTGTATGGAACCCGTCAACCAGCTCTCCGGCTACCGCGACGGAGCCTACTGTATGCCTAAGGACTGTTCGACGAACTACTACTTCGGTGGGCTGTCGAAAGGCAAACACGTGATAGAAACCGAATATTATATCGACCGTGCCGGCCGTTACGAGACGGGCATCTGCACCGTTCAGTGTGCATACGCGCCCGAATTCCACTCTGCGGCACCGTCAGTCACCCTAAACATACAATGATGATGAACAAGAAACTGATTATCCTACTGCTGATGGCTGCGGCCGCAGCACCCACTTCAGCCCAGCGACTGACCGTAATCAAAGGAAACGTAGACTGCGGCTCAACGGGCTATCGGCAGCCCGTGACGGCTGAGTTTGAACTGCGCAATAAGGGGCTCCGCAAGTTGCGCATCCAGCAGGTACGTACCAGCTGCGGCTGTACC
This sequence comes from Prevotella sp., assembly GCA_017476785.1. Classification (GTDB taxonomy): domain Bacteria; phylum Bacteroidota; class Bacteroidia; order Bacteroidales; family Bacteroidaceae; genus Prevotella. The sequence continues at coordinate 56,463 of JAFUZD010000059.1, read as the reverse complement.
TCGGTGGACTATCCCCGCCAAGACATCGGAGCGAACGACAAGTTTACCATCCGTCTGACCTACGACGCTGCCCAGCTGGGCCATTTCCAGAAAGAAGCCGCGGTCTACAGCAATGGTTCCAAGAACCCCATCTACCTCACGATGCGGGGTGTCGTGCAGGCTGAGGTGCAGAACTTCAGCGGCACCTATCCCTACGAGATGGGCGACCTCCGCATTGACGGACAGAGTATCGAGTTCGACGACGTGAACAAAGGCGACCGGCCGGTGCAGGAGTTGCACATCTACAATAGCGGTACAACGACCTATCGCCCCAACCTGATGCATCTGCCGGCCTACCTCTCGGCCACGGTTCAGCCGGCCACGGTGGCTCCCGGCCACGCTGCGACCATCACCGTCACGCTGCATTCTGACCGGTTGCGCGACTACGGACTGACCCAGACAGCCGTCTATCTGGCTGCCAATCCGGGCGAGAAGGTGAGCAAGGAGAAAGAGATTCCCGTCTCGGCCGTGCTGCTGCCCGGCTTCATCGGGCTGAACGATGCCCAGCGTCAGCTGGCACCGAAGGTGCAACTGTCGGCCGATACGCTGAATATCGCCTTTGCCGGCAAGCAGAAGAAGACGGAGACCATCGACATCGTGAACAACGGCCGTACGGATTTGAAGATCTCGTCGCTCCAGATGTTCACGCTGGGACTTAAGGTGACGCTGGGCAAGCGAGTGCTGGCTCCCGGCGAGTCTACCAAGCTGAAGGTCACAGCCCTGCGCGACGAGTTGCGCAATGTGCGTACCCGTCCGCGTGTGCTGATGATTACGAACGACCCAGACCGACCCAAGATAGTCATCAATATTAATGCCAAATAAGCAATGGAGCATCCAGAAAACAGTGCCGAATATGCCGGACTGCAAGTGAACAGCGGCGTGGAGCAACCCTCCATCATCAATCCCTATCTGAAGCGTAGCCGCTTCCGCCGGCGCGAGTTGTCGGTAGACGAAATGGTAGAAGGCATCTTGAAGGGCGATGTCACCATCCTCTCGCAGGCAGTGACGTTGGTAGAGAGCGTCAACCCCGACCACCAGTCGCGTGCTCAGGAGGTCATCAACAAGTGCCTGCCGTATAGCGGGCGTTCCATCCGTGTGGGTATCAGCGGCGTGCCCGGTGCAGGCAAGTCGACCAGTATCGACGAGTTTGGTATGCACGTGCTGCGCGAGAAGGGGGGCAAACTGGCCGTGCTGGCCATCGACCCCAGCTCTGAGCGCTCGAAGGGCAGCATCCTCGGCGACAAGACGCGAATGGAGAAGCTGTCGCAGCATCCCTCATCGTTCATCCGTCCCAGCCCGACGGCTGGCTCGCTGGGCGGCGTGACGCGCAAGACGCGCGAGACCATCATCCTCTGCGAGGCGGCCGGCTTTGACACCATTTTCGTAGAGACCGTGGGCGTGGGGCAGAGCGAGACCGCCTGTCACTCGATGGTCGACTTCTTCCTGCTCATCCAGTTGGCCGGGACGGGCGACGAGCTGCAAGGCATCAAACGCGGCATAATGGAGATTTCGGATGGCATCGTCATCAACAAGTGCGACGGCGAGAACGTAGACAAGTGCCACTTGGCTGCCACTAACTTCCGCAATGCGCTCCACTTCTTCCCAATGCCTGAGAGCGGCTGGCTGCCGAAGGTGCTTTGTTACAGCGGCTTCTATGGGACAGGCGTGAAGGAAATATGGGATATGATTTATCAGTATATCGACTTCGTGAAGCAGAATGGCTACTTTGACTATCGGCGCAATGAGCAGGCCAAATACTGGATGTACGAGAGTATCAACGAGCAACTGCGCTTCAGCTTCTACAACAATCCGCTCATTCAGCAGCGTCTGCAGGCTGCCGAGCACGCGGTGCTGGCCGGCGAGGTGACCTCGTTTGCTGCCGCTCAGGACCTGCTGGACCGCTACTTCTTGGACTTGAAGAAATAACAGAGAGACACAGACGATGCTACAAATAGAGATAGACAATGGCAGCGGCTTCTGCTTCGGCGTGACGACAGCCATCAAGAAAGCTGAGGAAGAGCTGGCGGCTGGCAGTACGCTCTACTGCCTCGGCGACATCGTGCACAACGGGATGGAGTGCGAGCGGCTGCGCCAGATGGGGCTCATCACCATCAACCACGACCAGCTGGCTCAGCTACACGATGCCAAAGTGCTGCTGCGGGCTCACGGAGAACCGCCGGAGACCTATGCGCTGGCAGCGCGCAACCAGATAGAGATTATCGATGCCACGTGCCCCGTGGTGCTGCAGTTGCAGAAGCGCATCAAGCGTCAGTATCTGTCGGGATGCGAAGAGGCGAGGGGAGACACGGCGCAAATCGTCATCTTTGGCAAGAACGGCCACGCCGAGGTGCTCGGGCTGGTGGGACAGACTGAGGGGAGGGCTATCGTCATCGAGAAGTTCGACGACGTGAAGCAGCTCGACTTTACGCGCGACATCTATCTCTATTCGCAGACCACGAAGAGCCTTGACGAGTTTCACCGCATCATCGAGTACATCCAGCAGCACATCGCTCCTGCGGCCACGTTCCGCAGCTTCGACACCATCTGCCGTCAGGTGGCCAACCGAATGCCCAACATCTCGCAGTTTGCCACCCGCCACGACCTCATCCTCTTTGTCTGCGGGCGCAAGAGCTCCAATGGGAAGGTGCTTTTCAACGAGTGCCTGCGGGTCAACCCCAACTCCCACCTCATCGAAGGCCCCGAGGAGATTGATGCCGCGTGGCTCGAAGGCATAGAGACCGTAGGCATCTGCGGTGCGACGAGCACGCCCAAATGGCTGATGGAGCAGTGCCGCGACGCGCTGCTGGGCAGAGAGTAGCAGCGGCAGACTGCTGACGGTAATGACAGAATGATAGCTTCAATGAATCTAACGAATATGACTTTCAAGAGAAAAATGACGACGCTACTCCTCTCGTTGTGGAGCTTTACGGGTGTCGTCGCACAGCAGATGGCCGACTTCCAAATCGTTCCGCGTCCGGCGTCGGTCGTCGTCGATGCAGCCCACCGGCAGTTGCCGCTGCGGGCCATCCAGTGTATTACTTATGCCGGCGATGAAGAGCCGATGGCTCGCAATGCCCGTTTCTTGGCCGACTATGTGAAGGCGCGTTGCGGGCTGCAGCTGCCCGTTGCCCCCTCGGCACCCAAGAAGACGGTGGCCGTACGCCTGCAGCTGAATCCGCAGATAGCTGCCGAGGGCTATGCCATCCGGGCCGACAAGAGCGGTCTCGTCGTAGAGGGCGGCACGCCGCAGGGTGTCTTCTACGGCATTCAGGCATTGCGTCAGGCCCTGCCCGCGGCTCCGGCCGATAGCGTCAGCCTGCCCTATGTCAGCGTCAGCAATACGCCGCGCTTTGCCTATCGGGCAATGCATCTCGACGTCTGCCGCCATTTCTTTGGGAAGTCGTTTGTCAAGCAGTACATTGATATGCTGGCACTCCACGGAATGAATACGCTGCACTGGCATCTGACCGACGAGCAGGGCTGGCGCATCGAAATCAAGTCGTGGCCGCGGCTGACCGAGGTTGGGTCTGTCCGCCGCCGTACCGTCATCGGCCGTAACACGGGACTCTATGACGACACCCCCCACGGCGGCTACTTCACGCAGGAGGACATTCGCGAAATCGTGGCCTATGCCAGCCAACGCTACATCACCATCATCCCCGAAATCGATATGCCCGGCCATATGCTGGCCGCACTGGCCGCCTATCCTGAGCTGGGCTGTACGGGCGGTCCCTATGAGGTGTGCCCCGACTGGGGCGTCTTCGACGATATTCTCTGCGGCGGCAATCCGCAGACCTACCGCTTTTTGGAGGATGTGGTGGGCGAAGTTATCGCACTCTTCCCCTCGCACATCGTCCATCTGGGCGGCGATGAGGCTCCCAAGACACGCTGGAAGGCCTGTGCCAAGTGTCAGCAGAAGATAGCTGCCGAGGGCTTGGTGACCGCTGGGGGACGCTCGGCCGAAGACCAACTTCAGGGCTACATCGTGCGCCATATGGTGCGCTTCCTCGCCCAGCACGGCCGCCGGTTGCTCGGTTGGGACGAGATACTGGACTGCGGCGTGGACAGCAGTGCGATGATAATGAGCTGGCGCGGCGAGGGCGAGGCCGTCAGTGCGGCCGAACGGGGCTATGACATCATTATGGCTCCTAACAGCACGCTCTACTTTGACTTCTATCAGACACCGGAGAGCGACTGGTCCAAGCCGTTGCTCATCGGCGGTTACTCGCCGCTGGAGAAGGTCTACAGCTTCGAGCCTGTGCCTGCGACGCTCTCGGCCGAGGCGCGCCGCCACATCATTGGCACGCAGGCCAACATCTGGAGCGAATACATCGCTTACAAGCAGTTGTACGAATACCAAGCCCTGCCGCGTATGGCTGCGCTGGCCGAGGTGCAGTGGGTGGCTCCCGCGCGTAAGGACTATGCCGACTTCCTGAAGCGTCTGCCCCGTTTGGTCAACATCTATCAGGGCGAAGGTTGGCGCTATTGCGACGCAGCATTGAAATAGCTGTCGCCCTCTTCATTAAATGCCATCGGGGCCGCATCAATCGTGTGATGCGGCCCCGATGGCATTTTGGTGGGGTGAGATGTCAGGTCAGTTATGCTTGCTGTGCAGCCTGTGTGGCTTCGCGGAAGCGTTCCATCAGCCATTGCTTTTGCTCGCTGATGGTCATTGCCGAATTGTCCAGCTCGAGTGCGTCGTCGGCCTTACGCAGCGGAGACACGTCGCGGTGGGAGTCGATGTAGTCGCGCTCCTGCACGTTCTTTAGTATGTCAGCATAGTCGGCTTCCATTCCTTTGGCCTTCAGCTCGTCGTAGCGACGCTGGGCACGCACCTCGGCCGATGCCGTGACGAAAATCTTCAGCTCTGCATCCGGGAATACCACCGTGCCGATGTCGCGTCCGTCCATCACCACGCCTTTGTCTTTGCCCATCTGCTGTTGCTGTGCCACGAGGGCTGTGCGCACAAAGGGCAGGGTAGCGATGGGGCTGACGTGCGACGAAACCTCCATCGTGCGGATTTCCTTCTCCACGCATTCGCCGTTCAGATAGGTGTCGGGCCGGCCGGTCTCGGAATTAAACCGGAATGAGATGCGGATGTCGTCCATCCGCCGCTCCAGCTCTTCTGTGTTGATGGCATCGCCGCTGAAGAGCCCGCCCCGCAGGGCATAGAGCGTCACGCAGCGGTACATTGCGCCCGTGTCTACATAGACGTAGCCCACTTCGCGGGCAAGGTCTTTGGCCATCGTGCTCTTTCCGCACGATGAGAATCCGTCGATAGCTATTGTAATTTTCTTCATAGTCTTAAAGTACGTACGTCAAGTTAATCAGCAGCGACGAAGCACTGACGTGGTATTTGCCGTAGCCGATGTTCAGCTTGAAGCGCTCCAGCTGCAGTCCTGCGCCCAGCGACAGCCCGGCACCGTGGCTGCTCTCGCCGTCGGTCGAGGCAATCTTCATCTCGCTGGCACGGCGGAAGCTGTAGCCACCGGCAATGTAGACGTGCTCGCCCAGCAGCAGGTCGGCTCCGACGGAGAGGTGCTTGATGAAGCCCACGTCCCATCGATTCAGCCGCGACAGCGTGGCCGAGAATCGCAGCGGGGCTCCCTGCAGCCGCTTGGTGGCTCCCACCTGCAGATCGAGCGGTATGCGTTCAAAGTCTTCGTCGTAGGCCTTCACTTGTCCGCCGAGGTTCTTGGCCACGGCCGACACGCTCCATTCGTGCTCCTCGTTGTAGTAGTTGATGCCGAGGTCGAAGGCCACGGCCAGCGAGTTGTAGCCCGCGATAGACGACGAGATGAAGCGCGCCGTGATGCCTCCGGCAATGCGGTTGCTCAGCAGGTAGGCATACGTGCCGCTCAGGGCGATGTCCTTGGCCGATGCCGTGCCCAACTGGATGTTGTCGGCAGTGGTCTGCTTGATGGTCCCGTAGTCCATATACTGGGCTGTGGCACCCCACGTGCCGCGCTCTCCTGCCGCTTTGACAAACGATGCCGAGGCCGTCTTGGCTCCTTCCATATAAGTCATCAGGTTCAGGTTGATGCTGCGGTCGCTCACGTTGCTGATGAGTGCCGGGTTATGGAATATGAGCGTGGGATCGTCGTCGGTGATGCTGATGTTGTCGCCACCCAGTGCTGCTGCGTGTGCACTGACGGGCAGACGCAGGAACTGGTAGACTTCCTTGCTCTCTTGCGCATCGGCTTTTCCGATGGCCAGCGGGAGCAGCAACAGGGCAAAAACAACTCTTTTCATCCGTTTATCTAAAAATTCTTGGCAAAGTTACTTAATAATTATGAATTATGAAGTATGAATTATGAATTAATTCGTACCTTTGCATCATTATTAACGGAATATCTTCCGTTTTATTGCAATAGGCAATGGAGATAAAGAAGACCAGAAAGGCCGACATCGAGCAGCAGCGCACCACAGGGTTTCTCTTGGGGCTCATCCTCGTGTTGGCTGTGCTCTTCGTCGCGCTGGAATGGACCGACGGCGAAGCCGACGACGACTTCCACCCGCTGGACCTGAGCGAGATGCTGCGCGAGAGCGATATGGTGCCGATGTCGAACGTGGAACGGCTCATCCAGCTGGAAGAGCAGCCGCAGCCCGCCAAGACCGAGAAACTGCGCGTCATTGCCGACAACGTGGAGCTGGCAAAACCCGAAGAAGTGGAAGACGACGGACTGGAAGAGGCAGCCGACAGCGGCGACGGACAGCTGGCCACCCCGCTGGCCGACGACGGCAAGACCGAAGCGCTGGCACCGATGGGGGTGGATATGGACGACAACCCGCTGAGCTTCCGCGTCGTGGAAGACCTGCCCCAGTTTCCCGGCGGTGCCGTTGAGCTGATGAAGTGGCTCACGCGCAACCTGCAATATCCGCCCGGTGCCCGCCAGCGGCGCATTCAAGGAAAAGTGGTGGCGCAGTTCTACGTAGAGAAAGACGGCAGCATCACGGGCATCGCCCTGACCCGCAAGCTGCATCCCGAACTGGACAACGAGGCCCTGCGCGTGCTCGGCGAGATGCCCAAGTGGAAAGCCGGCGTGCAGAACGGGCAGCCCTGCCGCACCAAGATATGCGTGCCCATCGTGTTCAAACTGTAAACGCTCAGCATTAAACATTAAACTCTAAAAACAGATATATGCTACTGAAACCGAACGAAATCCTGCAAATGGTCAACGACTGTCTGGACCGTATGCCCTACGACCGCCGTCCCCAGTCGCTCTATGAACCCATACGCTACGTGCTCTCTATTGGCGGCAAGCGCATCCGTCCCGTACTGATGCTGCTGGCCTACAACCTCTATAAGGACCGCCCGCAAGACATCCTGATGCCGGCGTGCGCGCTGGAGACGTATCACAACTACACGCTGCTGCACGACGACCTGATGGACAATGCCGACGTGCGCCGCGGACAGCCTACGGTGCACAAGCGTTGGGATGCCAACAAAGCCATTCTCTCGGGCGATTCAATGCTCGTGCTGGCCTACCAGCGGATGGCGCAGGTGCCGCCGGAGAAGCTGCCTGCCGTCCTCAGCCTGTTCACCCAGACGGCCTTGGAGATTGGCGAAGGGCAGGAGTATGATATGACTTTCGAGAAGCGCAACGACGTGACCGAGGACGAATACATCGAGATGATACGGCTGAAGACGTCGGTGCTGCTGGCCTGTGCACTGAAGATTGGTGCCATTCTTGCCGATGCACCGGCCGAAGATGCCGACCGGCTCTATCGGTTCGGCGAGCAGATCGGGCTTGCCTTCCAGCTGCAAGACGACCTGCTGGATGTCTATGGCGACCCCGCCGTGTTCGGCAAGGCCATCGGCGGCGACATCACGTCGAACAAGAAGACCTATATGCTCATCAATGCCCTGCTGCGAGCCGACGACCGCCAGCGGCGCGAGCTGGAGCGGTGGATTGGTGCTGCAACGTTCGACCGCGCCGAGAAGGTGGCCGCCGTCACGCGTCTCTACGACGAGATAGGCATTCGCCAGCTCTGTGAGGCTAAAATCAACCACTACTTCGAGGCTGGCAAGCAGCTGCTGGCTCAGGTGAATGTCAGCGAAGAGCGCAAGCAGAGCCTGCAGGCGTTCACGGCCGATATGATGAAACGCGAATACTGATTAAGGACGATGCTCAGCTATATTGACACCCATTGCCATCTGGACGGCCCCGAGTTTGCCGAGGACCGCGACGACGTGGTGCGGCGGGCCCGCGAGGCCGGCTGTGCCGCCATCCTCGTCCCAGCCATCGACCTGCCTTCGGTGACTGCAGTACTCGAGGTGTGCCGCCACTATTCCGGCTATTGTTACCCGATGGTCGGACTGCATCCCGAGGAGGTGCGGGCCGACTGGCAGCAAGTGCTGGCCGAGATGAAAGGCTACCTCGCCTCCAACCCTGTTGCCATCGGCGAGGTGGGGCTCGACTTCTATTGGAGCCGCGAGTTTGCCGCTGAGCAGCTGCTGGCTTTCGAGGAGCAGGTGCGCTGGTCGGTAGAGACGCGTCTGCCGCTGATGATTCACTGCCGGAAGGCACAGAACGAGATGGTGAGTATATTAAAAAAGTACGCGCGCGAGTTGCCCGGTGGCGTGTTCCATTGCTTCACGGGCAATGAGCAGGAGGCACGCCAGCTGCTGGAGTTCGAGGGATTCGTGCTCGGTATCGGCGGTGTGTTCACGTTCAAGAAGTCACATCTGCCCGAGGTGCTGCCCGCCGCTGTCCCGCTGAGCCGCATTGTGCTCGAGACCGATGCCCCCTATATGGCTCCCGTTCCGATGCGCGGCCAGCGCAACGAGAGCGCGTATATCACCTACGTCATCCAGCAAATGGCCGCGAGCTATGGCCTGACGCCCGACGAAGTGGCAGCCACCACAATGGCAAATGCCCGTCGCCTCTTTGCCATCTGAGGATGAATGGATAAGATTCCCGCACGAAATTGTCGCAGCGGACGGGCATTGATGCGTTAAAGAAACCTAAATTGCGCCACCTTTTGGCGCAGAATGGCCGAAAATAGCGGGAAAAGCAATAATTTTGCAGGCGCAAATGCAAACTGGAGAGGTGCTCGAGTGGTTGAAGAGGCACGCCTGGAAAGCGTGTAACCGGCAAAACTGGTTCGCAGGTTCGAATCCTGTTCTCTCCGCATTCTTTATTTTTATTGGAACTGAAAGGATGAAAAAACTAATTGCACTTTTGGCAATTACGGGCTTGTTTGTCTTGACACCGATGGCTGTGGCGCAGGAGAAACAAGCGCAAGACACTACACAGACAGCGATGCAACAGGCAGAGACGGGCGACTCGGCTATGGCGTTGGTAGATGCCGAACTGGGAGCCGACGATGCGGCGACTGAGGACGGCGGAGGCGGATTCCATCGGGCACTGAAGACCAAGTTCGTGGAGGGCTCGGCCGGTTTTATGTCGCTCGTGGCACTGGCACTGGTCATTGGACTGGCTTTCTGCATTGAGCGCATCATCTATCTGTCGTTGTCGGAAATCAATGCCAAGCGTCTGATGCAGGACATTGACGCACGCGTGGAGGCGGGCGACGTGGAGGGTGCCAAGACGCTCTGCCGCGAGACGCGCGGTCCCGTGGCCAGCATCTGCTATCAGGGACTGCTCCACATCAGCGAGTCGATAGACAATATTGAGCGTTCCATCACCAGCTACGGCTCGGTGCAGGCAGCCAATCTGGAGAAGGGCTGCTCGTGGATTACGTTCTTTATCGCCGCTGCGCCGTCGCTGGGATTCCTCGGAACGGTGATTGGAATGGTGATGGCTTTCGACCAGATACAGAGCGCGGGCGACATCAGTCCCACTATCGTGGCATCGGGAATGAAGGTGGCGCTCATCACGACCATTTTCGGTATCATCGTGGCACTCGTGCTGCAGTTCTTCTATAACTACATTCTTTCCAAGATTGAGCACCTGACGTCGCAGATGGAAGAGTCGACCATCACGCTGCTCGACACCATAATGAAGTATAAACTGCGCAACAATGGCTGACGGAGCGTATTATCTGATAGCCGACGTGATGCTGTGGGCAATGTATGCGATGCTCTTCGTCGCCATTGCCGCTGTCGTTGTCTCGCTGGTGCGCTCGGTGCGCAGCCGGCAGCGGGGCGACGGACTGACCAATGGGATTGCCGAGGGGCGCATTGCGTGGATGATGTTTGGCTTCACGGTCTTGCTGCTCGTCGTCACATTCCTGCTTGGCTCGTCGGAGCCGCTGCTCATCAACGGGCATAAGTATGCCGACACCTTCTGGCTGAAGGCTACCGATATGCTCCTCTGTTCGTCCGTCGTGCTGGGCGTGCTGGCCGTAGCCGCTGTCGTGTTCGGTGCGTCGGGTGCCAGCCGCCGACTGAAACCGAAGTCCAAGAGATGATGCCTATGTTCCGTCGCAGACCACGCCGCCACGTTCCGGCACTCAACACCACGTCGACAGCCGACATCTCCTTTATGTTGCTGATTTTCTTTCTCGTCACCTCGTCGATGGACACCGATAAGGGACTGCCGCGCCAGTTGCCGCCGCAGGAACCCGAGCAGATGGAGGAGACGCAGGACATTCACCAGCGCAACATACTGACCGTGCGGCTCGGTGCCGACGACCGCATCACCTGTGGCGACGAGACGCTGGATGTCCGTCAGCTGCAAGCCCGTGTGGAGACTTTTGTCCGCAACGAGGACAATGACCCTGCGATGCCCGAGAAGACGCTGAAGCAGATACCCTTCCTCGGTCGCTGCGCCGTCACCGACAAGCATATCATCAGCATCGAGGCCGACCGCGCCGCCTCTTACAATGCTTATTTTGAGATGCAGAACGGCATTATTGCGGCCTATCACCATCTGCGCGACGAGCTGTCGCGGCGCAAGTTCGGCTATCCCTATGAGCAGTGTACGCAGGAGGAGCGTCAGTCCATAATGCAGTATTACCCACAGCGCATCAGCGAGTCGCTGCCCGTGGCGCAGGAAGGAGGTGGCCGATGAGTCGTTTCCGCCGTACGCGCCGCGAGCTGCCGGGGCTGAACACCGCCGCGCTGCCCGACCTGATATTCACCGTGCTCTTCTTCTTTATGATTGTCACGCATATGCGCGACGACAATCTGCGCGTGCACTATCAGGTGCCGCAGGGCACAGAAGTGGAGAAGCTGGCCCGCCAGTCGACCGTGGTAAACATCTATATCGGGCGGGCGGCAGAGCCATACAAGTCGCAGATGGGCGAGGGGACATTCATCCAGCTGAACAACCAGATAGTGCGTGTTGACCAGATAGAGCGGGCCATCAATGCCATTCGCGAGCAGATGCCGGCCGAAGACCGGCCGAGGCTGACCGTCAGCATCCGTGCCGACCGCGATGTGAGGATGGGCATCATCAACGACGTGAAGCAGGCATTGGTGCGGGCCAACGCCCTCAAAGTGAATTATTCTGCCAATAAAGTGGCCGAATAATGCTGTCAAATCCGTTGATTTTACGATATTTTTGTTTCGATTCGTTGCGATTGTCGAATTTTTGTTATATCTTTGCGGCATTAAAAGCAAACTAAAATGGCAACTCAACGACTCGACAAACTGGATAAGCAGATTCTGCGACTCATCGCCGAAGATGCCCGTATTCCATTCTTGGAGGTGGCTCGTGCCTGCAATGTCAGCGGTGCCGCCATCCATCAGCGCATTCAAAAGTTGACGAACCTCGGCATACTGAAAGGTTCGCAGTTCATCATCGATCCCGAGAAGATAGGCTACGAAACGTGTGCCTTCATCGGCTTGAACCTGAAGAATCCGGAGGACTTCGATCAGGTGGTAGAGGCGCTGAAGAGGATTCCTGAGGTGACGGAATGCCACTACACCACGGGAAACTTTGATATGTTTATCAAGATTTATGCAGTAAACAACCATCATCTGCTCAACATCATTCACGACAAACTGCAGCCGCTTGGCCTGTCGAGCAGCGAGACGCTCATCTCGTTCCACAGTGCCATCGACCGCCAGTTGCCCATCGTAGACGGTTCGGTGCTGAGCGATAATGACGACTGAGACTGTAACCATCAAGAAAAGGCGGAGAATCACACTGATTCTCCGCCTTTTCTTATGCCCTGACGTAGTCGACGAAAGTATATTGATAGGCGTGCCGCTCGTCGGAGGCGTGCACCTCCTGCCACGCAGGGTGCCACTGGCTGTAGTCGGGGAAGAAGGCATCGGCCTCGGCGGGCGTGTCGTCTACCTCGGTCAGGCAGAGCCGGTCGGCAATGGCGACGGCCTGCTCGTAGACACGGGCACCGCCGATGATGTAGACTTCCTCGTCCGGTCGGCAGCTCTTCAGTGCCTCGTCGAGCGACGGGAACACCTCGCAGCCCGGCAGCTCCTGCAGCGTGCGCGACAGCACCACGTTGCGGCGGTTGGGCAGGGCACCCTTTGGCAGGCTCTCGAACGTGTTCCGCCCCATTATGATGGTGTGGCCCGTAGTCAGTGCCTTAAAGCGTTTTAAGTCGTTGGGCAGCCAGTACAGCAGCCGGTTCTGATAGCCGATGGCGCGGTTGCGGGCCACGGCAGCAATGATAGATATTGTCATTTGGATACTTCCTGTCTTTGTTTATACACTCACCTCTGCTTTAATATGAGGATGCGGGTCGTAGCCCTCGAGACTGAAGTCCTCGTAGCGGAAGTCGAAGAGGGACTTCACGTCGGGGTTGAGCTTCATCTTCGGCAGTGGGCGCGGCTCGCGCGTCAGTTGCAGGCGGGCCTGCTCTATGTGGTTCAGGTACAGATGCGTGTCGCCCGTGGTGTGGATGAAGTCGCCTGCCTGCAGTCCCGTCACCTGCGCCATCATCTGGAGCAGCAGCGCATACGAGGCGATGTTGAACGGCACGCCGAGGAAAGTGTCGGCACTCCGCTGGTAGAGCTGCAGCGAGAGCCGGCCGTCGGCCACGTAGAACTGGAACATTGTGTGGCAGGGCGGCAGCGCCATTCGGTTCACCTCCGCCACGTTCCACGCCGATACAATCATCCGGCGCGAGTTGGGATTGTTCTTTATCTGGTCGAGCACGTACTGTATCTGGTCGATGGTTCCCCCGTCGTAGTCGGGCCACGAGCGCCACTGGTGACCGTAGACGGGTCCCAGCTCGCCGTTCTCGTCGGCCCATTCGTTCCAGATGCGCACCCCGGTCTCCTGCAGCCAGCGCACGTTGGTGTCGCCGCGCAGGAACCAGAGCAGCTCGTAGATGATTGACTTCAGGTGCAGTTTCTTCGTGGTCAGCAGGGGGAAACCGTCGTCCAAGTTGAATCGCATCTGGTGTCCGAACACGCTGACGGTGCCCGTTCCGGTGCGGTCGCCTTTCTGGGTGCCTTCGGTTAGGATGCGGTTAAGCAGGTCTAAGTATTGTTTCATATTCTTCGGGTATATGTGTTGTCTTGATGCGCCATTCCTTTGGGTATAGGTTGTTGGCGCGGTTGCCGATGTTCTTCACGGTGCCCAGTCCGTGGCCGAGGAACCTCACCTCCACCAGTCCGCGCGGCGTGTCGGGCGGCAGCGTCAGTGCTTCGCGGCGCAGATAGGCCATTGCCTCGGCGTAAGTCAGCTCCACGGCGGGCGCGTCCACGTGTCTCAGCTTTGTTTCTGTGACGCAAACAGCTTGTTTCTGTGGCGCAAACGGCTTGTTTCTGTGGCGCAAACGGCCTGTTTCCGTGGCGCAAACAACTTCCTGCCGGCCCTTACGGAGCACACAGAGGAATAGGCCCTCGCTGCGCGTAATGCCCGGGATGAAGCGGTAGACGGGCTCGGTGAATCCGCTGAGCAGCGAGCCTGTGATGTGCCATTCGGCCTCTGTGCTGACGGGCAGCACCGTGGCATCGTAGGTGTCGAGCAGCCAGCGGATGTTCTCCTCGTTTTCCTGCGTGTTGAACGTGCAGGTGCTGTAAACCAGCAGTCCGCCCTCCTCCAGACAGCTCCACGCCTCGCTGACGATGTCGCGCTGTAGCTGGCTGCAGCGCGACACGTTCTGTGGGCTCCACTCGCCGATGGTGGCCTCGTCCTTACGGAACATTCCCTCGCCCGAGCAGGGCACGTCGCAGAGAATCACGTCGAAGCGCATCTTGGCTTTTCGGTAGTCGCGCGGGTAGCAGTTGGTGACATAGCAGTCGCTGTATCCCCACTTCTCAACGTTCTCTGCCAGAATGCTGGCACGCTGGTGCACGGGCTCGTTGGCATAGAGCGTGCTGCCCTCGGGCAGTAATGTACGCAGTAGCGTCGACTTGCCGCCCGGCGCGGCGCAGAGGTCGAGTGCGCGCACCGGCCGCTGGGGCAGGTGCTGGCCGAGGGCTTGCCACAGGAACATAGAGCCAGCCTCCTGCACGTAGTAGCAGCCGGCGTGGAGCAACGGGTCGCACGTGAAGTTGGGGCGCCGCGGCAGATACCATCCGTCTGCACACCACGGCACGCGCTCACCGTCGCAGACCGTCATTCCCACCGTCTTCTGTGGGTTCAGCCGGATGCTTACGGGCGTCTCCTCGTCGAAGGCCTGCAGATAGCTTCTGAGCATCGGTTCGCCCAGCAGCCCTCTCATCTGTGTAATAAAATCCTCTGGCAGATGCTTCATTTGCTTGCAAAATTACACAATAATCTGGAAAACCACGCGTGGATTCCTGAAATTCGCGCGTAATTTTTTCGGATGGTGGCGGGAGAATGCGGCGCTTCCCAGCGTAAATCGCCCCTAAATGCTTTGCTACGTCAACATAATTTCGTAATTTTGCAACTATTGGGACTTTGAATTCGTCAAATAGATGAATCAAACCAATCAAAACAAGAAAGGAAATGAAGAAAGTAATCCTATCAATCGTAGTGCTGCTGGCACTGACGCTGAACGCCGGAGCCGCTGCACAGCATCATCGCCACACCCCACAGCAAGAGCTGACCGACAGTGCGCGGCAGGAGGGAGTGGAAGCCTACTCTGACACTACGGCGGCCGTCAGCGGCGCAGTCGTGGACGACGGCTGGGAACAGGAAGACGCGGACAACTCGGTCAGTGTGGGCCTTCCGCTGGACGACTCTTTCTTAGGCATTGGCGCCAAGAACCTGACGGGCATTCTCATTGTCATCAGCGTGATGCTCATCATCTTCGTCATCTCGCCATTGGTAATTATCGCTGCGCTGTTCTACTTTATCAACAAGAACCGCAAACGGCGCATCGCACTGGCCCAGATGGCAATGCAAAACGGGCAGCCCATTCCCGACCAATTGCTGCGCGAATCCGTGCCGAGCGACATCGTGACCTACCGTAAGGGCATCAAGCAGGTGTTCCTCGGCATCGGGCTCATCTTCTTCCTGCGCTATTTCCTCGGCAGCATCGGCATCGGCATCGGTGTGCTCGTGCTCTGTATGGGACTGGGCAACGTGATAATCTCCAAGACTGCGAGCCGACCCACTGCAGACAGCGGGGAGTACGACTATGCAGACACGCAAGCAACCAATAAAGAACAAGACAATGACTAACATACTGTATCGTTCCGAAGACCGTGTGCTCGGCGGCGTATGTGCCGGGCTGGCAGAATACTTTGGCTTCGACATCACGCTGGTGCGAATCGCCTATGTGCTGCTCACCTTCTGCACGTCCTTCTGTGGCGCCCTCGTGTACTTGATTCTGTGGGTAATAATGCCCGAAAAACCACTGCCGTATTGACAGAGAGAGGATGGGCATCGTCAGCGACATCACGCTCGTCACGCAGGTGGCTGTATCGGGCAACAAGCGGGCTTTCGACCAGCTTGTCGTCAAGTATCAGTCGCCCGTGCGGCGTTTCTTCCTGCATCAGACGCTGGGAGACGCACAGCTGGCCGACGACTTGGCTCAGGATACCTTCATCAAAGCCTACACGAACATTGCGCGCTTCCGCGGGCTCTCCAGCTTCCAGACGTGGCTGATGCGCATTGCCTACAACGTGTTCTATGACTATACGAGGAGCCGGCGCAGTAGGCAGGGCGCCGAGGAACAGCTCCCAGCGGCTGCCGAGATGCCCCGAACGACCCAGCAGGGCGCGCTGCAGATGGACCTGTACACCGCACTGGCGCAGCTGAAGGAGGCCGAGCGCACCTGCATCACCCTGCAACTGGTCGACGGCTACGACATTGCCCAGATAGCCCGCATCACGCAGATGCCACAAGGCACGGTGAAGTCGCATCTGTCGCGGGGAAAAGAAAAACTGACCAACTACTTAAAGCAGAATGGATATGACCGATAATGAACAACAGCTGATAGCTCGTTTCTTTGCCGACGCGGCTCAGCAGACCATCGCTGACGACGGATTCTCGCATCGCGTGATGCGGCGGTTGCCGTCGCGCGTCAACTGGCTGGCCCGCCTGTGGACTGCCGGATGCCTCACTTTGGGCCTCGTCCTCTTCGTCGTGCTGCGCGGCTGGCAGCCCGTCGGGGCTATGCTGACAGCGGCCACACGCTGGATTACCGAAGGCAGCGTGCTGCACGTCAATCTGCTCGCCGTCGTCGTCGTCTACTTCCTCGTGCTGTTCTATGGCATCCGCGAGGTGCTGAACCGTGAGCAGATAGGCTTGGTATGAAGCAAACTGAACCAAATACTTATAGACTTATGACACCCACTGAAAAGAGAAACCAGCGGCTGGCACAGCGGCTTATCAAGAACCTGCAGCGCCGCCACTTTGAAGCCTATTATTGCGCTACGGCAGCTGAGGCCGTGGAGCAGGTGAATGCATTGATTCCCGATGGCAGCAGCGTGACGTGGGGTGGCTCGATGACCATCCGCGACATAGGACTGACGCAGCGACTCCACCAGCGCGGCACGCTGCGCGTGATGGACCGTGACCAAGCCCAAGACCGCGATGAGGCGCAGGCCATCTATCGGGCGGCGTTTGGGGCCGACTTCTATCTGAGCAGCACCAATGCGCTGTCGGAAGACGGCGTGCTGGTCAATATCGACGGCAATGGCAACCGTGTGGCCGCCATCACCTTCGGACCGCGGCGCGTCATCTTCGTCGTCGGACTGAATAAGGTGGCGCAGGATGTGGAGGCTGCCCTGAAACGGGCTCGCTCAACGGCCAGCCCCATCAATGCGGCTCGCTTCGACATCAAGACGCCCTGCCAGACAGACGGCCTCTGCCACAACTGCAACTCTCCCGAGAGCATCTGCAACTACGTCCACTTCCTGCGCAATTCCCATCCCGCCGGTCGCCACGTCGTCGTGCTGGTAGGCGAAGCACTGGGCTACTGACGTGTTTAATTGGGAATCGCTCTTAATTGAGAATTGAAAATTGCAGAATGGAGAATTATGATTACCTCAAGCGTATGAGCAAATCATAATTCTCCATTCTGCAATTTTCAATTCTCAATTAGAAGAAGTTTTCAATTAATTTCCGTACCTTTGCAGCCGTTATGATAGTATGTATTGCAGAGAAACCCAGCGTGGCAAAGGACATAGCCCGCAGCATCGGAGCCACACGCCAGTATGACGGCTATATGGAGGGCAATGGCTATCAGGTGACGTGGACCTTTGGTCATCTGTGCACGCTGAAAGAACCTCACGACTATACGCCGATGTGGCGCGCGTGGAGCCTCACGGCATTGCCGATGATTCCGCCGCGCTTCGGCATCAAGCTCATCGACCAGCCCAGCATCAAGAAGCAATTTGCCACCATCGAGCGGCTGATGCAGGCGGCCGACGGTATCGTCAACTGCGGCGACGCCGGACAGGAGGGTGAGCTGATACAGCGGTGGGTGATGCAGAAGGCCGGGGCAACCTGTCCCGTGCAGCGGCTGTGGATATCGTCGATGACCGACGAAGCTATCCGCGAGGGATTCGCGAAGCTGAAAGACCAGACCGACTATCAGCCGCTCTATATGGCCGGGCTGAGCCGCGCCATCGGCGACTGGCTGCTGGGAATGAATGCCACGCGCCTCTACACGCTGAAGTATGGGCGTAACCGTCAGGTGCTCAGCATCGGACGAGTGCAGACACCCACGCTGGCGCTCATCGTGAACCGCCAGAAAGAGATTGACAACTTCAAGCCCGAGCCTTACTGGGTGCTCTCCACCATCTATCGTGATACCACATTTACCGCGACCAAAGGCCGCTTTACTTCTAAAGAGGAGGGCGAACAGGCCTTTGCCACCATCGAGGGCAAGCCTTTCCTCATCACCAGTGTGCAGAAGAAGAGCGGCACGGAAGCACCGCCGCAGCTCTACGACCTGACATCGCTGCAGGTGGACTGCAACCGCAAGTTCGGCTATTCGGCCGAGATGACGCTCAATCTCATCCAAGCCCTCTACGAACGCAAGTACACCACCTATCCCCGCGTGGACACGCAATACCTCTCGGACGACATCTACCCCAAGTGCCCGCAGACGCTGAACGGCCTCTTCCAGACGCGCTTCGGCGGCGTGGCTCCCTATGCCGAACTGATTCGCCCTATTGGTGGGAAACCGCTGAAGAAATCGAAACGCGTGTTCGACACGTCGAAGGTGACCGACCACCACGCCATCATTCCCACGGGCGTCGTGCCGCAGAGTCTGAGCGATGCCGAGCGCAACGTGTTCGATCTCATAGCCCGTCGCTTCATCGGCGTCTTCCTGCCCGACTGCAAGTTCTCCACCACCACGGTGCTGGGCGAGATAGACGCGGTGGAGTTTAAGGCCACGGGCAAGGAAATCCTCGACCCCGGATGGCGCGTCGTGCGCGAGAAGCCCGCGGGCCTCCCTCGCCTCTCGGAGAACTCTGAGAACTCCGAGTCCTCCGAGCTCTCCGAGAAAAAAGAAGACGAAGAGCGAATCCTGCCCACTTTCGTCAAAGGCGAGAGCGGCCCCCATACGCCCACGCTGACCGAGAAGCAGACCACGCCGCCGCCTTATTACACGGAGGCTACGCTGCTGCGGGCAATGGAGACGGCGGGTAAGTTTGTCGAGGACGAGACGTTGCGCGCCGCGATGAAGGAGAATGGCATCGGTCGCCCGTCGAGCCGTGCCAGTATCATCGAGACACTCTTCAAGCGTCACTATATCCGCCGTGAGCGCAAGCGCCTTGTCGCCACGCCTACGGGCATCGAGCTCATCGACCTTATCCGCGAAGAACTGCTCAAAAGTTGTGAACTGACCGGCATTTGGGAGAAGAAACTGCGTGACATTGAGCACCGGCAGTACGACGCTTCGCAGTTTATCAACGAGCTGAAGCAGCAGGTGACCGACATCGTCAACGAGGTGATGGCCGACAACACGAACCGGCGCATCGGCACTGCCCCGGAGGCCTCAGAAGGGGGAAAGGCCGCCTCAACTGCCTCCAAAGCGGGAAAGCCTGCCGTTGAGAAAAAGCCGAAGAAGCCCCGCAAGACCGCCGCAAAGAAGCAAAAGCCCGTTCCTCAGACGGAGAAGGCGGAAGGTGCGGCCGCTCCAATCGTCGGTCAGCCCTGCCCCCTCTGTGGCCGTGGCCACATCATCCGTGGCCGCACCGCCTACGGCTGTTCCGAGTGGCGCAATGGCTGCACGTGGCGCCAGCCCTTCGGTGGCGAAGAAAAATAATCAGTGCTTTTGAGGGATTCCAAACTTGTGCGCATCCAAAGCAATAAATGGCGGCGGGTTGCGTTATAATAAGGTATGCGACAGTCTTTGTGTGCTATATTATTGCTGATGGGGGCACTGCTGCTTGCGGGCTGCGGTGCCGATCAGGCTGTGAAGAAGGGCGACCGCTTCTTTGCATTGGGTGAGTATTATGATGCCTCAGTGCAATACAAGAAAGCCTATTCGCAGACACCGGCAAAGGAACGGACACTGCGCGGACAGCGGGCAATGAAGATGGCTGAGTGCTACCGGCGGCTGAACTACACTCAGCGGGCTATTGCTGCTTACAACAATGCCATACGCTATCGGCAGCAAGACTCGCTGACTTACCTGTACTTGGGCCAGCAGTTGATGAAGAATGGCAACTATAAGGACGCGGCACGGACTTTCCAGACGGCACTCGACTCGGCGTTGGCCAATCACTTGTCGGCCGACATCGTGCGGCTGGTGCGCACAGGGCTTCGCTCAGCCCAGCAGGCTCCCGGATGGAAACAGCAGGGCTCGGCCTATACGGTGCGCCGCGAGAACTTCTTTAACTCGCGTCGCGCCGATTACAGTCCGATGCTGGCGGGCGACCAATTCGACCAACTTTACTTTACGTCGACGCGCAATCAGGCGCAGGGCGACGAGCTGAGTGGCATTACGGGAACCAAGAATGCCGATATCTTCTATGCACAAAAAGATGAGAAAGGCAAGTGGCAGAAGCCGCAGACCATAGAGAGCGGCCTGAACTCGGAGCAGGATGAGGGTGCCTGCTCGTTCACGCCCGACGGGCGGACGATGTATCTGACGCAGTGCCTGACCGACCCCGACTATCCCCGCTTTGCTACGATAGCCACGAGTGGCCGCTCGGATGCCGCGTGGGGAAAGCCTACGGAGCTCAAACTGTCGCGCGACACACTCTCGAGCTATGCCCATCCGGCTGTCTCGCCCGACGGCGAGTGGCTCTATTTTACCAGCGATATGCCGGGCGGACTGGGCGGTCTGGACCTCTGGCGTGCCCGGCTCACGTCGTCGGGCGTGGGGGCGGTGGAGAATCTGGGACCGGCCATCAATACGCCGGGCGACGAGGAGTTCCCTACGTTCCGCCCCAACGGCGACCTTTATTTCTCGAGCAACGGACACGAGGGAATGGGTGGACTGGACATCTATATTGCCAAGCCCGACACCACGCAGCGTTCGGGATGGCGCATTGAGCACCCCGGCTATCCGCTGAACTCACAGGGTGACGACTTCGGAATGACATTCGAGGGACGCCTGAACCGCGGTTACTTTGCCTCGAACCGTGGCGATGGGAAAGGCTGGGACCACATCTATTCGTTCGAGAATCCCGAGATTGTTCAGACGGTGAAAGGCTGGGTGTACGAGCAGGAGGCCTATGAGCTGCCGCAGGCCGTGGTGCGTATGGTGGGCAACGACGGCACCAATCTGAAGCTGAGCGTGCGCGGCGACGGCTCGTTCACGCAGGAAATCAAGCCCGGCGTAGACTATGTGCTGATGGCTTCGTGCAAAGGCTTCCTTAACCATCAGGAGCAGTTGCGCGTGGAGCCTGTCACAGAGTCGACCGAGTATGTGCTGCAATTCCCGCTGGCCAGCATCACGGCTCCTGTATTGATTGACAATATTTTCTACGACTTCGACCGTGCCACGTTGCGCCCAGAGTCAACCGTGGCTCTCGACGAGCTGGTAGAGCTGCTCAAAGAGAATCCCAACGTGACCATTGAGCTGAGTGCCCACTGCGACTATAAAGGCTCGGCCGAGTACAACAAACGGCTGGCACAGCGCAGGGCTGAGGCCGTGGTGGCCTATCTGATAGAAAAGGGAATAGAGAAGGAACGCCTGTCGCCCGTGGGCTATGGTAAGGAGAAACCGAAGACCATCCGCCGCAAGCTGACGGAGCAGTATCCATTCCTGAAAGAGGGTGACATATTGACGGAGGAGTTTGTCCTCAAGCTGAAGCCCGAGGAGCAGGAGATATGCAACCAGCTGAACCGCCGTACGGAGTTCATCGTGCTGCGCACCACCTATGGTCTGTTCGACCAGCAGGGCCACTTGAAGAATCCGCCTAAACCGCGTCCCATTGTTGAAGAGCAGGAACAGCCGGTGGGCGACGAGCTTTTTTAAATGTGAGAATTGCGAACTTCTCGAATTGAGAACTTCTTGAATTGAGAATTGATAATTGAAAATGGAGAACTTCTCGAATTGAGAATTGAGAATTAGGAATGGAGAATTATGATTACCTCAAGCGTATGAGCAAATCATAATTCTCCATTTTCAATTGTCAATTCTCAATTAAGACAATTCTCAATTCTCAATTAGAGAGATTCAGTACGTTTCTCCCTCAGTCATTTCTTGTCGGTCAATCTTCTTGCGGTCGAGTGAGCGCCACGCATAGACGATGTAGGCCAGAACGAAGGGGATGAGCAGACTGACAACGGCCATCGTGCGCAACGTGAACTCGCTGGAGCAGGAGTTGGCCAGTGTGAGCGATGACTGCAAGTCGGCCGTAGAGGGATAGTAGGCAGTGTTGTTCCAGCCCACGCTGACAAGCAGTGCCAGCACCGTGAGCACCACGCCGATGCCTGCGGGCCAGATGCCATAGATATAGTCTTTAGCGGTGAGCGTGCGCCCAATGCCGTAGAGCACCAGCACTACACCGACGAGCAGCAACACGAGCAGGTACCACATTGCGAGGAAATTGTGCAGATACTTCATCGGTTCCATCACGATGGCGCCTGTGGCCGGGTCTACGGCAAAGCCGTCTTTCACCAGCAGGTGAACCAGATAGGCCACAAAGAGGATGACGAAGGTTACGGCACTGCCAGCAAGCCGTGCCCTGCCACGGGCGCGGATGTCGGCATCGTTCACGTTGTTCAGTACATAGAGGATTCCCAGCGTGCGAGCCAGAAAAACCACGGCAAAGCCAAACACCAGCACCCACGGGTTGAGCAGGGCATCCAGTCCGTGCGAAGCATTGGCCCAGCGGCTGATGACGGGCGTGAACGACTGGGCATCAATCAGGTTCTCTTTCGTCACGATGAAGTTACTCCCCTCGAAAAAGGTTGCCACAGCTCCGCCCAAGAGCAACGGCCCGGCGAGACCGTTGATGATGAGGAACAGCTGGAAAGTCTTCGGGCCGAGGAAGTTGCCGAGCTTGTTTTGGAACTCATAGCTGACGGCCTGAAGCACAAAGGTGAACAGGATAATCATCCACAGCCAGTAGGCTCCGCCGAAGCTGGTGCTGTAGAACAGCGGGAACGAGGCGAAGAAAGCGCCGCCGAAGGTGACGAGCGTGGTGAACGTCAGTTCCCACTTGCGCCCCGTGGAGTTGATGACCATTCGCCGCCCCTCTTCGTTGCCGCCCAGTGAGCCCAGCAGCGAGTTGGCGCCCTGTACAAACATCAGGAATACTAACAATGCACCCAGCAGTGAAACCAAGAACCACCAGTAGTGCTGAAGAAATTCGTATGTCATAGCTTTTATCTTATTCTTAATTCCAAATCATTCACAGTTAACTCTCAGAATACTCCGGTCCTTTCTTGATTTGCTTCAGCAGGATGTTGATTTCCACACCGAGCATCAGCGTGAAGAGGAACAGGAAGATAAAGAACGTCAGGGCTACGGAGCTGCCGTTGATGTCGCTGACGGCTGCCCACGTGGGCAACATATCCTGTATAGTCCACGGCTGGCGGCCAAACTCAGCCACGAGCCATCCACTCTCCGAGGCGATGTAGGCCAGCGGAACCAGTGCGATGGCTGCCCAGTAGTGCCAAGCAGGCAGTCCGGTGATGGTGTGCGCGTCGGCCTCGGTCTCAGGCAGTAGGCCGAAGGTGGCCAGCAACCGGCGCAGCGTGACTGACACGACGGGAATCCTGAAGGCCAGAATCACCAGCACGCCGAAGAAGAGAATGAAGAGACAGCCCAGTCCTACCATTATACGGAATGCCCAGAAGTTGATGGGCACGTAGGGCACCACGTCGTGCTTGTCTTTCACGTATCCGTAGCCGAAGTAGGGCATATTCTCGCGCAGCGTGGGCAGTGCGGCCGCGGCAGCAAGACTGTCGCCCGCCTTCTTTGCCTGTCGGTAGGAGGCCAGTGCGCTGATGGCTTTCCGGCCGCGCGCTATCTTTTCGTCGACCGAAGGCTCTACGTGGCCGTCGGGCGTGGTATATCCGTTCAGAATGTCGTTGATGCCCGGTACGTAGCCATTCGGGTCGTTGGTGGCCATTATGGAGAGGGCGTAGGGCATATCGATTTTCAGCGGGGCCTCCTGCAGGTTCTCGTAGTCGGGCTGTACAAAGGGGTTGACCCAAGCGACGGCTGTCAGTCCTTGCTCGGTGCCACCGTTGTAGAGGGCTTCCATTGCGGCCAGCTTCATCGGCTGCACCTGTGCCACGCTCTGTCCCGACTTATGGCCGGTAAGGGCAGCGCCGACGGAGGCAATGAGGCCCACGATGGCAGCGATGCGGATGCTCTCCACGGCCAGCCGCTCTTCGCGCCGCTTCAGCAGGTACCAGCTTGACACGGCCACGACGAACACGGCTCCGATAATCCAAGCAGAGATGACCGTGTGGCAGAACTTGTCGATGGCGAAGGGCGAGAAGGCCACTTCGGCAAACGACGTCATCTCGTTGCGCATCGTCTCGGGGTTGAACGTGCAGCCCACGGGATACTGCATCCACGCGTTGGCTACCAGAATCCACCACGCCGAGATGGTGGCACCGAGGCCGGTGAGCCACGTGGAGGCCAAGTGGAATCCGGCCGACACTTTCTTCCATCCGAAGTACATCACGGCCACAAACGTAGACTCCATAAAGAAGGCCACGATGCCCTCGATGGCCAGCGGCGCGCCAAAGATGTCGCCCACGAACCACGAGTAGTTCGACCAGTTGGTACCGAACTCAAACTCGAGGATGATGCCCGTGGCCACACCCATAGCGAAGTTGATGCCGAAGAGCTTCTGCCAGAACTGCGCCGCGTCGCGCCAGAACGTGTTGCGCGTGCGATACCAGCACGTCTCCATAATTCCCATAATCACGGCCAGTCCGAGCGTCAGCGGCACGAACAGCCAGTGGTAGATTGCCGTCAGCGCGAATTGCGCTCTCGCCCAGTTGATGGCGCTGGCATCGATGTTCAATAGTAAATCGTTCATATTTGAATCTGGATTTTGAGTTTGTCGATTGTTTTTTGGGGCAGGCAGCCCGTCTTTTCATCCTTTTATGGCGTCGTTGCCCGTTCTATCATCTCCGTGGCTACGTAGTCGGGCTCCGCTCCGCTTTCGGCGTGCTTCTTCAGGAAGTTGGGGAAGAAGAATACTTTGAGGATGGCAAACATAATGAACAGCTTGATGAGGATGATGGTCCACAGCGTGCGGCCCAGCGTCATATTCTTGAATCCCTCGTAGTAGAGGTCGAATGCGCGATACAGAAAACTTTGCTTGTTCATAGCCTTTGATGGTCTGTTATGGATGTTGTTTCACCTCGCAAATATAGTAATTATAGTCGAAAGTGCCAAGCGAACGGAGAAATTCTCGCGAGAATTTTTGGAATTCTCGCGAAAATTCTGAAAATTCTCGCGAGAATTTCGTCGCGCTCCATTGTGTCGGATGCATTGGCGAGGCCGCTTCTCGCGATGGAATGGCCGTGTCGAAATGATAAAAATTGTTCATTTTTTCCCTATTTATCTTAAATTTAAAGTTGTTAAAGGTTTGCTAAGAATTTTTTCTTTGCCGTTTCGGCTAAATGGTTTATCTTTGCAGCACTTTTGAAATGTATTAATATATAAGGTATGAACAAGAAGATTCTGGCTTCGCTCTTGGTGCTCATCGCCCTGCTTGTAGGCGGTTTGGCGTGGCTTGGCATTAGTCTGCGCGAGCAGCGGCAGGCCAATCAGGAGATGCAGGAACTGGCCGCAATGGACAAGCTGGAGATGGAAAACGAGTACCAGCAGTTTGCCCGTCAATACAGCGAGATGAAGACCCGTATCAACAACGACTCCATCGTGGCCCAGCTGAGCCGCGAGCAGCTGCGCACGCAGCAGTTGCTTGAGGAACTGAAGCAGGTGAAGAGCACGGACGCGCGAGAGATAGCCCGTCTGAAACGCGAGCTCGCCACCGTGCGCGAGGTGCTGCGCAGCTACGTGTTGCAGATAGACTCGCTCAACCGGCTGAACGAGAGCCTGACGGCCGAGAACACCCAGATGCGCGGTCAGCTGGCAGAGAGCAACCGCCAGATAGAGGGTCTCAGCAGCGAACGGGAATCGCTCTCGCAGAAAGTGGCCATCGCAGCCCAGCTGGACGCTACCGGTATTCAGCTGACACCGCTCAACAAGCGGCAGAAGGCTGCCAAGAAGCTGAAGGACTGCAAGACCCTCAGCGTCTCTTTCGTCATAGCCCGCAACGTGACGGCCGCCAACGGCGAGCGCACGCTCTATGTGCGCGTCACCTCGCCGGCAGGCGAGACGCTGGGCAATGCCGGCAGCTTCAGTTATGAGAACCGCCAGCTGACGGCCTCGATGAAGAAGTCGGTGGAGTATAACGGCGAGGAGACGCCTGTCCAGATGTACTGGACGGTAGACCAGTTCCTCAGCGCGGGCAACTACGTCGTCAGCATCTTTGCCGACGGCCAGATGATAGGCTCGCGCACCTTTGCATTGAAATAAGAATCTGCAAACCATTATATATATCGTATAGCTTAATGCGTATGAAGAGAATCATTGCCATCTGTCTGCTTGCCGGCGGTATGCTGCCCGTAGCGGCGCAGCGGCTGCTCTCGCTCGACAGTTGCCGGGCACTGGCGCTGCGCAACAACAAGCAGCTTGCCGTAGCGCGGGTGAAGCAGGACGTGGCCGCCAATCTGCGCCGCTCGGCCCGCACCAAGTATCTGCCGCGCGTCACGGCACTGGCCGGCTACGAGTACACCAGCCGCCAGATTAGTCTGCTCAGCGACGACCAGAAGTCGACGCTCTCCAACCTCGGTACGAATGCCGTTGCAGGAGCCAGCAGCCACGTGACCGACCTGCTCGGCTCGCTGCCCGCCAACCTGCTGCAGGCATTGGGGCAGGCCGGGGTTACGGCCGAGGGCATCCAGCAGCTTGTGGCGTCGCCGCTGACCGAGGCGGCCGGGGGGCTGAATGCGGTAGGGCAGGGCATCGTCGATGCCTTCCACACCAACACCCACCATCTTTTTGCCGGTGCGGTCGTAGTCACACAGCCGGTCTATATGGGCGGCAGCATCACGGCGATGAACCGTATGGCCGACATCAGTGAGCAGATGACCGAGAACTCGGCCGAGGCTAAGAGGCAGACGACGCTCTACAACATCGATCAGGCCTACTGGACAGTAGTCTCGCTGAAGCATAAGCAGAAGCTGGCGCAAAGCTATCTGAAGCTGGTGCAGAAGCTCGACGACGACGTGCAGGCTATGATTCGCGAGGGAGTGGCCACGCGCAGCGAGGGGCTGAGCGTATCGGTGAAGGTCAACGAGGCCGAGATGTCGCTGACGCGTGTCGACGACGGCTTGCAGCTGGCTAAGATGTATCTGGCTCAGCTGTGCGGCCTGCCGCTCGACGGGCAGCTGACGCTGGCCGACGAGGATGCCGAAAACCTCTCGGAAGTGAGCCTGACGGCACAGGGCAACGCCGAAGATGCCATTGCCAACCGTCCAGAACTGAAGATGCTGCAGAATACCGTAGACCTGAGCAAGCAGGCCACCAGCCTCTTGCGGGCGGGCAATCTGCCTCAGGTAGCGCTCGTCGGTGGCTATGCCGTCACCAATCCCAACGTCTACAATGGATTCCAGAACAAGTTCGCCGGTGTGTGGAACATCGGCGTGATGGTGCGGGTGCCCGTCTGGAACTGGGGCGACGTGGGCTATAAGGTGCGCGCGGCAAAGGGAGCCACGGCCATTGCCACTCTTGAGCTGAGCGAGGCACAGGAGAAGATAGAGCTGCAGGTGAGCCAGAGCAATCACCAACTGACCGAGGCCAACAAACGACTGGCACTGGCGAAGGCCAGCACGCGCCGCGCCGACGAGAATCTGCGCACGGCCAATCTGGGATTCAGCGAGGGCGTCATCCAGTCGACCACGGTGATGGAGGCCCAGACGGCTTGGCTGCAGGCGCAGTCGCAGATGATTGATGCCGAAATCGACGTGCGGCTCAGTCAGGTCAACTTGCAGCGCTCGTTGGGCGTACTGCAATATTAAGAAGAATCATTCATCAAGAAATTATATATTATGTCAGCAAAGTCACAGCATAACAACATCCTGCTTGCCATCATCGGTTTTGCCGCCGTAGTGGCCATCGTAGCATTGATAGGCTTCTTCGCGCTGGGTCGCAATCCAGAGGTGATACAGGGCCAAGTGGAAGTGAGCGAGTATCGCGTATCGTCGAAGGTGCCCGGGCGCATTCTGGAGATACGGGTCAAAGAAGGCGACTACGTGAAAGTGGGCGACACGCTGGCCATCCTCGATGCCCCCGAAGTGCGGGCGCGGATGGAGCAGGCGCAGAGCGCAGAGAGTGCCGCTTCGGCAATGGAGCAGATGGCCCAGAACGGCGCGCGCCAAGAACAGATTAACGGTGCCTATCAAGTCTACCAGCAGGCATTGGCCGGGCTGGACATCGCCGAGAAGTCGTATAAGCGTGTGGAGCGCCTGTTCCAAGAGGGCGTGATGAGTGCACAGAAACGCGACGAGGCACTGGCCAACTATAAGGCGATGGAGGCTCAGATGAAAGCAGCCAAGAGTCAGTATGATCTGGCACGCAACGGAGCCCGTCGCGAAGAGAAACAGGCAGCTGCGGCACAGGTCAATCGTGCCCGCGGTGCCGTGCAGGAAGTGAACTCGTATATCAGCGAGACTGTCCAGATAGCCCAGATGGAGGGCGAGGTGAGTGACATCTACCCGAAGGTGGGAGAGCTGGTGGGCACTGGCTCGCCCATTATGACCATCTCGGTGATGAGCGATATGTGGGGCACCTTCAATGTGCGCGAGGACCAACTGAACGGGCTGGCCGTGGGCAAGACGTTCGAGGCCTTCGTCCCGGCATTCAACAAGACGGTGCAGATGAAGGTCTACCAACTGAAGGACGAGGGCTCCTATGCCGTATGGAAGGCAACGAAGGCCAACGGGCAGTACGACCTGAAGACCTTTGAGGTGAAGGCGCGGCCCGTAGAGAAGCTCGAGGGACTGCGCCCGGGAATGTCGTTGGTCATTAAGGATTAGCATCAGAGACTGCGAATGGAGCGGCTACGCCAGATTCTACAGATTGCCTTGCGCGAGTGTGGCATCATCCGTGCGAACACGATATATTGGTTCTGTATGGTGGTGTTTCCCGTTGCCATCATCTTCTTTTTCACCTCGCTGATGGGCGAGGGCGTGCCTACGGAGCTGCCCGTCGGTGTCGTTGACCTCGACAATACGAGTACCTCGCGCAGCATCGTGCGCAATCTGGACGCTTTCCAGACTTCCCATATCGTGGCGCGCTATCCAACGGTGAATGCTGCCCGCGAAGCGATACAGCGCAACGAGATTTATGCTTTCCTCTACATCCCGCGTGGCACCACCGACGCGTTGCTGGCCAGCCGGCAGCCCAAGATATCGTATTACTACTCAATGGTGTCGATGACGGGCGGTGCTTTGATTTCACGCGACCTGAAGACCATTGCCACGCTGGGCTCTGCCTCGGTGGGGCGGGCCACGATGCGGGCAAAGGGCTACACCGACGGCCAGATTATGGCATTCCTGCAGCCCATCAAGATTGACCTTCACCAGATTAATAATCCGTGGACCAACTATAACATCTACCTGTCTACGATGCTTATTCCCGGCGTCCTGATGCTCTTC
The DNA here is from genome assembly GCA_017476785.1 of Prevotella sp. Taxonomy (GTDB): domain Bacteria; phylum Bacteroidota; class Bacteroidia; order Bacteroidales; family Bacteroidaceae; genus Prevotella. Next base: position 27,025 of record JAFUZD010000059.1, on the reverse strand, counting down.
ATCTTCCTGATTACCGCCTATTCCATCGGTACGGAGATGAAGTTCAACCGCTCGAAGCAGTGGATGGAGATGGCCGGCAACAATATGTCCGTGGCACTCGTCGGCAAACTGCTGCCCCAGTGGCTCGTCTTCTTTACGCTGACGATAGGCTATTCCTACTATGTCTATGGCATCCTCGACTTCCCCCATCCCGGCGGTTTGCTGCGCATTGTGGCACTGGCATTGCTGATGGTCAGCTCGTCTCAGGGCTTTGGCGTCTTCGCCTTTGGGCTGATGCCCTCGCTCCGAATGTCGATGAGCATCTGCTCGCTGTGGGCCGTGCTCAGTTTCTCGATGGTGGGCTCGGCTTTTCCTGCTATGGGAATGGACGGCGCACTGCAGTCGCTGACGTGGCTGTTCCCCCTGCGCCAGTACTATATGTTCTATCAAGTGGGCATCTTCAACGGCTTCCCCCTGATTGACGCGTGGTTCCACATTGCCGCGCTCGTGGCCTTCACGCTGCTGCCGCTGACGGTGCTTGCCAAGATCAAGAACGCAATGCTCACCTATGTATATATACCCTGACCGATGAAGAACGAGAGCCTACTGCAAAGAATCATAGAGGGCATTCAGGATGCCTGCTACATCTGGCGCGAAGAGATGCGCCAGACGGTGCGCGACGAGGGTGTGCTCATCTTCTTCATCATCGTCCCGCTGGTCTATCCGCTGCTCTATTCGTGGATTTACAACAACGAGGTGGTGCGCGAAGTGCCGGTCGTCGTGGTCGACGACTCTCACAGCGCGATGAGCCGCCGCTTTGCCCGCCAGTGCGATGCCTCGCCCGACGTGCAGATCAAGTGCTACGCCAGCGACCTCGACGAAGCCCAGTTGCTCGTCAGCAAGCAGGTGGTGAAAGCCATCTACTATATCCCTTCCGACTTCCAGACGCGGCTGAACCGTGGGCAGCAGACCACTGTCAGCGTCTATTGCGATATGAGTCTGATGCTGGCCTATAAGGCCGCCTATCAGACGGCCGTGCTGGTGACGCAGGCAATGAACAGCTCTATACAGACGCAGCTCTCGGGCAGCTATACGCGCCGTGAAGAGCAGATTACCGCCCAGCCGCTCGACTATGCCGACGTGCCCATCTTCAATCCCACGATGGGCTATGGCAACTTTATCATTCCCGGTGTGCTGATGCTCATCTTGCAGCAGACGCTGGTGCTTGGCATCGGCCTCTCTGCCGGTACGGCGCGTGAGTCGAATCGTTATCAGGATTTGGTGCCCATTACGAAGCATTACCACGGAATGTTTCGCATTGTGATAGGAAAGTCGATGTGCTATCTGATGATTTATGCCGTAATGGCAGCCTATCTGACGATGGTGGTGCCCCGCCTGTTTGGGTTCACCTCCATCTTCCAGTGGCGCGATTTGCTGGGACTGATGGTGCCTTACCTACTGGCCTGCGTGTTCTTCGGCATCTCTGTGTCGTGTATGGTGCGCTATCGTGAGAATGTGATGCTGCTTGTGGTCTTTGTCAGCGTCCCGTTGCTGTTCCTCTCGGGCGTGTCGTGGCCCCAGAGCAGCATTCCCGGCTTCTGGCAGGGCATCTCGTGGCTGTTCCCCTCCACATTCGGCGTGCGTGGCTTCGTCAGAATGAACTCAATGGGTGCCACGCTGCACGATGTCGTCGTGGAGTATCGGGCGCTGTGGGTGCAGGCTGCCGTCTACTTCTTCTTGGCTTGTGCCGTGTATCGCTATCAAATTATTCAGTCGCGCCGCCACGCGCTGGAGCGCTTGGAATACCTGAAGCATCGCCGCGCGGCGAGGAAGCGGAAAGAAGAAGGGCAGGAATAGTCCTTTCTTTTTTACTTCACCCCTACAATCTCTGTCTTGGGCAGTTCGCGGTTGCGGCGGTTGACCACCGTCACTACGGCCTGTGCCAGATTGATGAAGGCCAGCCCCGTCATCGTCTCGCTGCTCAGTGCTGCCGGCTCGCCCGCGTCGCCGCTCTCACAGATGCCCTGTACCAGTGGAATCTGCGCCAGCAGCGGCACGTCCATCTCTTCGGCCAGCTGCTTGCATCCCTCCTGTCCGAAGAGGTAGTAACGGTTCTGAGGCAGCTCGGCCGGCGTGAACCACGCCATATTCTCGATGAGGCCGAGGATGGGCACGTTCACTTTCTCGTTGCGATACATATCGATGCCTTTCCGCGCGTCGGCCAGTGCCACTTGCTGCGGCGTGCTGACGATGACAGCCCCCGTGATGGCCAGCGTCTGGAGCAGCGTCAGGTGGATATCGCTGGTGCCCGGTGGCGTGTCGAGGATGAGATAGTCCAGCGCGCCCCAGTCGGCATCGGCAATCAGCTGCTTCAGCGCGTTCGACGCCATTCCTCCGCGCCACAGCGTGGCCGTCTCGGGCGACACGAAGAAGCCGATGCTGAGCAGCTTGACGCCATACTTCTCGATGGGTTCAATGAGGTCGCGCCCGTCAACGTTGACGGCGTAGGGGCGGGCGTCTTCCACGCAGAACATCTTGGGAACCGACGGGCCGAAGATGTCGGCATCGAGCAGTCCCACGCTGTAGCCCAGCCGTGCCAGCGCAATGGCCAGATTGGCAGCGACGGTCGACTTGCCCACGCCGCCTTTGCCCGAGCTGACGGCGATGACATTCTTCACCTGCGGCAGCAGCTTGCCCACTTCGGGGCGTGGCTTCGACTTGAACTCCGTCTGGATTTCCACTTCGATGTCGCGGCCGCAGTGGTACTTGATGGCAGCCTCGGCAGCCTTTACCGTCGACTTAAGAAACGGGTCGGTGTCGCGCTGGAACTCCAGCACCACGCTGACTTTCCAACTGCCGTCCTCGCGCTGGGCCACGGCGGGCTGGTCGGCCACCATTCCGCTCTCTACCAGATTCTTCTTCGTGCCCGCATACGTCACCGTCTGCAGGGCGTCCATTATCATTTGGGGGTACAGTGTCATTGTCTTCTTGTTATGGTTATGTCATCATATCTGCGAATTCGTCCAGTTTTACGATGCGGAATTGCGGGAACTCCGACTGGGCAGCTTCGATGAAGTGATTGTCGTCGGTTACGATGAAGTCCGCCTGACAGACAAATGCGCAATCGACAAATTTGTTATCGTCTTCGTCTTGCTTAATAATGTTCAAGTGAAAATAGGGGTCTTTGCGCTCCACGTTGACCGAACGGGCAATAACTTTCATAAACAAGTCGGCCGCCACGGCCGATGCCTTATGGCGCAGAATCTCTTCATATTCAAAGAGTATCTCCGTAGAGACGCATAGTGTGTATCGGTTTTGGAGGAATTTCAGAAACAGCGAATGATACTTGCTTTTTGCACCAAGCATTTGCAAGAGGCAATTCGTGTCAAGAACAATCCGCAAGTTCTCCATAGCTTAGCCGTTATTTCCTGTATGGTGTGCGCAAATGCTCACCGCGCATAGTGTCTAAGGTCTGCTGGTCAAGCGTTCCGTTGTCCCACAGACGCAGCAACTCTGCCTCCAGCCGTTGGGCGTAGAAGTTGCGTAGCGTCTCCATCAGATCGCTCAGTTCCTGCTCGTCGTGTACACTGGCAAATGACTCGAAAATCATTCTTTGTGCAGGTGTCATCGTGTTCGCTTGCATATTCTGATACTCTGTTTTAGTTCCTATTCGCGTTGCAAAATTACAGCTTTTCTTTCTAAAATCCAAGACTTTGCCCAAATACTTGCGGCCATTCCGTCCGCGTTTCAGTCTTCCGCGAAGTCCATCGGCGCCTCCCACAGATGGCGCGCCATATCTACGTGGCCGTTCGGGCGGAATGCGATGCCCTCGGCTTCGAGCAGCGTGCGCTGGCGGCTCCAGCCCGGTGCTGTCCGGCCTACGGCGTTCACCACGCGGTGGCAGGGCAGCTCTGCGGCCTCGGGCGCATAGCGCAGCGTGCGACCTACCATCCGCGCGTGGCTGGGCCATCCCGCCAGTGTCGCAATGTGGCCATAGGTGGTCACCCGTCCGCAGGGAATCTGACCCACGATGCCCAGCACGTCCGCTTTGAACGTCCGTGCCTGCTCCGCCGTCATCGTGTCGGCATAGTCCTTCGTCAAGCTCATAATGCAAAGATACATATTTCCGATGAATTCTCCAAAAGTTTTGTGCTGGCCAGTAAAGAAATATCCCCGACTCTCGCGAGCCGGGGATATCAAAATACTAATTAACTACGCGGTAAAATGAATAAACCGCTTTTCCGTTGCCGTTCCCTTATTCCATCTCTTCGGGATCGTCAATATAGTTGTCATCATTGGGGTCAAATCCCAGTCCCGGAAGACTGTTGGCAATGATGCAATGGGTATTTATCTTTATCATCTCCGTAGTGGGAGTCATATATTGCTTTTTCATAATTCCTGTTCGTTTTGATGGGTTAATCCTTTCTGTCATTTCACTCTTGCGCCCGACAGGGTGAACACGCCATTGGCATTCTCAATCACCAGTCGGCCGTCCTTCAGGTACTTGCGCACCCGCGGCTGGCTGTCGCCCGTCACGTTCTGAATGCCCGTCACGACGTCGTCGTTGAACTGGATGGTGAATCGCTCTGGAGCCTGAACCGCACTGCCGGCCACTTCGAAGTAGGCTTTGTTGGCGGCAAAGACTGTACCCGTATACTTCTTAAACGTGGAGCCGCTCAGCACATAATACGTGTTAGCCCCTTTGTCTACGAGGTTGCCACTGGCATCCGTCGTGCCGTGCAGGTTGTTGGAAGAGAGCGCAGGAGCACTGGCAATCTCGGAGATATAAACCGTTGCGCCATTGCCGCCATAGAGCAGTACGCCATTGCCTGCAGGCACTTTATTGTCTTCAATGGCAGTGCAGTCAATGGTGCCTGCACCGAAGTCGAGTGCTGCCGTATAGGCCGTAGCGTCATCGCTAATCAGCTGCACGGGCTTCTCATAGCTAAACGTGGCATAGCCAGAACTGTTCAGTGTTATTGAACGCAATGGCTCCACTTTGATTCCATAGATGTTGATACCGCTAGATTTGCTGTATACATAGACATCAACGCCAGTTCCAGTCTCCTTGTATATATAAACCGCTTTTCTAACTTCATCGCCCGAGAAAGTCGTTTGCTCCTCTGTCTCATTGACCGTAATACCAAGTGGACGGTCTTCTCCTGTTTTACCAGACATTCCATAAACCGAAATCAATGAGGGGCCATTCACTTTGAAATGCAGACAACGGTCATCTGGTGCTCCACTTCCTCCAAGTTTTATACGCTGGGTATAGCTTACACCCTCAAACGTCTTACTGTTTCCGTCGACTTCTATATTCTTGGCAGAAGTAGCAACAATCTCTAAATTGTCAATGATTTGTGTAGTTGTGTATTTTTCTTTAGTCCAAGTAGAGAAATCCCAAGTCTTCGAGGTCACAGCCGTAAGCGTAGGCACGTCTTCCACCGTAATCACGCAGTCGTAGGTTGTTGTGGACAACGTGTAGCTTTCCTCACCCGTTGCCGTCAGCGCTACGGTAGCACGGACTGTGGCCGTTCCTGTTGCCGAGGTGTTGATGGCTGTAATTCCTGTAGAAGCATCCACGGTTGCAAGCGTTCCAGATACCAGCGTATAAGCTACGGTGTAGTCAGTATCCAAAGTGGCACCGCCCGTCACCGAGAATGTAGGCAGAGAGCTATTTGCATCATCACCAATTGTAAACGAAGGTGCCGCATCCGACCACGAACCCGTGAGTGTGGTCTTGCCACCGACAGGCGTATAAGTTACAGCTACGCCCTCAAAATAGATACCGTTGCTATATTCGGGCAAAGAAATAACGATGTCTCCAGCTACTCCCGTACCAGTATAAGTGATGTAATTCGATTGTGCGTTGAATGAACCTTTTACAATAAAAGTGGTCGCTGTTGTTGAGAATTCCGTTCCTCCAACCTTTACAGACGACGGAATTACATCTGTACTTGAGCCTTTTGCACCATAAATTTTAATCTCTGTAACTGTTCCTGAAATGCCGGAAATTGTAATTGTTGTTGCGGAAGTTGTCTTGGGATACTTGCTCGCCGAGCTATTTACGTTTGCAGTACCAGCGGCTTTGGGGCTGAACGTCCAAGTAACCCCGTCCTCATATTCGTGTGAAGGGGAACTGGCTGTGTAATAGCCTGCCTCTGTGTTTGATGAAATGAAATGCGTGTAGTTATCCGCCCACGCTCCCGTTGCCACACATAGCAGCAACGTCAAGATTGATAGAAGTTTTTTCATTTGTAGTTTGTTTGGTTAGTAATTAAGATTTGTTAGTTCGTTCTTTGGCTTTCTGACAAGAGGGGAGGCCTCAATCGGTACACATTATTATAATTACTGACACAAAAAAGGCGTAGAACCACCGCATTTCTACATCTCTTGAGTGAGGTTCTGGAATACCTATGGACAAAGATATAGACATACAATCATCCCACGCTATTGCGTGAGAACCCTGCATTCCATCTTGTGTCCTTTTGAAATTTTCCAGATTTCACTCAACAAGACGAAGCACACGCTTCTCTACTTTTTCCCACAATGTCTGCCGCGAGCCGTAGCTCAACGTCGGTGACAAAGATACAAACAAATTCTGGAACGGCCAAACGATTGGGAGCAAAAAAAGGAAAAAGCCCGAAAAAGCGGCTGCTTCGGTGGCTCCCGAGGCTGCCGCGCCATAGCCACTTGACCGCTGCCGATTTGTTTCAGAGCCCTCGGAGCATCGCTCCGGAGGCTTGGGAGCGATGCTCCGCAGCCCGCGGAGTGACGCTCCCGAGGCCGCGGAGAGTTACTTCCCAGCCTGCGGAGAAAAACAAGACGTGCCATTCGGTCTTGCCGAATGGCACGTCTGGATGAATAGATACCGCCACTTTACATATTAGGGCACGCCTCGTCGGTGTTCAGTTGCACCTTTTCGCCCGGGCGCAGCTGGCGGACCGAGTAGCCGATGCGCTTGAATCCGGCCTCTATCTGGGCAGGCGTGGTCTTGTCGGCATCGTACTTGACGGTGACGGTCTGTGCGGGAATGTTGGTCTGAATCTCCTTCACGCCGCGCACAAAGCGGACGTTCTTCTTAATCTTCAGCTCGCAGTTCTCGCAGTGCATCTGCGGCAGCGTGGTGAAGATGACGGTCTTGATGTCGCGGGCGGCAGCCGTCAGCGTGATGAGCAGGGCGGCGGCCATTGTGGTTAATGTTCGTTTCATATCCTTCAAGTTTGTCTTAATTAGTCAGTTTCTCTAAGTGCAGACGGATGCCGGCGTAGAACATACGGCCGTGGACAGGCCCCCAGACGAGCGTCGACTCGAACTGGCGGTCGTAGGGATTGTCGGCTCCACGGATGGGGTTCTTCTGGCGGAAGCCCGTCAGGTTCTCGCCGCCCACGTAGAGGGCGAAGTGACGGAATTCGCGTGTCACCTGTGCCGACAGCTGCTCGTAGCCGCTGAACCGCTCGTCGCCGATGATGCGCCCGCCGCCGTTGAGCTGCAGGGTGGCGTCAATCTGCCACAGCTCCAGCGGTGTGCGGTAGCTGGCGGTGAGCAGTCCCTTATAGCGGCTGGTCAGCGGCCGCTCCATCAGTCGGCCGGCAATGGTCTGCTTGACATCGTTCAGACGGTAGGCCGCCGTCAGCGTGAAGCCGCGCAGCAGCGGGTAGGTGGCATCCACTTGCAGCGTATGGGAGTAGGAACGGCCGTCGAGCGGCGTGATGCGAATCAGGCTCGCGTCGCTCTCGTAGTCGACGATGGCCTGCCGCTGGAAGGTGGTGTAATAGTAGTCGGCGTTCAGCTTCAGTGTCTTTCCGCCGACGGGAATGTTGAGGGCGGCGCTCAGTCCGGCGTTCCACGCGGCTTCCTGCTGCCGCTCGTCGATGACGAGGGTGCGCCCGGAGCCCAGCAGATAGTGCATCTCAGCCAGTGGATGCACCGTGCGCAGGCCGCGTCCTACGGAGGCACGCAGGCCGATGAGGTCAATGGGTTGCCACTTCAGGTGCAGGCGCGGCGTGAGGTACCAGTCGTAGAGCGAGCTGTGGTCCAGCCGCAGGCCGGCCATCACCACCACGCGCTCGTTGAGGTTGTAGGTGTACTGGGCGTAGGCGCCGACGGTGCGCTCTGAGTCGCGTGGGTCGAGGGCCATTTCTGCGGTAGAGCCGTTCCCTGCATCTCGCATCTCGCGCCACGAGGATTTCAAGTAGTCATAGTCAAAGGAGACACCCGCCGACAGATTGTGCAGCGGGGTGAAGTTCGACTCGAACATCAGTTGGGCAGCCATCGTCTTGTTGTTCACGCCGTAGTGCTTCATTCCGTAGTCGGCATCCGTGGTGTGGATGGAGGCGTTGGCCATCAGTGCGATGTTGGTCTGCTGCTCGGGATTCAGTATGAAGGCGTGCTTCATATAGGCGCTGGCACGGTCGGTGGCGAGGTGGATGGTGTAGGGTGACAGGTGGGTGGAGGGCGTATTGTTGAGGGCGGCGGGCGAATGGTGGAGGGAGCCCAGCTGTCCGCCCTCACGCTTCTCCGTCAGCAGTGAGAAGCCGGCGTGCATCAGATAGCCATTGCCGATGTATTTCCAGCGGTTCATCAGTTGCCCTTGGCGGCGGTTGGGACGGTCGGTGAAGCCGTCGCCATTGTCGTCGTGGCTGCCCCAGTCGTTCTCGAAGTGGGCCAGCAGGATGGTGCTCAGGTCCTTGTTGAGGTGGATGTTGGCGTCGGCATTGGCCTCGTAGCGGCTCTTGGTGTCGCCATAGAGGTTGACGTTCAGCTGCGGCGCGTCGTCGGGCTTCTTGTATTCCACGTTGATTTGGCCGGTAATCGACTCGGCACCGTTCTTCACTGTGGCCGTACCCTTCGACACCTGTATGCTCTTCATAAAAGGCCCGGGCACGTAGTCGAGGGCAAAGGGCTGGGCCGCTCCGCGAAAGTCGGTCAGCTGTTCGGTCATCATCTGCACGTACGTACCGCTCAGTCCCAGCAAGCGTATCTGCTTGGCACCCGTGGCGGCGTCGCTGTAGCTGACGTCGACCGACGGATTGGTGGCGAAGCTCTCGCCCAGATTGCAGCACGCGGCGCGGAAGAGCTCCTGCTGCGTGATGAGCTGGCCGTTCATTGCCCCGCCGATGCGCCGCGTGGTGGTGCGCGAAGTGACGGTCACGCCGCCCAGCTTCTCTTCTTTCTGGATGACTTGAGCCGTGTCGGCCGGTAGTGACTGGCTGTAGCCGGCCGCTGCTCCGAGCGTGACGGATACAAAAAATGTGATAAACTTGCGCTTCATTTCGCTTGCAAATTTATCACATCTTTCTGATATAAAGGCCGATATAGCACTCTTTAACATACGCCTACCTAACGTTTGGTAGGCTGGCTCACTTGCGTGCCTCGAGCGGACTGCGCTTGTCGCGGCGGTAGGATCGGTAGTCGTCGAGCGGAATCTCCACGTCAGGTTCTTGCAGCTCGCCCTCGCGCGGCAGCTGGAACTTCATATAGCGGATGTTCAGCCCGCGGTCAATCCACATCTGTTCGTAGTAGGTGTGGATGCCGAGGATGGCCTGCGTCTGCGAGTCGAGCCCCTCGGTGTGGTAGAGGTCTTCGGTGCGGAAAAGCACGGGCAGCTGGTTGTGTTCCACCAGACAGGTGGTGTAGGTGAACAGGAAGTTGGAGTCAGTCTTCAAATGCACCGTCCCCCCATTGGCGAGGAAGCGGCGGTAACGCTGCAGGAAGCTGGTGCTGCTCAGCCGCTTGCGCGGGCTCTTCATCTGCGGGTCGCTGAACGTGAGCCATATTTCCTGCACCTCGTCCTCGCTGAAGAAACGGTCGATAATCTCGATATTGGTGCGCAGGAAGGCCGCGTTTGTCAGCCCCTCGCTGAGTGCCTGCGTGGCTCCCGTCCACATCCGGGCTCCCTTGATGTCGACGCCGATGAAGTTGATGTCGGGAAACATCCGCGCCAGCCCTACGGTGTATTCGCCCTTGCCGCATCCCAGCTCCAGCACAATGGGGTTCTGGTTGTGGAAGTACAGCTCGCGCCAGCGTCCCTTCAGCTCAAAGGGCGTGCGTTCCACTACCGAAAAGGGGTATTGGAACACGTTCTTGTAGGTCGCCATATCAGCGAACTTTGCCAGTTTTCCTTTGCTCATCGTGTGACGATTAGGCAACTTTCTTCTCGGCCTTCAAGTCCTCGTAGAAGTGGGCGCACGTGGTTTCGTAGTAGGGCGACAGGAAAAGGAAGCCGATGCCGGCCGTGAGGATGCTCAGCAGGAACCAGCCGATGAAGCTGAAAATCAGCAGGAACAGGTCCGTCTTGTGCCCATCCATCATCTTTGCGCTCTTTTGCAGTGCATCAAATATACCAATCTTTGGGTCGTCTTTCAGGACATAGGGAACCTGCGAAAACATCAGCCAAGCGATGATTCCGGGGACAACGAGCAAGATGCTACCAATGAAGATGGCAATACACATCGCCAGATAGGCACGGAAGATACGGCCGTAGCTCTTTATTCCGTCGAACATCTTGCCTGTTTGAAGTTCTTCGCCCCGAATGAAGCAGAGGAACATCTTGCCTATTTGAAGTTCTTCGCCCCGAATGAAGCTGAGGAACATCACGGTGAATCCCCATCCGATGGGGAGTGCTATGAGCAACCATATGTTGCCCATATTTTCACTGGTTTTCTCGAGGATTTTGGTGGGGATGATGATAATCAGGAAATAAACCAGCGTTACGATGGCAGCCGTGTCCCAGTTGCCAGTCAGATTCTCAATGGCTCTGTTCTTGTAATTTGATATCGTATCCATTGTCTCTTTGTTCCTAAATGCGATTCAGTTGTGGTTTAAAAAGTTTCTTACTCAATGACGACCGTGGTCCAGCCGTGCTTGTCTTCTATTTCTCCGTACTGAATGGCGCGCAGCGTGTCGTACAGCTTGCGCGAGATGGGGCCGGGCTGGCCGTCCTTCGAGAAGGTGTAACGCTTGTTGTTGTCGAGGTCGTCGATATACGAGATGGGGCTGATGACGGCTGCCGTGCCGCAGGCACCGGCCTCTTCAAACGTCTCCAGCTCCTCTTCGGGAATCTGCCGACGCTCCACCTTCATCCCCAAGTCCTCAGCCACCTGCATCAGCGAGCGGTTGGTGATGCTGGGCAGGATGCTGGTCGACTTCGGCGTCACGTAGGTATTGTCCTTAATACCGAAGAAGTTGGCAGCACCGCACTCGTCGATGTACTTCTTCTCCTTTGCGTCCAGATAGAACTCGCAGGCATAGCCTTTCTCGTGGGCGAGGTTGTTGGCATAGAGCGAAGCCGCATAGTTGCCGCCCACTTTATACTTTCCGGTGCCCAGCGGAGCCGAGCGGTCGTAGTCGCGGATGATGACATAGGGATTCGTGGAGAATCCGCCTTTGAAGTAAGGACCCACGGGCGTGACGAAAATCATAAAGAGATATTCCTTAGCGGGGTGCACGCCTACCTGCGCAGAGGTGCCGATGAGCAGCGGACGGATATAGAGCGTGGCGCCGCTCTCGTAGGTCGGGATGTATTCCTGATTCAGTCTGACCACCTTCTTCACCATCTCCACGAACAGCTCGGTGGGCACTTCGGGCATCAGGATGCCGCGGCAGGTGGACTGCAAGCGTGCTGCGTTGTCTTCTACGCGGAACACGCGCACCTTCCCGTCGGGGCAGCGGTAGGCCTTCAGACCCTCAAAGGCCTCCTGTCCGTAGTGCAGGCTGGTGGCGGCCATATGCAGTTTCAGGTATTCGTCAGAGCATATTTCTACCTCTCCCCATTTGCCGTCGCGATAATAGCAGCGCACGTTGTAGTCAGTCGGGATATATCCGAATGACAGATTTTTCCAGTCTAAATCTTTCATAACGTCTATGTTTTTATGTCTTTATATTTCATTAATGTGATGCAAAGGTACGCATTTTAGTTGAAAAAGGCCGCTGTTTAGGTGAAAAGTTCGTCCTTCTCGAGAATCTTTTTGATTTCTTCGTCGGTCTTGGTGAGCTTGTCTTTGCACAGCTTGATGAGGCGTTGCGCCTCTTTCAGCTGTGTAGTCAGTTCATCAATGCCGTATTCGTTGCGCTCCATTTTCTGTACGATGTCGTCCAGCCGTTGCAGGGACTGCTCGTAGGTTTCTGTTGTCTTCATCTGGGTGGTATGTATTATCGGTGATTGTTGCGTTATTTGACGACGGCGTGCAGCGTTCCCTTTGCCAGCCGTGTCTCTATCTCGTCGCCGGCGTGAGCCTGCGTGGCGTCGGTCAGTGCGTGGCCGTTGAGCAGGGTGATGCTGTATCCTCGTGCCAGTAGCAGCTGTGGGTCGAGCAGGCGGATGCGCTCTTCGGCCAGTGCGAGGCGGTGGCGGTTGGCTGTCAGCTGCCGCTCTATGGCTTGGCGGATGCGCTCGCCGCTGCGATCCAGTCGGTTGTCCTCGCGGGTCTTCACCAGTTTGAACAGGATGGGGATGCGCTGTGCCAGTGTCGTCAGTGCTGCTTGGCTGTCGGCCAACTGGTGCTGGGCGGCCGTTGCGATGCGTTGGCGGGCCGTCTCCAGCTGGTGGTAGGTGGTGCCCAGATGCTCAATGAGCAGGGCCGCCGCTGCCGTCGGTGTCTTGACGCGGCGGTGGCTGACCATATCGAGGATGCACTCGTCGCGGTCGTGGCCGATGCCGGTGATGATGGGCAGCGGAAACTGTGCCACGTTCTCTGCCAGCAGCAGCGTGTCGAAGCCGCTCATATCGGCTGTCGCCCCTCCTCCCCTGATGATGACCACGCAGTCGAAGGGGGGCTCGGGGAGGGCGGATGGGGCCTCGTGGAGGGCGGAGGGTGAAGGGCGGGCGGCGGACTTCGCATAAATCTCATTCAGTGCATTGATGATGCTCTGTTCGGTCTGTTCGCCCTGCATCGTGGCGTTGAAGAGCTCGGTATGAAAAACGAAGCCATAGTCGTTTTCTTCCAGCTGGCGGCAGAAGTCGCCGTAGCCGGCAGCCGTCGCAGAAGAGATGATGGCAATGCGCTGGCAGAATACGGGCAGTCGGAGCCCTTTCTGCAAGTCGAACACGCCCTCCTGCTTGAGCTGGGCTATGATTTCGGCCCGGCGCCGGGCGAGGTCGCCGATGGTGAATGTGGGGTCGATGTCGGTGACAATCCACGAGAACCCGTAGGCCTCGTGGTACTGGGCGTAGACGCGCAGTAGCACCTTCATCCCAGCGTGCAACGGCTGTCCCGTGACGCGGACGAAATGCGGCTCTATCACCGCCCACGTCTGCCGCCAGCATTTGGCCGAGGCCCGTGCCACCGGCGTCTTGGTGCGCTCGTCGTTCTCCACCAGCTCCATATAGCAGTGGCCGCGGCTCTCACGGCATTCCGCCAGTTCGGCCTCCACCCAGTATTCGTCGGGCAGGTGCATCTCTACGGCATCGCGCACCATCAGGTTCAGCTGGCGCATCGAAAAGACCTCCCCCTTCCCCTCCAAAGGAGGGGTGCTTGGTTTGCCGTATGTCGTATTGTACTTCATTGCTTCATTGCTTAGTCAATAGAATATCAGTTCCCCCTCCTTAGGAGGGGTTAGGGGAGGTTCATCCCCCTCCTTTGGAGGGGTTAGGGGAGGTCCTCCCCCTCCTTTTGAAAGATTAGGTGGAAGTCATCCCCCTCCTTAGGAGGGGTTAGGGGAGGTTCCCTTGCTCATACGCTTTCCAGAAGTCGGGGATGCCGTAGCCGAAGATGTTGTCGGGGTGAACGTAGTTGGAGCCGCTCTGGCGAATCAGTTCCATTATCTCGTCGGCCGTCTTCGTGTGGAGAGCCTGCCACAGACAGGCCACCAGCCCGCATACGATGGGTGTGGAGAACGAGGTGCCCATATCCTGCGAAATCATTCCCCGCCCGTTGACCACCGAGGCAGGACTGCCGATGGCCATTACGTCGGGCTTGACGCGGCCGTCCTGCGTGGGACCTATGGAGCTGAATGGCGCGTTGTTGAGGTCGGGGGTCAGTGCGCCTACGGTGATACACCGGTCGGCATCGGCCGGTGAAGTGAGCTTCTTCCATTGTCCCATCCCCGAGTTGCCGGCTGAGCATACGAGGATGATGCCCTTCGCGGCCAGCAGCGAGGCCGAGTGGCTGATGTAGGTGGCGTGGCCGTCGAGCTGCCACAGCCGGTGGCTGGTCGAGCGGTCGTCGAACTCGTTGTAGCCCAGCGAACTGCTGATGATGTCGGCACCCACCGAGTCGGCAAACTCGGCGGCAAAGGTCCAGTAGTCCTCTTCAACCTCCTGCTCCGACTGTCCGTCTTCGCTGCGCAGCAGCCAGTAGCTGGCTTCGGGCGCCGTACCCACGAAGATATAAGGCTGGTTGATGGCCAGTGCCGAGAGTACCCGTGTGCCGTGGTCGCCCTCGGCAAAGATGCTGGGCGAGCCCGGATAGACGAAGTCGCGCGAGCCGCGGATGTCGATTTGCTGGAAAGCTGGGATGCGGTCTACATTGTTGAATCCGCCGTCAATCACGGCGATGGTCATTCCCTTGCCGCGCATTCCGATGTTGTGCAGTCGCTCGCCGCCCAGCGTGAGAATCTGGTCGCGGGCGCGGCCATAGGTCGACGACGGCAGCGAGTCCCAGTCGTTGAACCGCTCGTGATACTCCATCCGCTTGGGGTACTCGTCAATGCGCTCGGGCGTGCTCCACACGTGCTTCCACCGGCTGACGCAGTCCAGCTGCTTCAGCGGCTCCAGCGCAGCCGTGTCGCGCACGTAGACCAGCACCGTGTTCTGCCAGCGGCTGGTGCCTACCACCACGACGCCGCGACGTTCGAACTGCTTCACGTACTTCGGGTTGACGGGCAGGTCGGTGGAGTCGACGGGCAGGTTTTGCCGCTGTCGGCGCTCAATGGACTTGCGCGTCAGGAAACGCCCCGGATGGGCGATGGAGTAGGGCGTGTTGTGCTTGTCTTTCAGATAGAACCGGTAGATGTGGGCCTGTTCTCCTTTCTCGGCGGGAGCGGCCTGCATAGCTGGCCTGCGGGCTGTGGCGACCGTGGCGGTGGCCAGCAGCAGTAGCGTGGCGAAGAGTGTGCGTAGCATATCTTTTTAGGTAATAATGTTGATTTCCGAAATGCAAAGGTAATCAATTTGGCCGAACTGCCAACATTCGCAGGGCGATTTTTTGTAATGGACGATGCTCCGCGACGGGGTGCGGACAGTGGGACGAAATGAAATTCTCGCGAGAATCTTGGGAATTCTCGCGAAAATTCTGAAAATTCTCGCGAGAATTTACCGCCGCCTCACGCTCCCGATGGGCTTCGGACAATTCCCTAATAAACATTAAAACCTTTGGCCGTTCGATGGAATTGCCGTACCTTTGCACTAAGAATAAAAAAGATGTCAATGGATAATAAGCAAGCTACACTCGAGCTGGGCACCAAGCCCGTGGGACAGTTGCTGACGCAGTATGCCCTGCCGGCCATCGTGGCGATGACCGCCTCGAGTCTGTATAACATCATCGACCGTGCTTTCATCGGGCAGGTGGTAGGACCGGAGGCGATTGCCGGACTGGGCATTACGTTTCCCTTTATGAACCTGAGTGGTGCCTTTGGGGCTGCCGTGGGCGTGGGTGCCTCGACGTGCATCTCGGTGAAGCTGGGACAGCGCGACTATCGCACTGCCGAGCAGCTGCTGGGCAACACCGTGACGCTCAATCTCATCGTGGGTTTCGTGTTTATGGCAGTGTGCCTTCTGTTCCTCGACCCCATTCTGCGCTTCTTCGGTGCCAGCGACGTGACGCTGCCCTATGCCCGCGAGTTTATGACGGTCATCCTGCTGGGCAATATGGTGACGCATATGTACTTCGGTATGAACGCCGTGCTGCGTGCGGCCGGCAAGCCGCGCCACGCGATGTATGCCACGCTCTTCACCGTGGGCTGCAACATCGCGCTGGTCGTCGCCTTTGTCTGGTGGTTCCGCTGGGGCATCCGTGGCGCAGCACTGGCCACCATCACCTCGCAGTCGCTGGCCCTGTGCTGGCAGATGTGGCTCTTCTCCGACAAGCGCGAGCTGCTGCACCTGAAACGCGGCATCTACCGCCTGAGGGCCGACCTCGTGCGCAACATCACGGCCATCGGCATCTCTCCCTTCCTGATGAACTTCACGGCCTGCGTCATCGTCATCTTTATGAACAACCAGTTTGTGCACTACGGCGGCGATATGGCCGTGGGTGCCTACTCGATAGCCAACTCGGTGGCGATGGTGTTCTTTATGTTCGTCATCGGCATCACACAGGGAATGCAGCCCATCGTGGGCTATAACTACGGTGCGCAGAAGCTGGACCGTATGATGCGCTGCCTGTGGCTGGCCATCGGCGCCTCTACCTCCATCCTGCTGGTAGGCTGGTTGCTGTCGATGCTCTTCCCGCGCGAGATAGCACGCATCTTCACCTCCGACCCCACGCTGCTCGACTTGTCGGCTAACGGTATTCGCATCGTGATGTTGGTGTTCTTCGTCGTGGGGGCGCAGGCCACCATCACCAACTTCTTCCAGAGCATCGGTAAGGTGAAGGTGAGCATTTTCCTCTCGCTCTCGCGCCAGCTGTTGCTGCTGCTGCCGCTGGCCTATGTGCTGCCTCGCTTCTGGCAGTTGGATGGCGTCTGGTATGCAATGCCGGCAAGCGACTTCGGTTCGTTTGCAATGACCATCCCTCTCCTGCTATGGTATATCCGCAAGTTCAAGAGGAGCGCAGAGGCCACTCAGAACTCTCGGACTTCTGAATTCCCGAGCTCCTGAACCCCTATCACTCCAACACTCCGACACTCCAATCACTCCTACACTCCAATCACTTCAATCACTCCTACACTCCTGTCACTCCTACACTCCTAAAGATTATGGACAAGAAACATATCATCATCAACGTAGGCCGCCAGTTGGGCTCCGGCGGACACGACATCGGCCGAATGCTGGCACTGGACTTCGGCTGCAAATACTACGACCGCGAACTGCTGAATCTGGCTGCAAAGGAAAGCGGATTCAGCGAGAAGTTCTTTGAGCAGAACGACGAGCAGCGCGGCTTCCTGCGGTCGCTGTTCCATCTGCACACGCCTCCGGTGGGCGACAACAGCCTCTATGCGAACAAGTTCTCGCAGGAGAATCTGTTCAAGTTCCAGAGCGATGCCATCTTGAAGGCTGCCGAGGCAGACAGCTGTGTGTTCGTGGGGCGCTGTGCCGACTATATCCTGCGCGAGCGGAAAGACGTGGTCAACGTGTTCATCACGGCGTCGATGGACCACCGCATTGAGCAGATAATGAACAAGCAGAAGATTGACCGTGCTGCCGCCCGCAAGTATATAGAGCAGCGCGAGAGCCAGCGGGCTGCCTACTACAACTACTATACGGGCAAGAAGTGGGGGCACGCCAGCAGCTACGACCTCTGTGTAGACTCGTCGATACTGGGACTGCAGGCCACGGAGCAGTTTGTGGCCGACTTTATCCGCAAACGCTTTGGCCTATGAAACGTATCGGAATCCTCAGCGACACGCATTCCTACTGGGACGATAAGTACCTGACCTACTTCGAGGAGTGCGACGAGATATGGCACGCGGGCGACATCTGCTCCGTCGAGCTGGCCGAGCGGCTGGCCGACTTCCGCCCGCTGCGTGCCGTCTGCGGCAACTGCGACGGCGGCGACCTGCGGCGTATGTTCCCCGAGATACTGCGGTGGAAGTGTGAGGACGTGGAAGTGCTGATGAAGCACATCGGCGGCTATCCCGGCAACTACGATGCCTCCATACGCGGCAAGATATATGCCTCGCCGCCTCAACTGTTCATCAGCGGCCATTCGCACATACTGAAAGTGCAGTACGACCGTACGCTCCGCCTGCTGCACATCAACCCCGGTGCAGCCGGCATTCAGGGGTGGCAGAAGGAACGGACGTTGGTAAGACTGACCATCGACGGCAATAAAATGAGTGATTGCGACGTTATAACATTAGGAGCCAATGTATAGATACACCGTAATGGCAGTGTCGACGGCATTGTTCTTTGCCGTTATCTACGTGCTGCTCGACCTGATTTCCGGTTCAGCTATCGACTGGGGTGGCATCGCGTTCGAGGCAGTAGCCTTTGGCGCCATTATGACCGGTATACAATATTATAAGGAAAGAAACAACAAAAAATAGAGACTGAGTATGAAACGTACAATCGTGATTACAGGTGGCGCAGGCTTCATAGGAAGTCACGTGGTGCGCCTGTTCGTGAACAAGTATCCCGAGTATCACATCATCAATCTGGACAAGCTGACCTATGCGGGCAATCTGGCCAACCTGAAGGACGTTGAGCAGAAGCCCAACTATGAGTTCGTCAAGATGGACATCTGCGACTTTGACGCCTTCTATCAGCTGATGCAGGACAAGAAAGTGGACGGCATCATCCACCTCGCGGCCGAGAGCCACGTGGACCGCTCGATTAAAGACCCCTTCACCTTTGCCCGCACCAACGTGATGGGTACGCTCAGCCTGCTGCAGGCTGCCAAGCTCTACTGGGAGAGTCTGCCGGAGAAGTATGAGGGCAAGCGCTTCTACCACATCTCTACCGACGAGGTGTACGGCGCACTGGAACTGACGCATCCCGAGGGCATCGAGCCGCCCTTCACCACCACGGCCAGCAGCTCGGAGCACCACTTGGCCTACGGCGACCAGTTCTTCCTCGAGACCACGAAGTACAATCCTCACTCTCCCTATTCGGCCTCGAAGGCATCGAGCGACCACTTTGTGCGCGCCTTCCACGATACCTACGGGATGCCCGTCGTCGTGACCAACTGCTCGAACAACTATGGACCTTACCAGTTTCCCGAGAAGCTCATCCCGCTCTTCATCAACAATATCCGCAACCGCAAGCCGCTGCCGGTCTATGGCAAGGGCGAGAACGTGCGCGACTGGCTGTTCGTCGAGGACCACGCCCGTGCCATCGACCTCATCTTCCACGAGGGAAAGACGGCCGAGACCTACAACATCGGCGGCTTCAACGAGTGGAAGAACATCGACATCATCCGGGTGGTCATCAAGACCGTAGACCGCCTGCTGGGCCGTCCCGAGGGGGCTGACGAGGACCTGATAACCTTCGTCACCGACCGTGCCGGCCACGACCTGCGCTATGCCATCGACTCCAGCAAGCTGCAGCGCGAGCTGGGCTGGGAGCCCAGTCTCCAGTTTGAGGAGGGCATCGAGAAGACCGTGCGCTGGTATCTGGACCATCAAGAGTGGCTGGACAACATCACCAGCGGCGACTACGAGAAATATTACGAGCAGATGTATGCCAACCGCTAAGCGATGGACCAACTGACACGAGAGCTGCGGACGTTCCTCGTCAAGATGGGGATGCAGCCCGAGACCGTATCGGACAAGACGGAGCACTATATGGAACACCTGCTCCATCTGCTCGAGGCAGAGGACGAGGAGGCTGTCGTCCACTACTTCGGCCTCTTCGGCGAAGAACAGCTGGGGCTGGGCGAACTGGCTGCCGAGCGCAACCTCGAGCCCGAGGCGATGCTGGAGCGCATCAACCAATGCCTGCGCCGGCTGGCCGTCACGCCCGAGTGGCAACTGATAGTGCGAACAAGAAAACAGTGACAACGAAGATAACGAAAGAATTATGAAGAAGATATTGCTTTTAGGCAGTGGCGAGCTCGGTAAGGAGTTTGTGATTGCAGCCAAGCGGGCTGGCGCCTACGTGGTGGCTTGCGACCGCTATGACAACGCGCCGGCAATGCAAGTGGCCGACGAGCGCGAAGTGTTCTCAATGCTCGACGGCGACGCGCTGGAGGCAGTGGTGAAGAAACACCGTCCCGACATCATCGTGCCGGAGATAGAGGCTATCCGCACCGAACGCCTCTTCGCCTTCGAGGAGCAGGGCATACAGGTGACGCCCTCGGCCCGTGCCGTCAACTTCACGATGAACCGCCGCGCCATCCGCGACCTCGCCTCGCGCGAGCTGGGACTGCGCACGGCCAAATATTTCTATGCCAAGACGTTCGACGAGTTCAAGCGCGCAGCCGACGAGATTGGCTTCCCCTGCGTGGTGAAGCCGCTGATGTCGTCGAGCGGCCACGGGCAGAGCTATGTACACAACGACGGCGAGCTGCAACAGGCTTTCAACGAAGCGATGGAGGGCTCGCGCGGCGATGTGAAGGAGGTCATCATCGAGGAATTCATCGACTTTGACAGTGAGTTCACTTTGCTGACCGTCACGCAGAAGAACGGCCCCCCGCTGTTCTGCCCGCCCATCGGCAACGTGCAGAAAGGCGGCGACTATCGGGAGAGCTGGCAGCCCTACAAGATTAGCGACGAGGCACTGAAGCAGGCGCAGCGGATGGCCGACGAAGTGACGCGCGCACTGACCGGTGCCGGCATCTGGGGCGTGGAATTCTTCCTGACGAAGCAGGGCGAAGTTATCTTCTCGGAACTCTCGCCGCGGCCCCACGACACGGGAATGGTGACACTGGGCCACACCACCAACCTCTCGGAGTTTGAACTCCACTTCCGCGCAGTGATGGGACTGCCCATTGCCGGCATCCATCTGGAGCACGCCGGAGCCTCGGCCGTCATCCTCTCGCCCGAAGAGAAGCAGGGACCGCTGGACTATCAGCTGACCGAAGCACTGACCGAGGACCATACGCGTGTCCGCATCTTCGGCAAGCCCGAAGCCCACATAGGACGCCGGATGGGCGTGGTGCTGTGCTACGGCGAAGTGGGCGACGACGTGAATGCCCTGCGCGACAAAGCCAAGCGGCTGGCAAAAACTGTTTTAGGAACCGACCCGTATGAAAGTCTCAGAGGCTAAGATTATCAACATCAAGAAAGTGGAGGACCGCCGCGGCAACCTCTCTGTCGTAGAAGAACTGACCGACGTGCCGTTCAAGATAGCCCGTGCCTACTGGGTATATGACGTCCCGGGAGGGGAGAGTAGGGGAGGCCACGCCCACAAGAAGCTGAAACAGCTGCTCATCGCGGTGAGCGGCAGTTTCCACGTGACGCTGGACGACGGCGAGGAGCGGCGCACCTTCTTGCTCAACCATCCCTATCAGGGACTGATTATCGAGACAGGAATCTGGCGTACGCTCGACGACTTCTCCAGCGGCGCCGTGTGCCTCGTGCTGGCGTCTGAGCCCTACGAGGCCGACGACTATATAGAGGACTACGACGAGTTTCTGGCCTATAAGAAACAATGTTTGAAATAAAGCGATACACATCCGCAATGCGCGCAGCGTGGAATCAGTTCGTTGCGCAGTCGAAGAACGGCACGTTCCTCTTCGACCGCGACTATATGGACTACCACGCCGACCGCTTTGCGGATTTCTCGTTGATGGTCTTTCGGCGCGGCAGACTCTATGCCCTGTTGCCCGCCAATGCCGACGGCGAGACATTGGTATCGCACGGCGGACTGACCTACGGCGGACTGGTGATGGGCAGTCGGGTGACGGCAGCCGACTCACTGGTGATGTTCGGAGCCATCAATGACTATCTGCGCGCTGCGGGCTTCCGTCGCGTCGTCTATCGCCCGGTTCCGTGGATTTATCAGCGTCAGCCGGCAGAGGAAGACCTGTACGCGCTGTTTCGCGTATGCAATGCCCGCCATACGGCGCGCGAAATCTCGTCGTGCATCGTTCAGACGAGCAAGTTGCCGTGGTATCGCATCCGTCTGTCGGGCGCAAAGCAAGCTGCCGCGGCGGGTATCAGCATCGCAGAGAGCGACGACTATGCAGCCTTCTGGCAGATGCTGGCCGACAACCTCCGCGTGAAGTATGGCTTGCGTCCGGTGCATACGCAGGAAGAACTGGAACTGCTGCACGGCCGTTTTCCAGCGCAGATACGGCTATGGATGGCTTACGATGCGCAACGGGTGCCCGTCGGCGGGAGCGTTGTCTATCTGACGCCCCAAGTGGCCCATTCGCAGTATATCGCCTCTACCCCCGACGGCAAGCGGCTCCACGCACTCGACTTGCTGTTCGACGAGCTAATCAACCGCGCGCTGACTGACGTTCCCTTCTTTGATTTCGGCAAGTCGACCGAAGAGCACGGCGAGGAACTGAACGAACAACTGATTTATCAGAAGGAAGGTTTCGGTGCGCGCGGCATCTGTTACGACACCTACGAATGGACATTATGATTAGATATCTGGACTTGAAACGAATCAATGCGGCCTATGATTCCGAATTGCGTGCGGCCATCGACGACGTGCTGCGCAGCGGTTGGTATCTTAAGGGGGAAGCCACGCGCCGGTTTGAACAGCACTATGCCGACTATATCGGAACGCGCCATTGCGTCGCTTGCGGCAATGGGCTCGATGCGCTGACGCTGATACTGCGCGGCTATATAGAGCTGGGGGTGATGTGCGAGGGTGACGAGGTCATCGTCCCGGCCAATACATTCATTGCCTCTATACTTGCCATCACTGAGTGCGGCTTGCGCCCCGTGTTGGTGGAGCCTTCGGCCGAAACGCTCCAGATAGACGACGCACAGATAGAAGCGGCGATTACTCCGCGTACCCGTGCGCTGATGCTGGTGCATCTGTATGGGCGTTGTGCCTATACCGAGCGCATTGGCAACATCTGCCAGCAATATAACTTGAAACTGATAGAAGACAATGCACAGGCGCAGGGATGCACGTATAGCGAAGCCCCCCTCCCTGCCTCCCCCGAGGGGGAGGAGCTATTGCTGAAAGCCTCCCCTCGGGGAAGTTTGGAGGGGGCTGCCTCTCCATTTGAAAAGACCGGAGCGCTCGGCGATGCTGCCGGCCACAGCTTCTATCCCGGCAAGAATCTGGGCGCACTGGGCGACGGCGGAGCCGTGACAACCAACGACGACCGGTTGGCGACCGTGGTGCGTCAGTTGGGCAACTACGGCTATGCCGAGAAATACGTCTGTCCGCTGCGAGGGCGTAATTCGCGGATGGACGAGTTGCAGGCAGCAATGCTCGACGTGAAGCTGCAGCATCTCGATGCTGACAACCGGCGGCGTAAGGAGGTGGCCGCCTTCTATCAGCGAGCCATCAACAATCCGCTCATTCGTCTCCCACGGTGCTCGCGTGACAGCGTGTGGCACATCTTCCCCGTCTTCTCCGAACGGCGCGACGAGCTGCAGCGACATCTGGCGGCGTGTGGCATCGAGACGCAAGTGCACTATCCCATACCGCCCCACCTTCAGCAGTGCTACCGTGCGCTGGCAGCCGACCGCTCGCTCCCAGTGACGGAGCAGCTCAGTGCCGAAGAACTCAGCCTGCCGTGCCATCAAGCAATGAAAGACGACGAAGTGGAGACCGTTGTCGAAAGCCTAAACCGCTTCAGCTGATTTATGTCGTTCGTCTCACTGCCCTTCCTCCTCTTCCTGCCCATCACGTTCTTGATTTACTGGGCATTGGCGCAGCGGCTGCGCTGGCAGAACCTGTTTGTGCTGCTGGCCAGCTACGTGTTCTATGGCTGGTGGGACTGGCGCTTCCTGTTCCTGATTGTCGTCACCACGCTGAGCAGCTATCTTAGCGGGCCCCTCATAGAGCGCGGACGGCACCGGCGTCTCATTGCGGGATGTAACATCGCGCTCAATGTGGCCATTCTTGCCTGCTTCAAGTACCTCGGCTTCTTTGCCGAAAGTCTGGATCGGTTGATGCAGGCCTGCGGATGGGGTCATCCCGATATTCCTACATTGCGGCTCATCTTGCCTGTCGGCATCAGCTTCTATACCTTCCAGTCGCTCAGCTATACCATCGATGTCTACCGTCGGCAGATTCCCGCCACGCGCGATGCGGTGGCCTTTGCAGCCTATATCAGCTTCTTCCCCCAGCTGGTGGCGGGACCTATCGAGCGCGCCACGCATCTGCTGCCCCAGCTGTTGCGCCCCCGCACGTTCTGCTATGCAGAGGCCGTGGAGGGACTGCAGCGCATCCTGTGGGGATTCTTCAAGAAGGTGGTCGTGGCCGACAACTGTGCGCTGGCCGTCAATCAGATATGGACCGACTGGGCTACGGCCGACAGCCCGACCCTCTTGTTGGGGATGCTGCTGTTCACATTCCAGATCTATGGCGACTTTTCCGGCTATTCCGACATCGCCATCGGCACGGCCCGCCTGTTTGGCATCCGGCTGTCCGACAACTTCCGACTGCCATACTTCTCCCGCACTCCTGCCGAGTTCTGGCGACGCTGGCACATTTCGCTGATGTCGTGGTTTCGCGACTATGTGTATATCCCGCTGGGCGGCAGCCGTGGCTCGCGCTGGCTGACGCTACGCAACACATTGTGCGTGTTCCTGCTCAGCGGACTCTGGCACGGCGCCAACTGGACCTTTGTGGCGTGGGGGGCGTACAGCGCGCTGTTTTTCATTCCTGCCATCCTGTCGGGGAAGCGTGCCCGGCAGATGGCTGATGAGCCCAGCTGGTGGGAGCTGCCTCGCATCCTGCTTACGTTTGCTGCCGTGGCAGTGGGCTGGGTGCTGTTTCGCTCGGCCACGATTCCCGAGGCGATAGGCTATCTGACCCGTATGTTGACGGCCGGTGGGACTGGTGGATGGGGCGTGGGCAAGCAGGCCCTCCTGTGGTGCGTGCTGTTGCTGACGGCCGAATGGCTGCAGCGTCGGCGCCCCTGTGTGCTGCAATTGCCGACAGTGGGCTGGCTTCGCCATCCGGCCGTTCGCTGGATGATTTACTATGTCGTTTTGTGCTGCGTCGTCTTTATGCGGGGCGAGGAGCAGACGTTTATCTATTTCCAGTTCTGATGCCGATGAAGAAGTTTATCCTGCGTTGTGGCTTGTTCTTGTTGCCAATGGTTGTGCTGCTGGCCGGTGCCGAGCTGTTGCTGCGCTCTCTGCCCAACTCCTACCGGCAGAAGGAGCAGTGGATGCAGCAGAATGCCGGCAGGGTAGAGGTGCTGCTGTTGGGCAACTCGCACGGCCTTTTCGGCTTGCGGCCTGATGCCTTTGGTACTGCTGCCTACAATCTGTGCAACGTGTCGCAGACGTTCGAATACGACGAGTGGCTGCTGCAACGCTTCCTGCCCGATGCCGCGCGTTTGAAGACGGTGGTGCTTGTGGCCGACAATTCTAATTTCTTTGACCCACCGTTGGAGCAGACGGAGTGGTTCCGCTGTATCTACTACCGCCTGTATATGCACTATCCCAAGCATTCGCTGCTCAGTCGGTATGGTTTCGAACTGGCCTCGCTGAGCGCAGCACGCGAGAAACTGATGCGTGGGGGCGACGACAGCTGCGACTCGTTGGGCTGGAACAGCAGCTACGTGGCCGAGACCCGCAATCCGGCCGACCTGACCGACGCGGCTGCCGCACGCTCTGTGGAGCGTCATCGCTGCCGCGACTGGCAGACGGCTGCGGCCAATGCCTCCACGCTGCAACGCATAGCCCGCCTGTGTCGCAGACACGGGGTGCAGCTTGTACTGGTGCAGGCTCCTGTCGCGCGTGCGTATATTAATAAGGTAGACCGGCGGCAGTTGGACTTTGTCCGTCGCACGTGTCGCGCCACGGGTGCACTGGTGGTCGATGCTTCGGCCGACGCGCGGTTTAGTGAGGCCGACTTCTACGATGCCGATCATCTCAATACGGATGGGGCTGCCAAGTGGAGCAGGGTGGTGGCCGACGCCGTTGACTCGCTCTGCGTGGAGTAGGAAAACAGAAAAGGCTCTCCTTTCGGGAGAGCCTTTTTGGTGTCTTTTCCCTTTCGGGGGAAAGGTAGCTGCTATTCAGGCAGGAGGAACACCGTGACCGAGCGTGCCGCCTGTGCACCCATCACGAGCACCTGAGCGATGTCGGCCGTCTTCGACGGGCCGCTGATGAACGTGCCGTAGCCATAGTCGTTGAACTCGATGCGCTGGTAGGCCTCGTGCATATTGTTCACAATCTGGCTCTTCGGCAACAGGATGACCAGATTCTCTGAGATGAAGCACACGGCTTTCTCCTTCATTGTCTGCGGAATCCAGATGCATCCGTTCTCTGCCACGCCGAACACGCCGCGGATGATGCCCACGTCGGTGCCGTTAAGGTCGCGTGCACGTCCCACGGTATCGGGGTTGCGCGTGGCAATGGTCACCTCGGGCAGGTTGGAAGCAATCTCCTTAGCATCGGGATAGAGTTCGCGTACCAGCGTGTTGATGTCGCGTCCGGGGTCGATTTCTATCACCTGTCCGCCTACGCTCTCACTCATCTTGATGAATTGCACCACGGGCTCGGGGTAAGTGATACCCTGCAAGTCGTCCAGCCGTGGCATATCATACTTCTGCTTGACGTTGGCTCTGTATTTGGCCAGTATATCTTCTTTGCTGCTCATTTTTCTACTATGTCTTTAAAGATTGCGTGGAATGGTTTCTTGGGGAACTTCATCATATCGTGGCCTTCGGCCCACGGATTGAGCTTCGAGTTCATAATGAACGGGGGCACGATGTTGGCCAGCGGGGCCATTCGGGTGGCAGCGTTGTAGAGGCCGCTGCTGCCGAAGAGCACCGACATACCCCGGCACATCAGTTTCTTCTCGGGATTGGCCGTTCCGAAGTCGTCCAGTTGCTGGCGCCACTGGTACACTTGGTCGCCCAGATTGATTTTCACCGGGCATACCGACTGACAGCTGAGGCAGAGCGTGCAGGCCGAGACATTGCCCGAGTGCTGCTTGCGGTCGCGCAGCATACCGAGGTTGATGCCCACGGGGCCGGGGATGAAGTAGCTGTAGCTGTAGCCGCCCGAGCGCCGGTAGACCGGGCACGTGTTCATACACGAGCCACAGCGGATGCACTTCAGCACCTCCCAGTGCTCTTCGTTGGCAATCCACTCGCTGCGCCCGTTGTCCACGAGGATGATGTGCATCTTATGGGCAGTGGGGCGCGCCTTACGGAAGTGGCTGGTATAGGTGGTGGTGGGCTGGCCGGTGCCGGCGCGGCAGAGCATCCGCTGGAACACGGCCAGACAGTCGTAGTTGGGGATGACCTTCTCCAGTCCGATGGCGGCAATGTGCAGCTTGGGACACGAGGTAGACATGTCTGCATTGCCTTCATTGGTGCAGACCACGATGTCGCCCGTCTCAGCAATACCG
>JAFUZD010000058.1 GCA_017476785.1 Prevotella sp. | reverse complement strand
GGTGACAGGATGCCTGCCTCGCACGGAGCAAACAGATAGTGGCCTTCTTCATTGACTGAGAGTACGCCGATGTCAGTCAGCTCGTAGGAGCCGTTGTCAGACAGTTGCTGCTTCAGCTCTTCAACCTCGTCCTCTATCCTGCGTAGCGCTTCCGGATAGCTGATGTCATAGGCTTCGATGTATGATTGGACCAGCAACGAGTCATTCAGCTTGAGCTGCGGATTAAAGCCCAATGTGCGCAAGGGCGGCAGGAACATCCGGTCGTCGCTGTCATAAGAAGCTACGACGTGGTGAGCCACGAAGCCACCCAAATTGGGAACAATGACGCAATCATTGCTCAGCAAAAGAATCTCGATATGTCGTGCCAATTCAATCACGAGTGCAAAATTAAGATTTTTTTGTGAGTTGACAAATAAAAACGAGGACAAAAATGTCATAAATCGTTTTTTTTCTTTTGTATTCCGATATAATTTCTTACTTTTGCATCCGCAAAACAAAGATGCATTAACGGGTATTATGGACTACATTAAGACGGATATAAACGGTGTGTATGTTATCAAGCCGCGCATATTCAATGATGACAGAGGATATTTCTTCGAGGCTTGGAAGAAAGCGGAATTTGAAGAACATATAGGACCTGTGGACTTTATTCAGGACAATGAATCAAAGTCGGGTAAAGGTGTGCTGCGCGGACTGCATTATCAGAAAGGTGAATGGTCGCAAGCCAAGTTGGTCCGTGTCATCAAAGGCCGTGTGCTGGACGTGGCCGTGGATATTCGGAAAAGCAGTCCTACGTATGGTAAGTACGTGGCGGTAGAGTTGAGCGACGAGAACAAGTGGCAATTCTTTATTCCGCGCGGTTTTGCTCACGGCTTCCTCGTGTTGAGCGACGAGGCTGTGTTTACCTATAAAGTAGATAATGTATATGCGCCGCAGGCAGAAGCGGGAATCAGGTGGAACGACCCGGATTTAGGCATCGACTGGCCCATAGAGCCGGCAGATGTCCTGACCAGCGAAAAGGATTTGAAGCAGCCCTTCCTCCGTGATGCAGAGACTTTTGAATAAGGTAAAACAAGAATTATATTTCAATTAACTTAAATAGTTATCAATTATGAACATTGCAATTGTTGGAACCGGTTATGTCGGATTGGTGTCGGGCACGTGCTTTGCCGACACGGGTGTGAATGTGACTTGCGTAGATGTGGATGCTGCAAAAATAGAACGGCTGAAAAACGGCGAAATACCCATCTACGAGCCCGGGCTCGACCAGTTGGTAATAAAGAACGTAAAAGCCGGTCGTCTGAAATTCACAACCGATTTGGCCAGCATCTTGAACGAACAGGAGATTGTGTTCTCGGCAGTAGGAACGCCGCCCGATGAGGATGGCAGTGCTGACTTGAAGTATGTGCTGCAGGTGGCTCGTACCATTGGCCAGAACTTGAACCGCTATTTGGTAGTCGTCACAAAGAGTACCGTGCCGGTCGGTACGGCACGTAAAGTGCGCACGGCTATTCAGGAAGAGCTGGACAAGCGTGGCGTGAATCTGTCTTTCGATGTGGCCAGCAATCCGGAATTCCTGAAAGAAGGCAATGCGATTAAGGACTTTATGTCACCCGACCGTGTGGTGGTCGGCGTGGAGAGCGAGCGTGCCAAGAAATTGCTGAGCAAACTCTACAAGCCCTTTATGCTCAATAACTATCGTGTCATCTTTATGGATATCCCGTCGGCCGAGATGACCAAGTATGCTGCCAACTCGATGCTGGCTACGCGCATATCGTTTATGAACGACATCGCCAATCTGTGCGAACGCGTAGGAGCTGATGTCAATATGGTTCGCGCGGGAATTGGCTCTGATACACGTATTGGGCGCAAGTTCCTCTATGCTGGTTGTGGCTATGGTGGCTCGTGCTTCCCTAAAGATGTGAAGGCGCTGATTAAGACGGCAGACGATAACGGATACTCAATGGAAGTGCTGAAAGCTGTGGAGCGCGTGAACGAGAAGCAGAAGAGCGTGTTGTTTGAGAAACTGCAGCGGGCATTCGATGGAGAGACGCTGAAAGGCAAGACGATTGCAATGTGGGGCTTGTCGTTCAAACCCGAGACAGACGATATGCGTGAGTCTACGGCACTCGTGATGATTCGCTTGCTGCTGGAAGCAGGATGTACTGTCCGTGCTTACGACCCCGTTGCAATGGATGAGTGCCGCCGGCGTATTGGTGATGCTGTTACCTACTGCCGCGATATGTACGACGCAGTGCTTGATGCAGACGCATTGCTGCTGCTCACGGAGTGGAAGGAATTCCGTCTGCCTACGTGGGGCGTTATCCGTAAGGCAATGAAGCATCCTTTGGTAATTGATGGCCGAAATATTTTCGATGCAGAGGAACTCGAAGAGAACGAGTTCGAATACCATTGCATCGGTAAGTAGGAATTTAACAGGAATTCAATGAATAAATATATCTCTCTTGCTATTCTCTTTTTGCTTGCACTCTCTTCGTGCAAGCAAAAAGCTCCGTCAACCGAAATCCAAAGTGCAGCAGAAAGTAAGGCAGCAAAAGCTCTGTTGCAGGGCATCTGGATTGATAGCGACGCAGAGAGTGTGGCGTTTAGGGTAAAGGGAGATACGATTTATTATCCGGACTCAACGAGCTTGCCGGCTTACTTCAGAATTGTAAACGATACGATGATCATTGGGGAGGGTGGGGCTGCCTATCCTGTCGTCAAGCAGACCGAGCATCTCTTTTGGTTCAAGAACCATAACAATGACATCGTGAAACTGAGCAAGAGTGACAGTGCTGAGGACTCATTGGCTTTTGTACGCCGGAAACCGGAGGTGTTGACGGTGACGAAAGTGCTGAAGCGCGACACGGTGGTCGTCTATGAAAACAACCGCTATCATTGCTATATCGCCATCAATCCGACCAAATATAAGGTAAGGAAGCCTGTCTACAATGAAGACGGGGTGGAGGTGGAAAACGTCTACTACGACAACATTATCCATCTCAGCGTATTCCAAGGTGCCCAGCGCATTTACTCACGTGACATCAACAAGCAGCTGTTTGCAAAGGATGTGCCGCAGCAGTTCCTGAAACAGGCCATTCTTGGCAATCTGGAATACGATAAAACCGATGCTTCTGGATTCCATTTCTATGCAACGCTTTGCATTCCCGACGAGGCCAGTTGCTATCTGGTGGAGACCATTATCTCATTCAATGGCCAGCTGTCGATGGAGCTGTTGCAATATTAAGCGAAACCGTAATGAAGACCGTTCTACTGCAAACAGACATCCGATGGGCCGATGAAATGGCAAATATCCGTGAGGCCGAAAGGCTTATCGGGGATTCTGCGGGAGCCGATTTGTATGTGCTTCCAGAAATGTGGAGCACGGGATTTATTACGAATCCACAGGAGGGCGCAGTCGATGAAAAGGCGAGTCGTGCTCTGCAATGGATGCGGGATGCTGCTCGGAAAAACAAATGCGCCATTTGTGGCAGTCTGGCTGTCCAGACAGCAGATGGCCACTATCGTAACCGGCTATATTTTGTCAATGGAAGGACCGATGAATTGGCCTATTATGACAAGCGCCACCTTTTCACTTATGGCAATGAACATACGCACTATGAAGCAGGACAGACGCATACTATCGTGTCATACGACGGTATGCGTCTGTTGTTAGAAGTATGCTATGACTTGCGTTTCCCTTGTTGGAGCCGCTATGCTACCGAACGCCAGTACGACGCAATCATCTTTGTGGCCAACTGGCCGGCCTCACGTCAGTCAGCGTGGCAGATTCTGACACGGGCGAGAGCTATTGAGAATCAGTGCTATGTCATTGCCGTGAATCGGGTGGGTGACGACAAAAATGCCCATTACATCGGGGGAAGTTCTATCATCGATCCTATTGGACGAACAGTTGTACAAGCATCGTTCGGACATTCACAGGCCGTGGAAGGGGACCTCTCCTTAGCATCGCTGCAACAAAAACGCAGCCGTTTCCGGGTATTGGACGACCGCGACGAGCTTAGACAATCTGATTGAGAGGCCCTTTTATTATGTATCTTATTGAGCCCTTTGCATTTATTTTCTTATAAATTGAGTGTAAAGGTAATCGAAATCACTTTATTTTCATTAAAGTTTTGTACCTTTGCAGAATGATGAAAGAAATCAGAACGGCTCTTCTGCTGGGTGTTGCATTGCTGGCGGCTGCCTGTTCGGAGACAAGATATGTCGCCGATGGTCAGTTGCTCCTCAACCGTGTGAGGGTGAGGACAGACAGTGCTGCACGCGATGCGAGTACGGCACAGCTGAAATCGTACATCCGGCAGAAGCCCAATGCCCGTTGGTTTTCGCTTTATCGGGTTCCTTTGGGTGTCTATTCATTGTCGGGATGCGATACCACACGATGGATTAACCGTACATTGAGGTCGATGGGCGAGGCACCTGTAATCTTTGATGAAAGAAGTGCCCAACAGACAGCTGCTGATTTACAGATGCAGATGCAGAACTGGGGCTATCTGAGATCGACGGTAGAGGTGTCGACCCGGAAGAAAGGCAAGAAGGTAAACGTGACCTATGTGGTGCATCCCAATTCGCGCTACCATATCAGAACAATGCGCTACGAGATAGGCGACTCAACGGTAAAGCAGCTGCTTCATCTGGATGACTCGACGACTTGGAGACTAAAACCGGTGATGGCATTCGAAGTGGATTTGATGGACCGGGAGCGGAAGCGCATAGTACAGGAACTACAGGATAACGGTTATTTCCATTTCCATCGGGATTTTGTCTCATACCGCGCTGATTCAGTGGCGGGGCAGAATGCTGTAGACCTGACGCTGGTGCTTCACAAGTATCGCAGGAGTGAGGGTGGGGACACATTGCATCCGCGATATCGCATAGGAGCAGTGACTTTCGGTGGTGACGACACCCGCGACTCTGCCGTTCATCTGCGGCGACGCGTACTGCTGGGCAATACGTTCGTAGTGCCCGGTGACTATTACTCGGCTCGCGGGTTACAGAATACATACACTCACTTTGGCCGCCTGCAAGCCGTCAAGTACACCAGCATCTCATTCAAAGAACACACAGACACGGCACTGCTTGACTGTCACATTCAGCTGAGCACCAACAAACCCTCTACCGTCAGTTTCCTGCCAGAAGGGACTAATACGGCTGGCGACCTTGGTGCGGCGGTGACGTTGGCCTATCAGAACCGCAATCTGTTTCGGGGCTCAGAGAACCTGAGCGTAGAGTTGCGTGGGGCCTTTGAAGCTATCAAAGGACTGGAGGGCTATGCAAACGACAACTTCGAAGAATATAGTGCCGAGGCCAAGCTCAGTTTCCCGAGATTTATTGCCCCTTTCCTTCCCTCCGGTTTCCGCCGTCGTATCAATGCTACTTCAGAAGTGTCGCTACTCTATGACTTACAGAACCGGCCAGAGTTTCATCGGCGCGTATTTTCCGTGGCTTGGCGCTATCGGTGGAATGATGCAAACCACCACGACCGCTACCAGATAGACCTTCTGGACCTGAACTATATCTTTATGCCGTGGATTTCGCAAACTTTCCGTGAAGAATATCTGGATGGGACCAGCAACCGCAATGCTATCCTGCGTTACAATTACGAAGACCTGTTCATTATGAAGTGGGGATTCGGCTATACCTATAATAATGGAAGCTATGCGCTGAAGGCAAATGTAGAGACGGCTGGTAATCTGCTGAACTGGACGGCTCCGCTGCTACATCTTGACCGTAATGCGGAGGGACAGCGGAAACTCTTGGGAATCGCCTTCGCACAATATGTGAAAGGTGACTTTGACTATACGCGCAATTTACAGCTGGACGGAAACAATGCGCTGGTCTTGCACGCAGGCTTCGGCATTGCCTATCCTTATGGAAACAGCCGTATCCTGCCTTTCGAGAAGCGCTATTTCTCCGGTGGTGCCAACAGCGTGCGTGGATGGAGTGTCAGGAGTTTGGGGCCGGGCGGCTACGTCAGCCGCGACGGAAAGATTGACTTCATTAACCAAACGGGCGATATGAAGTTAGACTTGAATATGGAATACCGCGCTCATCTGTTCTGGAAACTCAATGGGGCCCTGTTCATTGACGCAGGTAATATATGGACGTTACGTAATTACGCCGACCAGCCCGAAGGACAGTTTAAGCTGGATGAGTTTTGGAAGCAGATAGCAGTCAGCTACGGATGGGGAATTCGGTTCAATTTTGATTACTTCATTTTGCGTTTCGATATGGGTATGAAAGCTGTCAACCCCGCCTATTCAACCAGCCACGAGCACTATCCGTTGGTTCATCCGCGGCTCAGTCGCGACTTTGCTTT
This sequence comes from Prevotella sp., assembly GCA_017476785.1. Classification (GTDB taxonomy): domain Bacteria; phylum Bacteroidota; class Bacteroidia; order Bacteroidales; family Bacteroidaceae; genus Prevotella. The sequence continues at coordinate 6,118 of JAFUZD010000058.1, read as the reverse complement.
CCACTTTGCAGTGGGCCTTCCATTTTAACTTTCCATCGGCTATTGCGCTGTACCAGTTGCAAATCAAACTGGGCCGACTCAATCCATTGTCCCTCTGTACCGACAGCCCCCAGCTGCAAGAAATGGTTGACTTGGATAGTAGAAACGGCAGTTGTGTCGCTGGTCAGCAACGTCTGAATGCATTCTACCGTTGCCCCTTCTGCCTGTTGGTTCAGTAGAGCCAAGTCCTCCTCGTTGATGTTCGATGCGACAAAGCTAATCCAATGCTCACTCTCTTCTGTCACATACTTCTGCGCACGTTGCAAATGATAGTTGAAATAGGCTTCGGAGAAGTTGACAGCCTGTTGGCCTGCTGCCGTTTGAGGGTCGTTATTCATACTGTCGCAAGCCGTCATCGCTGCGAGTGCAATTAAACATAAAACCTTTGCTCTCATCGTGGTTTGAAACATTAAACAATGCAAAATTACAAAAAATCTCTAAACGCAGGCTGCATAACTCTAAACTTTTTACTACCTTTGCACAAAATAAGTAACATAAATGTTGAAATTTATATCCTTTGGAAGCGGAAGCAGCGGAAACTGCTACTTTCTGTTTACGCCGACGGATGGACTATTGATAGATACAGGAGTAGGACTAAGAACACTGAAGAAGGCATTCAGAGACTATGGGCATAGTCTTTCTGAGGTGCATCATATCCTGATTACCCACGACCACGCCGACCATATCAAGTCGGTGGGTAGCTTCAGCAACGAGTATGGCGTTCCTGTATATACTACTGGTGATGTCCACGTTGGCATTACGCACAACTATTGTGTACAGCGTAAGATTCCTGAGGCATTGGCACGAAAGGTAGAAAAGGGGCAGCCAGTGCAAATCGGTGAGTTCTGTGTGACACCATTCGGCGTACCTCACGATAGCACAGACAATGTGGGGTATTCTATTGCAGTCGAAGGCATTGACTTTTGCATCATTACTGATGCGGGACACGTCACCGACGAAATGAAACATTATATCAACGGAGCAGACTATTTGGTGATTGAAGCTAATCACGACGAGGAGATGCTTCAAAATGGCCCTTATCCACAATATCTGAAAGAGCGCATCCTGTCAGACAGCGGCCATCTGAGCAATCACGATTGCGGTGTGGCCATCGCAGAGAATATGTCGGAACGCTTGCGCCACGTATGGTTGTGCCATCTGAGCGAGGAGAACAACCATCCGGAGCTGGCCCGTAAGACGGTAGAGAGCGTGTTGCGCTCATACGGCATTGTTGCTGGGGCCGATTTGCAATTGGAAGTGCTCAAGCGCAAGACCCCAAGCGGTACCTACGAGTTGTAATGTGCAGTGAGGAGAATGGGGCTGAAGTCGAATTAAAAGCAATCAAAAAGATGGGAGCCGAGGGATTTTGTCATCCCCCGGCTCCCATATTTTTAGCTCTTTGGTGCAGCGGCAGCGTCGCCATTGCTTTTTCCTCTTCGGCTGTGTCGCCTTCCACCGCGGTGCCGACGGTTTTTGCGCTGTCCGTCCCGTGGGCGGTCGTTACGGCCACGTCCTCCGCGGTGGGATGACTTCCGAGGGCCAGCACCGCCATTATAATCAGGCCCTTCGCCCAGCTCTGCGGGTAACGGATTCTTGGTGACCTCTTTCTCGACGAAACGCTCTATTTCCTTAAACTTGGCGATATCCTTTTCGCTGACAAAAGTGATGGCAGCTCCGTCGCGGTCGGCACGAGCCGTACGTCCGATGCGGTGCACGTAATCCTCGCAGTTCTTTGGTACATCATAGTTGATGACCATTCGGATATCGTCGATGTCAATACCCCGCGACACGACATCTGTAGCAATCAACACGTCAACGTGCCCTACTTTGAACTGATACATCACCTCATCGCGTTCCTGCTGTGTCAAGTCGCTGTGCATTGGGGCACAGTTGATATGCAATCGTTTCAGTTCGCGAGTAATGTCTTTCACTTTGTCTTTCTTTCCCGAGAAAATGATGACGCGCTGCAGTTGGTTCGTTGAGAAAAGGTGCTTGATAATTCCAATCTTCTGTGGGTCGTAGCAGATGTAGGCAGATTGCTGTATTTTCTCGGCAGGCTTGCTGACGGCAATCTTCACTTCTACCGGTTTCTGGAGCAGCGTCCGGGCCAACTGCTGTATCTTCGATGGCATCGTGGCCGAGAACATAATCGTCTGATGTTCGGTTGGCAGATAGCTGGCTATCTGCAGAATGTCGTCGCTGAAACCCATATCCAACATTCGGTCGGCCTCATCGAGTACAAAGAATGACACTTTGCTCATATCAACGTGCCCCATCCGGATATGGCTGATTAAGCGCCCGGGCGTAGCAATGATGACTTCAGCACCCAGCTTTAGGCTTTTGGTCTCTTGGTCAAAGCGGTTGCCGTCATTGCCGCCATAGACAGCAACGCTTCCCACATTGTCCAGATAATAGCCAAATCCTTGCATCGCCTGATCTATCTGTTGTGCCAGCTCTCGGGTGGGCGACATTATGATGCAGTTGACGGCATCGCGCGGATAGCCACCGTCGTCGAGCATACTGAGTATGGGCAGCAGGTATGCGGCCGTCTTTCCCGTTCCGGTCTGAGCCACTCCGATTATGTCGCGGCCGTCAAGAATCTGGGGAATACACTTTTCTTGAATAGGTGTCATTTCCTCGAAATGCATATCATAGAGCGCATCGAGGATATTGTCATTCAGGTATGTTTCTTCAAATTTCATCAGTTAGGTGATTGTCTATAACAATAATATGCAATAAATACGTACAGGATATTGGGAATCCACGCCGCCAAGAGGGGCGGGGTGTCGGCATTGATGGCAAACGTAGCACTGACTGTCTGGAGCAGGATATAGGCAAAGCTGAGTGCCAGTCCTATTCCCAAGTACAGTCCCATACCGCCTTTGCGCTTGCGCGACGATAGGCTGGCACCGATAATCGTCAGGATAAACGAAGCAAAGCTGGTCGCTATGCGCTTGTGGTACTCCACTTCGTATTGCACGACGTTGCTGGATCCGCGCTCCTGTTGCTTGGAGATATAGCGTTTCAGCTCTGGCGAGGTGAATGTCTCTTGCTGTCCTTTGGAGAAGACGAGGTCCATAGGCTCCATCATTATCAGCGTGTCAATCTCAATACCGCTGGTAATCTGTTCCCGCATCCCTCGCAATGTGCGGATGCGGTAGTTGCGGGCTCGCCAATGATACCGGCTGTCCGAGATGGTGTCATATTGTATGACGTTGGCCGTCATACGGCTGACGAGTTTCTTGTTCTCAAACTTGTCCAAAGAGAAGCCGAAGCCTTTCTTCTCAATGTCGTCATACTGCGACATATAGGCAATGACTCCCGGACCTACCATCAGCTGTACGTTAATGGCCGATGTGTTCTTCTTGCTGTTCTTGTAGAGCGATTCGAAGTTGTGCCTGACCACCGTTCCTTTGGGTATGACATAGGCCCCCAGATAGAAGTTCAGGCCGGCAATGAGTGCAGCAGAGACCAGATAAGGCCGCAGCAGACGCTTGAAGCTCATTCCGCTGGACAGCATTGCAATGATTTCTGAATTCCCCGCCAGCTTTGACGTGAAGAAGATGACGGCAATGAAGACAAACAGCGGACTGAAGAGATTGGCGAAATAGGGGACGAAGTTGGCATAATAGTCGAAGACAATGGCTCGGAGCGGAGCATTGTTGGTGGAAAACTTCGCCAGATTCTCGTTCACATCGAAGACGATGGAGATAGAGATAATCAGCAGTATGGAATAGATATAGGTTCCGATGAATTTGCTGATGATGTAGCGGTCTATCCGTTTCAGGTATCTGAAAGGGTTGAGACGTTTCAGCTTGTCAGCCGTCCACCGCAAGACAGGCAGTAAGAAACAGAGCCGCAGACCGATGGTTCTCAGTCCGCGAAACGCGCCGTGATACTTTCTTACTATCTTCAACTTCATTTCTTATATACGTCTGCCTAAATCGTCAATGACCCCGCGCTTCCATTGCACGAAGTCGCCTTGCAGGATATGCTGGCGTGCATCTGTAACCAACCGCAGGTAGAACGCCAAGTTATGGATGCTGGCAATCTGCATAGCCAACAGCTCCTGTGCCTTAAACAGGTGGTGCAGATAGGCTTTGGAGTAGATGCGGTCAACGTCACATCCTTCAGCGTCAATGGGCGAGAAGTCCATCTCCCACTTCTTGTTGCGCATATTCATCGTGCCCTGATAGGTGAACAGCATCGCATTACGCCCGTTGCGCGTTGGCATCACACAGTCGAACATATCCACGCCGCGCTCTATGCCTTCGAGGATGTTCTGCGGGGTGCCGACTCCCATCAGATAGCGAGGCTTGTCTTTGGGCAATATGGCATTCACCACTTCTATCATATCATACATCACTTCCGTGGGTTCTCCTACGGCCAGCCCGCCAATGGCATTGCCGTCGGCTCCCTTATCAGCAACGTATTTGGCAGCCTCTTGGCGTAAGTCTTTATAGGTGCATCCCTGTACGATAGGGAACAGGCTTTGCCGATAGCCATAGAGCGGTAGGGTCTCATTGAAACGCTTGATGCAGCGGTCCAGCCAGCGGTGTGTCAGTTCCATACTCTTCTTGGCGTATGCGTAGTCGCTCTGTCCCGGCGGGCATTCGTCAAAGGCCATCATAATGTCCGCTCCGATAACGCGCTCGGTGTCCATCACGCTCTCGGGCGTGAAAAAGTGTTTGGAGCCGTCAATGTGCGACCGAAACTCACAGCCTTCTTCCCGCAATTTGCGGATGCCCGTCAATGAGAACACTTGGAAGCCTCCACTGTCGGTCAGAATTGGCCGGTCCCACGTGTTGAACTTGTGCAGACCGCCGGCATTGCGCAGCACTTCCAGCCCCGGGCGCAGGTATAGATGATAGGTGTTGCCAAGAATAATCTGTGCGTTTATCTGTTGGCGCAGTTCGGAGAAATGTACACCTTTCACGCTTCCAACCGTTCCCACGGGCATAAAGATAGGCGTCTTTATCTGTCCGTGGTCGGTAGAAATCACACCGGCACGGGCTTCCGAGGCAGCGTCTGTATGTTGCAGTTCAAATGTCATTGCTCCTGTTTCTCCTCAATCTTGAAATTCAAAGGATTGCCTACGACCTCATCTGTCAGTGCGAAGTCCCATACGTCCTGCACATTCTCTACATAGTGGAACGTGACGCCCTTCAGATAAACCTCAGGAATCTCGTCGATGTCCTTCTTGTTGTCCTGACACATTATGATGTCAGTAATCCCTGCACGTTTGGCAGCCAGTATCTTCTCTTTGATACCTCCCACGGGCAGCACCTTCCCGCGCAGGGTGATTTCGCCGGTCATTGCCGTGTTCTTGCGGACCTTACGTTGGGTAAGTGCCGATGCAATGCTGGTAGCTATGGTGATACCCGCCGACGGCCCGTCTTTGGGCGTGGCCCCCTCTGGCACGTGGATATGGATATTCCAATGCTCAAAGATGCGATAGTCAATGTTCAGCTTTTCTGCGTGTGCCTTCACGTATTCCAATGCCAGCACGGCCGACTCCTTCATTACGTCGCCCAGATTGCCGGTCAGCGTCAGCTTGGAACCCTTTCCCTTGCTGAGCGAGGTCTCGATGAACAGAATCTCGCCGCCGACACTGGTCCACGCCAGTCCCGTCACTACACCGGCATAGGCATTTCCTTGATAGATGTCCCGATAGAAGGGCGGCTTGCCCAGCAGTCCCTCGATTTCCGTCGGAGTAATCTTGGAGTAGGGCAGTTCGCCCTCTTTTGCTTTTTGGAAAGCCAGTTTCCGCAGTGCTTTGTTGATTTGCTTCTCCAGCTGTCTCACACCGCTTTCGCGGGTATATTGCTCAATAATCTTTTCAATGGCCGCTTTACTGAACGACAGCTTCTTGTCGTACAGTCCGGTGTTGTCTTTCTCTTTGGGAATCAGATGGCGCTTGGCTATCTCGTACTTCTCTTCCGTGATGTATCCGCTCACCTCTATAATCTCCATTCGGTCAAGCAATGGGCGCGGAATGGTGCTTAAGTTGTTGGCGGTTGCAATGAACAGCACCTTCGACAGGTCGTAGTCCACGTCCAGATAGTTGTCGTGGAAAGCG
>JAFUZD010000057.1 GCA_017476785.1 Prevotella sp. | reverse complement strand
GCAACAATATTGCCATCGACCTGCACGTAGGAGCTTATGCTAGCTACGATTTATTTGGAAGTCGCAAGTACAACGACAGCGACTATGACTGGGATGAAGACTTGCAGAAATTTGACGCAGGAATCAACGCCGGAGTGGGAGTATGGATTAACAAGCGCATCAACGTCAATCTGGCCTACCGGCAAGGGATGGTCAATATGAGTGATAAAGACTATGGCAACAACCCCTCTTTCTATGCCCACAAGATAGTGTTCAGCCTCGGCTACGCATTCTAATCCAACGAGAGAAGAAGTGAAAGAAACAAGATATTAATCATTAAAAACTCTTCGGCGTCTGTATCACTGACTCAACGGTGGTACGGGCGCTTTTCTATATTTAAGACCACAATGAACCGAAAGAAAATAATCTCAGTCATCGCCCTACTCTGCCTGCTTCCGACCGCCATTCGGGCACAGGGATTTTACGAACAACGCATCCTCTATCCCATCGGTACCGACAACGGCAAGCGTGTCGTCACCGTGTTCCAAACCTTCAATACGTCAGATGAGCGCATACTGGCCAACGCGATGCTATGGGCTATCAACACCACCTGCGCACAAGAGCGCGATCAACTGTTCGACATCAACGTCAACCGCAAGACGTTCTCGTTCAACACTACACTCGAAGAGTTAGACAAAGGAAAAACGAAATACTCCTTTACCTGTAAGGTCAATATCCGCGTCAGCGAGGGCAAACTGGTCTGCACCGTCTATGATATTAGCTACAAAACGGGATTCATCCTCGCCTCTGACTTTCCGCTGGAGCGGCTCAATGACGAAAAGCCGAAACAGAAAGAGGTGCTCAATGCCTTCCAACGCCAGACATCTGGAATGCTCAACCTAATGTTCGATGCTGTGGCAGGAAACCGATGCCTGCCCATCAGCCATTGGAATGACATCCATCTGCAACGTCCCGTGAAAGGGATGAACGAGGCGGAGTGCCTGCTGGCATTCGGCAAGCCTCAAAGCATTTACGAGCCCGACGCTAACGGCGTTCAGTGGTCATACAACCTGAACTTTGTGCTCATCTTCCGAAACGGACAACTGGCAACCATCATCCGCTAAGCTCATCAAACTCTCAAAGAAATCGGATGAATTCTCAAGAGGAGACGCCCTGCTCTCAAGAGAATTTGAAACAGCACAGAAAACGGCCGCATCAGAAGCAATATCTGATGCGGCCGTTAAGCATTCACGAAGCTGCAGGGGGACGGTATCAGCGTGACACCTTCACGCCCACCACCTTCTTGTTGGCACCGAACTGGACGATGAGCCAGCTCTTGGAACGACGGTAAATCCAGTCGTAGCGGCCATTGTTGGCCGAGGCGGTGCGGTCGGGCTCGCCCAGTGCCATCTCCACTTCCTCCTCGCTGAATCCGGGAGCCACGCGGCCCTGACGAATCATTGCGCGGGTTGCTACACTGGTGTTGCGCAGCTTACCCTCGCCCATTGCGAAGAGATAGCCGAAGTAGTCTTCCTTATAGCCGTCGATGTCGCCTGCCACATTGTCATTGACAAAGGTGACGTCCTTATAATAGATACGGCGCGACTCGTTGTCCTTGAGCGTCAGGGTGACGTAGTTGGTATTGCTGTTGGGCTTGATTTCCTCGATGGTGAACTCCGTCAGGCGAGGCACTTTGACGGTGCGGTCCTTTCCGTCGCCCTTAGTCTGCATATTGGTGGCATACTTGGTGTGCACCACTTTCTTGACGTAAGTAGCATAGTCGCTGGACACTGCCATATTGGCATCAATCAGCTCGAACGAGCCGGCAAAGAGGTTCTTGGTGTTGTCCATAATGAACTCGTCGTCGCGCATTCCGCTGTTGGTCTTCGAGATGGCCACGTTCTGGAAGAACTCCTTACCGTTCTTGTCGGCCACAATAATCTTCACGGGGAAGCTACGCGTGCCCACACCCACCGAGACCACGGTCACCTCCTCGTTCTTCGGGATGGTGACTTCCTGAATGCCGTCGCCGTCGTACTCGGTATCAATATAATAGGTGGTAGTACGGGTGAACATTTTCTGCCCAACCAGCTTGGTGCGGGCAATGTCGATATCGCCGAGATAGGCCAGCGTGGGCACGCCGAACTTGCCGTAGCAATACTCCTCGAAGCCGCCGTTGGGAATCTCGAAGTAATAGTCTTTGCTGTCGTCCTCGCACTTGAACATCACGTGCACGTGGTTGTCCTCAGAATACTTGAAGCCTTTATAGACCATTATCTTATTGCGCAGCCGGCCACTGCCCACTTCCTTACCTGTGGCGGCATCACAGAAAGTGCTGACAATCAGGTCTTTCTTCTCGGGACGCACCATAAAACGCATTCCATCCTGCCAGTCGCACATACTGTAATAACGGAAGTTCTCGCTGATAAAGTCGTGAGCCTCCTGCTCTTCCTCCTCATTGCCGCCGGTTGCTGCTTTAGCACTCTGGCTCACAGTCACCTTCTTGGCACCCTTCGTCTTCACGATATAGGGGTTCTCCTGAGTCTGAGCCGCAACGGCCATCACGGCAAAAGCCATTGCTGCGGATAAAATCGTTCTCTTCATCGTTCTCTTCAAATTTGATTACAAGTTCATTATAATGATGGTGCAAAGATAGAAATATTTTTTGATACTTGTGCCAAAATGTCATTATATTCTGCAAAAAAAATCAATTTGGCACGTGCTTTGCTATTAAATGAGTGCCGCCGCTGCAATCTGCCGCAGCCCGCGGACGAATGTAAGAAATAAAAAAAGTAAAAAGTAAAAATTAAAAATAAAGAATTATGGGAAAGATTATTGGAATCGACTTAGGAACAACGAACAGCTGCGTTGCCGTATTCGAGGGCAACGAGCCAGTGGTAATCGCCAACAGCGAGGGTAAGCGCACCACACCGTCGGTGGTTGGCTTCGTAGAGGGCGGCGAGCGCAAGATTGGCGACCCGGCCAAGGCTCAAGCCATCACCAACCCGAAGAACACCGTGTACAACATCAAGCGCTTTATGGGCGAGACGTGGGCACAGACGGAGAAGGAGAACTCGCGTGTGCCGTTCACGGTGGTCAACGAGGGCGGCTATCCCCGCGTCGACATTGACGGCCGTAAATACACCCCGCAGGAGATTTCTGCAATGGTGCTGCAAAAGATGAAGAAGACCGCCGAGGACTATCTCGGACAAGAGGTGACGGATGCCGTCATCACCGTGCCG
>JAFUZD010000056.1 GCA_017476785.1 Prevotella sp. | reverse complement strand
CGTGTCGATGACCGTCGGCTGGAAAGAGCCGTCGCCGTTGAGGAATCGGATGACGTCCATCAGCGACTCCATCCCGTAGACGTCCAGCTGGTTGACCACGGCCGCCTCGCGCACGTTCTGTTGCGGCACGATGAGTCCGCGGAAGTGCTCCGCCCGTGCCCGGATGGCGATGGGCAGTGCGCCGCGGATGGGCTGCAGCCGGCCGTCGAGTCCCAGCTCGCCCACCAGCATATACTGCGCCAGCCGCTCGCTGTTCACCACGCCGCTGGCCGACAGGATGGCGATGGCCAGCGGCAGGTCATAGCTGCTGCCCTCCTTCTTGATGTCGGCCGGCGACAGGTTGACGATGATGTCCATCATCGGCATCTTCAGTCCGTTGTTCTGCATCGCTGCCCGGATGCGGTCATAGCTCTCGCGCACTGCCGTGTCGGCCAGTCCCGACAAATGGAACTGCAAGCCCCGCGCCATACTGACCTCCACCCCGACGGTCGTCACATCGAGGCCGTTGACGGCAGCACAAAAAGTCTTGGCAAGCATTGTCTCTCTGTTTTTAGGTGATTATCTTTCTGCAAAGATAAGTAAAAATATTGAGAAACAAAAAGAATGACGCCACGTTATCACGGCCGACGGTAACGAAAGGAGCCTGCATACGCGCTTCGTATGCAGGCTCCTTTTGTCGTTGATGGCCGTCTCTGTCACTTCACCACCACCTTCAGCGTCTGGCGGCCGGTGGGGGTGGCAGCCTCGATGAGGTAGACGCCACCGGCGAGGGAGAAGGTGCACTGCGTGCCACTGTGCGACTGGCTGTAGACGGTGCCGCCGCTGAGCGTCAGGGCGCGCACCTGTGTCAGTTCGTCGGCCGTGGTGCTGACGGTGACTTCGCGGTCGCGGATGCTGATGATGATGTTCGCCGCGCTGGCCTCGCTCCGCAGCGAGCTGCGTGTGGTCAGGTAGTAGCGGCCGTAGTCGTTGGGCTGTACGGCGTAGCTTTCGCCCTCAGCGACGGCGGTGGTGGCACCGCTCTGGGCGTCGTAGACGTAGAGTGCCTCACCGGCGGCCTCGGTGCCCGTGAAGACGATGTCCACAGGCTCGTCATCGGCCGACGTGAGCCCGAAGGGCACGATGTCGAGCTGCGGCAGCTGGTTGATGCTCACGGCCTGCTGTCCGGCAAGCGTATAGAGGGCCGGCTGGTCGGCGAGGTTGGAGTCGAAGAGGGTCTCCACGTCCTCGCTGTCGGCGAAGTCGGTGCTGGCCTCACTGCTGACGATGACGCTGGCCTGCGAGGTGCCGTCGGCCGTCTGGAGCGTCAGGGCACTGCCACGGCGCGGAGCCGTGCGAGGCGTAGCCTTGTTGCCGTCCATCTGCATTGCGGGGGTGAAGACGACGTCCGTGGCCGAGCTCTTCTTGACGAAGAAGGCTTGCAGCGGCCGTATCTTTCCCGTGGTGAGGGCAGCCGTGAGCGCGCCGGTCTCGTAGTCGTAGGTCCAGTATTTCTGCTCCAGCCCGGTGTTACCCTCGAAGAAGGTCTTCATATCGACGGAGGCCATATAGGGATTGCCTACGAGGCAGTAGTCGCCGTCGGCCTGCAGCGCACTGATACTGACGGTGACGTCCGAGGCATTCTGCGTGCGGTCGGCCACGAGCAGGCCTGCGCCCGGCTTGCTGACCGTCTGCTTCAGCTGTCCGCCGGTCTGCGAGGTCTGGTTGTCCCACTGGTAGTAGTCGTAGTCAGTGTCAGCCTTCGGCAGGCGGAAGAGCGCGTCTTGGCCCTGCGTTTGCTTATGGGCGCGGATGGAGTAGCCCGTCAGCGCGGTATAGGCCACCTGCACGTCGTTGTACGTGTGGCTCCACTCGGTATAGGTTTCCGTGACGGCGCTGAACGGCAGGTTGGCGCTGTAATAGGCACTGCGCGGGTCGTTGGTCTTGGTGTAGACGCGGGCACCGTCGGTAGCCCACGAACGCTGGTAGACGGGATACTTGGTGCGGCTGTAGGCACTGAGCAGATGACCCTCGCCGTCGATCATCCGGATGGGCTGGAAGGCCTCTGTGGTCTGCTGGCCGTCAGCGTGGGGCACGTACATATCGCCGGCATACGTGTCGCGCAGCGGTGCAGAGAGCAGGTACCACGTGTTGGACCTTAGCTGGCGCTCCACGGAGGCTGCTCCGTAGACCAGATACTGCTGGCCGAGGAGCTCGGCCGAGGGCTTGAAGTAGATGGCGTTACAGGTGTTGCCGTAGAACTTCTCGCAGTCGTAGACGTTGGCCGTCCCGGCTCCTACGAGCGTTCCGCCGCCATCAACGTGGCCCTGACAGGTCTGCTCTGAATAGCGCACCAGCATATCATACTGGATGTGGGTCGTGGCAGCCGAGGTGCCGTCGGCAGCCACCATCGCGTTGTAGATGCCGTTGGTCTTCGACGCCTCGATATTGGCCAGCTGGGGTGCACGGTTGCCGGTGGGCAGCGTGACGTAGGTGAACTTCATCGGCACGTAGGTCGTGGGCGTAGCCGTGATGCTGCTGAGCGCGCCCTCGCCGTTCTGCTCGTAGCTGTCGGTGTTCTGACCGGGGCTCTTGTAGAGCTCAGCGCGTGCCGAGCGGCTCCAGTTGGCATCGTTGTTCCAGTTGGCATTGTCCGTGGTGAGGTTCCACGTGACGTACTTGGGCACCACTTTGAGCAGGAAGCGCAGCGAGCCCTCGCAGCGATCCTCGTTGGCGTCGTCGTTGATGTCGTGGTACTCCATCTGCACCTTATATTCAAATCCCTCGTGGAAGGTGAGGCCGTCGACGCCCGTCCCGTGGAAGTTGAGGGCCACGTACATATTGTCGGCGTCGACGATGGCGCTGTTCTCATAGGTGGCCAGCTTGGTGGGCGTCTTGGCGACGTAGGGGTCGCCGGTGGCTTTCTCCACGGTGGGGTCGTTGGTGCCATAGAGCTTCAGGAATCCGTTGAGCTTCAGCTGTCCGGCCTTCGAGGTCTGCGTATTGTCGGCAAAGTCCTTCACGGGCACGTGGAGGATGAAGCTGCCTGCCAGATTCTGCAGCTGCTCCAGTCCCAGTCGCACCACGCGCTCCTCATAGCCGCTAGAGGGATAGCTGACGTCGTCGAAACCGAGGATGAGCTGCGGGCGCACCACGTCGGCCTCGATGGTCAGTTCGAAGGGACAATACTGCGAGTGGTCGATGGGCAGGATGGTGAGCTTGGTCACCGATGCGTCGAAGGTGCGCTGCAGCTGGTCTACGGTGTGGAGCAGCAACAGCTTGCTGCTGGCACCGCTCAGGGCTGTGTAGTGAATGCCCGTTCCCGACTCATAGCCGTCGTCGAGGCCCACTGTGTTCTTATAGGCCGACGACACACCGCGATAGTGGGCCCACGCCGTGCGCACGTCAGCATTTGTAGCAGCCTTCCAGTCGTCGAGCGAGCCGATGTAGACGTCGTAGGCCAGTCCCTTCACTTCGCGGAACTTGGTCACCTTGTCGGGCACCTGCATCACCAGTTTCACGTTCACGTTGATTTCACCCGTGCTACAGTCGGCCACAATGCCCGAGCCGCCCGAGCCGCCCGAGCTGACGCTGACATAGGGCTGACTGGGGATGAACGTGGAGCTGTAGACCGAGCAGCGATAGCCCGACTCGTCCTTCGGTGCGCCCCAGATGCCCGTCGCGTTGTCGGGCGTCTTTCCGGGCGTGAACACCGACACGTAGCAGCTGTCGCCCACCACCAGTTCGCTGAAGTGGCGGTTGGCTATCTGGAAGTACACCACGTCGTTCTCTTTGAAGAAGCCGGAATAGTCGGCATCGCTGGTGTGGGCAGCGTCGAAGGCTTCCTTCGTAGGCACGGAGGCCAGCGTGAAGTTGGTATCAATGCCCGTAAGGGTGTAATAGTCGTTGGGATCGGCTGGTGCCACCTTCTGGTGGGTCTTGGCATCGTGGATGCGCCAGTAGATGGTCTTGCCCGTCCCTATGCCGTAGAGGTCTTGCAGGCCCTCGGCATCCACGTAGACGCGCAGCTTGTTAGATTCGTCAGAGCAGTCTGCCGCCTCCTCCTGCTCCACGCGCAGCTTGGCCGTGCTGGTGTAGAACACGATTTCGTCGACGCAGTAGTCGGCACCTTCAGTATGGCGCGAGAAGTTGTCGATGGCCACAGTGAACTTGGAGTAATTGTCGATGTCGATATTGTCGGGGATGGTGGTGTAGCCGTATACCTGATACCACTGTCCCTGCTGATAAGGATCGGCCACGGTGCTCAGCTCGCACGTCAGGAAGTTGACCACGGGAATCTTCTTGTACTGCCACTTGCCGCCCACCAGTGTGCTGTCTACGGCGTAGACGCGGGCCATCACCTGCGGGGCAATGGTCGCCTCACCCGTAGCACCCGTCACGTCGGCAATGGCTGCCGTGAAGTAAATCTGCGAACCGGAGCAGAGCTTGGCATTGAAGTCGAGCGTGGCAATGGTACGCGACTCGTCGGAGGCATCCACATAGAGGAACGTGCCGTAATGGCCGCTTGCAGGATTGACCGTATGGGTGTAGTCATACAGGGGCGGATCGCTGCGATAGAAGTGGTATTTGTAGGTGTGTTCCACATTATTATCCGAAAGTCCCGGCACGTTCATCGACTTGAGCAGGATGTAGTCGCCGTGGATTGGAGTGAGTCCAGAGCCGTCGTTATCGGAGGTTGCGATGCGATACTGGTCGATGGCAGGATAGCAGAAGCCATACTGCGCCTCGCCCCACTGCAGCGGCTCATAAGTCATATTCTCATTCTGCGACGAGGGTTTCGAGAGGTCCATCAGCTGGTCGAAGTTGACGCGGTTGCCAAAGGTGAAGTGGCTGTCAAGATAGGCTGCGGTACGCTCGGGAGCCTCGGTAGCCAAGTCGGTCACCAAGATGGGCTTGGCATCGATGAACTGCAGTTCGTAGTGGATGGTGGGTGCCTCACCATTGGTGCCGTCGGTGACGCAGCCCACGAGGTGGAACTTCATACCCGGCTGCGGCGTAATGGGCTTGGTGGAGGGCGACGAGGAGAGCAGCGTGTAGCTTCCGCCCAGCGACGACAGCTGGAACTGGGTGACGCGCGGGTTCTGCTTGTAATATTGGCTAACTTCCGTCAGCGGCTTGTCGTTGTACCACAGCTGGCCGTTGTCGTCCTCATAGTAGGCATACCAGCGCAGACCTTTGGTTTTGTCCGTCAGATTATCCTTATTGAAGAATGCCTTCCGCAGTGTGTTGCCGCTGTCGTAGTAGAAGTAGTTGTCGAGTGTCGACAGATTGGCACGTACGGCGAAGTAGCCCTGACTGCCGTTGAGCGATACCACCGTGCGCCCGTTGTCTTCATAGAGATTGAACATCGTGCCCTTCAGCGTGGAATTGCCATACGACGTGCCCGACTTCAGCTGGGCGATGCCATCGGTCAGGTGGGCCGCAGCGGTCTTGATATCTCCGGCAATCTTCTCGGCCGGGTAGATGTGGAACAGATAGCGCGTGCTCAGCGTCGGCTCGTGGAGCATCACGGTGGGGTTGGTCACTCCCTTGTAGATTCCGTCATAATACTTGCTGACGTCGCAGGCGATAATGTCACCATCTGCCGTCAGGCTCGACGGGTCGTAGGTCACACCCACCGTCGCCTGCCGAGGCATCTGAGCCGTTTCGCTATTGTTCAACCAGAAGTAACCGCGGCTGACGGTCTCGTCCTTAAAGGTCATATCCACCAGATTGGTTCCGACGATGGCCAGATGGGCAGACTTCTGGTCGGTCTTCCAGTCGTACCAGCGGATATAGGCTGCCGGTTCCAGAACGTTTCCATCGCTATCAAACAGCTCGAGCGGCAGCTTCAGACGCTGGGTACCGCCAGCAGGGTCGAGGTAGATGTTGTAGTCCACGGTGTGCACACCCTGACGATAGTCGCCACTGACGTCGTCCATCACGATACTCGTGGCCACGTCCCAATAACGCTGCTTCACACTGCTGTTGATGTTCTCGTCGTCGTCCTTCGTCAGGAAGGGGCGCTCGGCCGTTCCGCGATAGTGAACAAACTGCGTGCTGCCCTCCACATAGAAGCTGAACACGTACTGCATATTGAGCACGTTGGGCTCGTGGGTCAGCCGATGCTTGTTCACTTCCTGCCCGCTGTCTTCTGAGATGTCGTTGCTCATCACCACGATGACCTTATAGTCCGACCAGTCCTCGGCATCCGTTGGATTGGTGAACTTCATATTCAGCAGGTTCTTCACATTGTCATTCTTGTAGTCGGGGTCGCCTGCCAGCGGATCGTATTGTTTGTTGCCGCCCTCATCGAAGTTCGTGGCTGTGTTCCAGTACCAGCCCAGCTTGCCACTGGCGTCAATGTCAATAGCGTCGATGTGGGTACCCTTGTTGATGGGGTCGAGCACGCCAGCGTGCGAGTCGATAATCTCGCCGTTCTTCGTCACGTACCAGCGGATGTGCAGGCTCTCGCCGAGGTCCTTACCGGTGGTGGCATACTCCTTCAGAATCTTGTTGTACGACTCGTTGAGGGGGATGGTGACGTAGCCATTGCTGACGTCGGCATTGGTGAGCAACACCTCCTTCGTGTGGGTGAAGGCGTCGCTGGCCAGTTTGCCGGCGAAGGGACTGCGGAAGTCGTAGACATACTTCACGTTGAGCTGCGGCTCCTTCGAGAAGCCCGCGGAGGGGTTGTAGGGGTCAGTGCCCTCGTCGACGGTAGTCAGCACGCACACCAGCTGATAGTCGTCGATGTCGGCTTTCGTGCCGTCGACGGTCAGCTTCACTTGCAGCTGCTCGGCCGTCACGTCGGCTCCTGTCGCTCCCGTGTACCATATCTTGCCCATATTGTGGGTGCCTTTCACGATGTCGGTATAGCCGGTGCCTACGGGTGTCAGCGTGATGCCCTCGGGCGTCTGCACCCAGTCGCCGTCCTTATCGGCCAGATACCAGCGGACGTAGAGATTGTTCATCGTGGCGTGGGCGCTCAGCTGATTGGTGAAGGCACCGTCTACCTCGCTGAAGTGCTCTGCGTCGGCGAGGTCGAACACCACGTCGGTCAGGTTGGCGTCGTGCTCGTAGGTCTTGGTCTCACTCCGCTCCAGATTGATGCTCTCGGTCGAGGAGTATTCGTCTTCGGTATCCTTAAAGCGCAGGATGAGGCGGGCGGCGATGTTAGTAGGCTCCTCAATGACGATGTCGCCCACTTGATAGCCGCTGGCGAGGTCGTCGGTCAGGTCGCATACCAGCCGCAGGTCGCTCCACTCCATTCCGTCGGGCTTGTTCAGCGTGAGGTTGCCCACGGCCGAGATGTCGAAGCCCGTACCGGCCCATACCCAGCCGTCGGTGCCTTTGTCCTGATAGGTCAGCGTGTTGCCGGCTCCCTTCGCAAAGGTAGTGGGAAGCACGCCGAGCACCTTGCCGCTGGCGCTGGTGATGTAGAAGCGGGCATACTGCGGCGTCTTGCCGTCGAGGGCCTCGCCCGTAGCCGTGGCCGCGGTGTAGAGCTGCTGCAGCTCGTCGGCCACGTCGTCATAGGAGGTGACCGTCTTCAGCACGGCAATGTTCTTCGCGCTCTTGTAGGTCTTGGTGGGTTTCGAGGTGGTGGTGACGTACTCCAGCTCCCCGGCTTCGTCCTCGGTGATAAAGCGGACGATGTATTTCCACTTCAGCTTCTTCGGGTCGGCCGAGACGGTAAGACCGCCTTTAGTGGCTCCGATGCCCGTCAGGTCGTCGGTCAGCAGATAGACCAGCTCCACGTCTTTCGGCTCGAGGCTGAGGGTGGCGAGGTCGGCGCTGCCGAGGTTGACCTGTGCATTGAGCACCTGCGCGGGGTTGGCGGCCAGCGTCGGGTTGGCGCCGGTGCTCTTCCAGATGAGTCCGTACTTCTGGGCGGCGTGGTCGTTACCGCCCGTCGCGCTCAGGCTGTTCTTCATCGTGATGCGGTTGCCGCTGTCGTCGGTCAGGGGCGTGGCTTTGTCGCGCTCAGAGAGGTAGGCGCGCAGGTAGAAGTGGGTCGAGAGGTTGGCCAGCGTCTGGTCGAAGTCGGCCAGTATCTTACGCTGGTAATAGTTCAGGTCGGCCGTGAAGGCTTGCGTCGTCGGCAGCAGCTGATAGACGATGCGCGTCTGGCATCCCGCCTCACTGCTCTCAATGAAGAGGTCTTCGGCGTCGGTAATCAGCTTGGCCGACCACGCCGACAGGAAGGCGTCGGGCTCGCTGACCACCTTCATCCCGTAGCTGGCGGCCAGCTTGTCAGTGGTGTCCAGCATATCGTTGCCCGTGGCAAAGCCCGTCGCATCGTTGGCGATGACGGCAGCCAGACGAACGGTGCCCCACGAGGGCGTGCCCGTGGTGGCGATGTGGATATTGAGCAGACCGTCGGTAAAGCCAGAGACGGGTGCGTAGACCAGCAGCTGACCGTTGGCCAGCGTCTGCGACTTCACCCCGGCGGGCAGCGGCGTAGTGACGGTGGACAGCGTGTAGTCGGTCATATCGATGGGCGTGCCGTTGGCATTGGTCAGGAAGAAGCGGGCATAGACAAACTGGTCGGTCTCGTCCGCGTCGCCAAAGGCGGCCGTCTTGGTGTAGTCGGCAAAGATGTCGGTATCGGCAATGTTGACGTCGATGCTCGTAGCCGTGGGGTCGCTGACCAGCTTCACGCCCTGATAGGCGTCGGCCATTGCCGCCGATGTGCCGGCCGAGGGTGCATAGCGTGCGTCCATCTCGGCATCGGTCAGCGGCTCGAAGACGTACTTCAACTTGATGGTGGGCTCGGTGATGAGCACGTCGTTTGAGGGGCTTACGCCGTGGAAGTCACTCCCACCGTCGCCAGCATCCACGCCACCGGCAGTTGCGGCATCGGTCATCACGCACACGATGCGATACTGCGACCACTCATCGCCGCTGGGCAGCGTGAACGTCACGTTCTTCGCGCCCTGCCGGTTTGTGTTTGAGAAGTCGGCGATGTAGTCATTGCCGTGCAGCTTCTCGTAGAATATCTTACCTTCTTTCTTATTGATAAAGAGGTCGGGAGCCTGTGTGTCGTAGTTCGAATCGAACGAGAGCAGCTGTCCGCCCGCACTATATACGCTCTTGTCCTCCACCGGCTTTCCGTCTTTGGTCAGATACCAGCGCAGGTAGAAGTCGCTGAGGGCGCTCTTGGTGATGCCCAGCTGGCGGACTATCTCGTCCATATAGGCATTCAGGTTGACGGAGGCCTTCGTCCCGTCGTGCTTCACTACCCTATTCACCACCGTCGCCCCCGCATCGTCACCTGCCGTAAAGGCATCGTCGAGGTCGGAGGTGGTCATAAACTGATAGACAAACTTATGCTGGAATGCCGGTTCGGTAGTGATATATCCTGACGTTTCCTCCAGTCCCGTCAAGTCGCCCGTCATCACCATCACAGCCTCGTAGTCTTCTACATTGCCCGAGGGAACGGTAAATGAGACTTTCAGCACCTTCTTTGCCTCGTCAGGTCGCCAGCTATAATTGGTTCCATAGTCAATTCCACTGAGACCGTGCGAATAGGCTTCGGTAAGATTTTTTGAAGTCCACACATAGCCCAACGGGTTAGAACCGTAAGCCGCGGTTGTCGGTGCAGTAGGAGAACTGAAAGCGGCTCCTGAAGCTGATACGATATCACCCGTAGACTTATTGCGCAGATACCATTTGATATAGGTGTCATACAAATCTTCGGGGCTATATCCGCTGCTGATAACGTCGTCCCACGCGTCTGCGTATAGGTCAAGCGTTGCCGAGGTCTGTCCCGTATTGATAATCTTCGTGATACGATGCTCTGTTGAACTGGCCTCAGAACCGGCATTCCACGTTAAGTCGGACAGCGATTTCAGGTTATATTCGAACGCCACATCAATGGCAGGCTCATTATAGGTCGGCGAATTCCATTCCGAAGCAGACTGGTTTGACAAGTAGCAATACAGTTTATAACCCGTGTGAGAAGCCGGTATGGTCAACGTGATGGTTTGTCCCGCAATAAGATCGGTTCCGGGATAGCCACCTTTGTAGCAAGCCTTTCCCAATGTTCCAAAGTCGACGTAGTCACCAGAATACCAGTTATTATTATACTGGTCTAAAGAAACCAGATTTGTAATGGCGACCCCGTTGTCCGAGGCATCCGTCAAATAGAAACGGACATAAAAAGGTGAAGACGTGCTGGATGCTATTCCGCTGCTCGCCAATAAGGCGGAGCCGTCAATCTTAATCGTATTGTCATCGCCCACCAGCACGTCAGAGACGGTGGCTGTCGGATAAGAGGCTTGCGGTGTAAAGCCATCTGCCCACATACGCCCCCCCGCTCCCATCAGGATGAGGGCGAAGATGAGGGTGCGCTTCAGCAGGCTATTGTACGTTGAATTCATCAGTTTTGTTGACTTCATCATTGTCTTTTTATGTCAGTTTTATTGGTTTTCGGTTTTATTCCGCAGGCTGCGGAGTGAGGGTCCGGAGGGCGTGGAGCGAGGCTCCGAGGGCTGCGGAGTGAGGGTCCGGAGGGCGCGGAGCGAGGGTCCGGAGGGCGCGGAGCGAGGGTCCGGAGGGCGCGGACAGGGCGCGCAACGGCCGTCAGTGGCCGTGGGGACGGCGCGGCGCGGCCGAACGGGCAGGGGCTGCATAGAGCATCTGCTCCGTGTCGAGGCGCATATAGATGCGACCCAGCAGCTGACGGGTGGCGCCGCCCGACTTATGGACGAGGACGGTCAGCTCGTGGTAGGCGGTGCGGTCCGCAGAGAGCGCAGCACCGGGGTCGGCTATCTTGCCGAAGATGAACGGCGTGTAACCGTTCCACGTGGTGGTGACGTCGAGGACGGGATGGCCGCCATTGTCGTCGGCATCGACGGCGGGCGAGGGCGTCTCGTCGACGTAGAAGCCTCCGTCGCCCGTAGTCGTCTTGGTAGCATCCGTCCACGTGCTCCACGCTGCACTCCAGTCGCCGTCCAGCGTCCAGTAGTCGGGCGTGCCGCTGCCATAGGGAACGGCAGTGCCGGTGCTGATGCGGGTGACGAGGGGCACGAGGTGGAAGTGACCGTAGTCGTGGAAATTGATGGTATAGAGTCCGTCTTCTTCCTTCACCGAGGCGGGATAGACGCCGATGGGCGGGAAGTCGAAGGGCAGGATGTCGAGGCGGTAGTCGTCGAGGACGACGGGGATGACGCGGTAGTCGTTGCGGGCTATGTAGTCCCACGTGCCGGTGGCGCCGGTGGCGTTCTGGTCGTCGATGAGGGCATAGCGGTATTCGCTCTCACCGCTGACTTGCAGCTTCAGGAAGAAGCGGCGGAACTTATTGGTGGCGCTGAGGGGCGGCGTCTCGCTCTCGTTGATGTAGAAGGTGATGACCTCGGTAGCATCGGCGGCAATGTTCCAGCCCGTAGAGAGGGTGAAGTCGGTGACTTCGGGCGTGCCGAGGTGGGTGGCGTGCTCCGTGGTGGGGCGCGGGTCCATCGTGTCGTGGTCGCTGAGCTGGGGCAGCAGCTTCAGGTTGCCGTCGGTATTGCCGGTGACGTCGGTCAGCGTGACCGACGTGAGGTTGACGGCGTTGCCGGTGGCGTTCTGCACGCGCAGCTCGATCTTGGCAAACATACGGACCACGATGAGCTCGAGCTCGGTGTCGGCCGTAACGGTCTTGGTCTGCACGTTGCTCATCGGGATGCCCGGCGCGCCGAAGTTGTTGGGCGCGGTGATGTCGACACCGTTGCCCTTTACGCCGACGGTCTTGTCGTCGATGTCGGCAGCGACGGTGGCACCCGCATCGAAGGCGATGCTGTAGACCTTATCCACGGCGGCGGTAGTGACGAAGGTGTCGTCGTTGGAGGGCGTATAGGTAGGCACGCGGTCGCCGGCAGCACCGTTGTCGCCGGCACGCGTCACCTCAGCCCCCTGCGCACCGGTGCCGTCGATGCCGAGCAGCTGCATCACGACGGAGGGCGCCATATTGGCAAAGCTGTAGAACTTATAGGAGCCGGGTGTCAGCTCCACGTAGTCGTCGACCTCGCGACGGGGGTCGCCCGTGGGTCGGCAGGCGTGGATATACTTCACCTCGCCCGTCGTGGCGTCGGCCACGACGACGGTCCATACGTTCATCATCTCATCGTCGGTAGCATTGGCTGCATCGACCCACGCACGCGTTGCCGCGCCGTCAGCGGCCGTCACGCGCAGGCGCACGGTCACCTTATCCTTGCCCGCAGGCTGCTGGCGGCCGTCGTCCGTGCTGTCGGCCGCGCAGCCCGTAAGGAGCATTGCGGCCGCAATGGCCAGTCCGCCTATCAGTTGTTGTATCTTCATTGGTCTTTCTGCTTTCACATCACTATTTCCTTATGCTCAAACTTGGTCCACTTCTTGACCTCGATGGTGAGCTTCATCCCGGTCTTCTTGTCGATGCTGCCGATGGAGACGCGGTAGATATTGTTGCGAACGATGCCGAAGTTCATTGCCGGGCCGCCGAGCGAGGCGGTGGTGGCATCGGTGCTGAGGGCCTCGGTGGTGACGGCATAGGCCGTGGCCGACTCGCCCTGATGGCGCAGGTAGCCGCAGTAGACGCGGCGCTCTCCCGTGCCGGTGCCGTTCACGTAGTAGTAGCCCTCGATGGCTATGCCGGTGGCATAGTAGTAGAGCTTGGAATCGCGCCGCAGCGCATTCTCCATCGGATAGCACACGATGACGTCCTCGCCGAGGCTCTCCAGATTGGCAAAGCCGCCGGCAGCGAGGTCGGCGTGTAGGGCGGCGGCCGACTTATAGTAGGCATTGGACTGGAAGGCACCCTCGGTGGTCAGGCCGCGCACGGTCTCGAGCGAGTTGGTGAGCGCGGGCGTGAGGGTCTTGTCCGTCGTCTGCGGGTCGGCCACGTAGTTGGTGCCCGACTCGTCGGCCAGATACTGCTTGGTGGTGGCGTCGGCCAAGTCGGTGTAGAGCCGCTTGACGACATACTCACTGCCGAAGGTGGCGTTCTTGTGGGTCAGGTTGAACGGCGTGATGCCGGTGACGACGAAGCGGTCGGCTGACGACTGCACCTGATAGACGTAGCCCTTCACGGGATAGTTGGTGGCGTCGTAGCCCAGCGAGCCCCGGGCCCAGAAGTCGATGCGCGCCGCCATCCGCTCAATGAGCAGCGGCTGGTCGGTGAGGTCGTAGAGCCAGTCGTCGTCCAGCTTAGAGGGGGTGACGCTGCCGAAGTTGATGGTATTGTCCTCTTCCGACGACATTATGAAGCCGGTGCAGGCCGAGGCCTTTGCCGTCTCGTCGGCATTATAGATGCGGCTGAGGGAGAGGTTGCGCACGTCGTCCAGACGGCTGACGCCCTCGGTGAGCGTGCCCAGCAGGTTGACGTTGGCAATGACGATGGCGTGATAGGTGGCGGTGAAGTCGAGCCCGGGCTTGCCCAGCAGCTGGTTGCCCGTGGTATAGACGGCCTCAATGGTGGGGTTGGTCCCGGCCGTCTGGCGGCTCTCAAAGGAGACGGGGAAGAAGCGCACCAGCTCGAGCGTGGGGTTGGCCGTCGTGTTGATGCCCGCGGCATCGCGATAGAGGATGAGCGTAATGCCCGTGACGGCATTCTCGCGCTCCAGTCCAGCCTCGCGCCCGTCGCCGTCCTCGCCGCTCTGCGGCTCCTCGCCGGCACGCGTGATGGCCGTTCCGTTGCTGACGGCGATGGTCAGATTGATGTAGCGGTCGGCCGCGTTGGGCTGCTGCTCCGCCTGCCGTCCGTCATCGCCGTCGGCACAGCCGCAGAGCATCAGCAGACAGCCGAGGGCCGCCATCGCCATTCCGCTTGTTATCGTCCTTATCTGATTGTACATTTCTTCAGTTTAAAATTCAGAGTTTAAAGTTTAAAAGACTTTTTCTCTACATCCCCCTCCCTTCGGGAGGGGTTAGGGGTGGGTTATTCCCCTCGGGAGGGGTTAGGGGTGGGTCAATCCCCCTCCCCCCGGGGAGGGGTTAGGGGTAGGGGCTCCCTAATGCAAATCTACGTTCTGTATTCGCTTGGCCCACGAGAGCACGTTGATGCGCACATCAGCATACTGCCACACGCCGTTGCGGATGAAGAAGTCGAGGTAGTAGTCGTAGGAGCGGTCGAGGTATTCCTGCCGCGAATAGGCATACTGGTCGTAGGCGTTGCGGCCCTGCGCCAGCGCGTCGGTCAGGTTGATGGCCGCCACCTCGGTGCCCGTGGTGCGGTTGCGGATGATGAGCAGGGCGTTGCGGTCGGCCTCTTCATACCAGATGAGGCGGTTGAAGGTCAGCCCGGCGTGGGCCGTCGCCTCGGTGACGGTGCCGCCAGCGTCTTCGGTGAAGGTGTCCCACTTGTGGAACGGTGTATATACGAGGTCGTCGTCGGCCAGCAGGGAGTTGTCGTAGTCGAGACGGCCGTTGTTGTCAACGATAAAGTAGTCGAACTCCTCGGTACGGATGTCGGCGCGCTTGTCGGCATCGAGGTTGTGGAGCGAGATGGTGAGCATCTTGGTGTCGCGCATCAGCGAGATGGTGTCGACGGTCATTCCCGTGTTCTTCACGCTGACCAGCTGTCGGCTCATTCCGTGCCACAGGGTGTCGAGCGGGGCGACGTTGCTCACCATCGGGTTGGCGTCGGTCATTGCGGCGGCACGCGAGGCCTCGCGGTCCAGCTCGACGCGCAGCTGCGTCATCGGGTCGCCGGCGTGGAGCTGCGTGCGGCGGTACTTGGCACCCGGCGTGGCGAGTGCACTCTCATAGCTCTTCTGATGGGCCAGTGCTATGAACTGGTATTGGCCGTCGGGCAGGTCGGTGATGTGCATCCGGTAGCTGTAGCTGTTCAGCGGCAGATGGCCCGTGGCGGGATTGTTGTTCTCTTCGTAGGTACGGACGAAGCGGCCGTCGCTGTCGAACACATACAGCGTGACGCCTCCGACGTGGTCTTTGAACATATCGGCGCGCTGCAAGTTGTAGTCGTACTTGAACGTGATGAAGAGTCCGCAGTTGGAGTCGTCCACGTCTTCTTTCATCATATCGCAGCTGCTAAAGGCCGCGAGGCTCAGCAGTGCTATCAACAGATTCTTCAGTTTCATCGTTATTCTGGTATGTGTATCGTCAGCTTTCTGTTAGCTTGTTCTGATGGCTTTGTTTCGTTTCTTTTTCAAAGGTTGTGCAGCTGCCTGCCATCGTAGGCAGCCGCACAACCAATATCGTAGTGAGAATTACTTCAGATCCCAGCTCTGCGGACGCTTAGCCCACGACAGCACGTTGATGCGCGTCTTGATGTAGGCATCCTCGAGGTTGTCGTCGGGATGGTCGGTCACGTTCAGCTCGTCGGGCGTAGCGGCACCAATCTTCAGCACGTCTTTCAGCGTGATGTCATACCAGTTGTTGCGCACCACACCATAGCGGCCCAGATAGTTGGCAGCCTGACGGTGCTCGGAAGCCGTAGCACCTGCATCGGGATAAATCGCGTCAATCGTAGACTCGGCGGGTTTGTTGGTACTATAATATTCGCCGTCATTCCACGGAGTGAGGGCATCGCCGAAGTGCTGGATGCGGATGGCATAGTAGGTCTCACCGCCTTTATAGCGCTTGATGTTGCTCACCTGAGCCTGAATGGTAGAGAGCAGCGAATAGCTTTCGTCGGTATCAATGCTGCTGACAGTGACATCGGCACCACTCTTGGTAATGGTCTTGTCAATGGTAATATCGTTGATCGTCACTGCACCGGCATCAGTGGTGCTCCAATTAACCGTCAGCTTGTCTGCCGTCAGGGTAGTAGTAAGACCCTTCGGTGCCGTCAAATCTGCCCAAGTGTTGAAGTCGCTGAGGGCAATCAGGTTGTTCTTGATGATGGTCTCGATGTCGCCCTCAGTGTAGAGGGTCTTGCGGTCGGCACCGATGGTGAAGAACTCAGCACCGCCATTGAGCTTTACTTTCACGATGGCCGAGGTGGTGTACTGATAGCTCTGGTGAGCCACGTCGAACGTGTTCTCATAGCAATACTGCGGATGCGTGTTACCGATAGCCGTAGCACTGAGCGATGCGGGAGCCGTGGTATAGAAGGCAGCAGCCTTGCCTGCGGCGTCGAGGTCATCAGCATAGTTGGGGTCTTCGGCCCAGTAGACACGGTAGCCAGCGGTAGCCGTAGAGAACTCGGCATCCACGGGGGTGTTACCTACGAAGCGATAGGCATCGCTGGTCGACACGTCGGCAAAGCTGGTCAGGTTCCAAGCCTCAGCGGGCTTCTTGTGAGCGATATAAGACGACTTGTTGGTGGTGGTGAGATACCAGCCGAGGAACTCAACGGCGGCCAACGTCGTACCGTCGTGGCGCTTCAGTGCGGTCTGACCGAGGCTCATCGCATCGTTGACAGTCACCTTAGCCACGCCGCGCTCTACGTAGATGTCAGCAGCGGGCTTGGCCTCTGCAGCCGATGCCTGTGCCTGCGTCTCATAGATGAAGCTCTTGTCCAGCTCTACCAACACGTGGCTGGCGGGAGCGGCTGTGGGGTCGTTCTTACCGCCGCGCACGTCGCTCAGCAGGGCGTTCATCATAAAGATGTTGCCATCAGCGTCTACGAACTTGGTGCTACCGTCAGCATTGGCAGCGATGGCCACATAGAGGTCGCTCAGTTTTATCTTCTTCTGAGTAGCACCGTTTACCGTTACTTTGTCTACCTCACTTCCCGGCTCAATCACTCCTTCGTAGTTGAGTACGGCCAGTGCATAGTAGTTATCGGTAGTAGAAGCGGTCAGCTGCACCACGTAGTCGCCCGTAGTGGTCACCTGCCCGTTCGCGGGAGCGTGCAGAGCCTGTGCCGACGTCAGCGTCTTCACCTGAGCCAGTGTTGCGTCCTCCTCGTTGGGACCCGTGAAGATGAGCAGCATTGCCGTCTTCACGTTGTACTCCTTCAGAGTGGCGTTGTCGCCATCGTCCAGCTGGCTGTCCTCCAGCCAAGTAGTAGCACGCGTGGTGGGAACGGTCGGCAGATTGATGTTGACTTTGAAGTAGCCAACGCCATTCTCCTCGAAGACGTTCTGCTGCGGGCTGTTGTCTGCCACGTCTTTCTCAGACGAGCAGGCTGCAAACAGCATTGCGGCTGCTGCAAGCGCAAATAAACTAAACTTTTTCATCACTTTTTGTTTGTTAGTTAATAATTATGTTATTTTGTTCTCGTTGTTTTCTTTTTTTAGGAGTGTAGGAGTGGAGGAGTGACAGGAGTGTAGACATTAGTGTCTGCGGTGCCTGTGTCTCGGAGGGCTCGGAGGGCTCGGGAGTTCTCGGAGGAGCTCGGGAGGGCTCGGAGGGCTCGGAGGGCTCGGAGTTTCTCGGAGGGCTCGGAGGGCTCGGAGGAGCTCGGGAGGGCTCGGAGGGCTCGGAGGGCTCGGAGGGCTCAGAGTTCTCGGAGGGCTCGGAGTTCTCGGAGGACTCGGGGAGGGCTCGGAGCTATTGTCTACACTCCTCCACTCCTGTCACTCCTACACTCCTTAAAATCTCCTTAAAATTCTCCTAAAATCTCCTTAAATTCTCCTTAAAATCCTCTCACTTCAGCTGCCTAATCGCCTCGCGGTTCTTGGTGACGTCGAGGCCGAGGGCAGCAGCGCGGGTGAGGGCTGCTTCGGCTGCGTCGTAGTCCTTCTGCAGGATGTGGAGCACGGCACGGGCATTCTCGGCCTCGGCCGATGTGCCGGCGCGCTGCAGGAGCGTCTCGGCCTTCAGCAGGTCGCCTCGCTCCAGTGCCACATTGGCCAGATTGATCATCGCTACCTCTGACTCGGGGTAGATGTTGACGGCCGTCTGGAGGGCACGGTTGTAGTCGTCGCTATAAGCGGGGAACGTGTTGGCCACCTGCCACAGCTCGTAGAGCGACAGCTGGTTGGGACGTGTCTTGTAGATCTCGACGGCCTCGTCGAGCGTGAACTTACGGATGTTGAACGTAATCTCGTAGTCCGAACGGCGCAGGTGGGGATAGACCGTGGTGAGCAGGAAGCGGTACTCGGCAGGATACTGCTGCTTGATGCGCCACTCCTTCGGGTCGGGCTCGATGGTGTCGTCGTCGATGAGGGCGAGGATGGCCTGCTTGTGAGGCAGCACGTCGGTGCTCATCTCCTCCACGGCCTGCCGCAGTCCGATCCAGTTCTCGGGCGTAGACTCGGCCGGCGCGAAGGCACTGACGGGCAGCGAGTAGAGCTGGCGCACGTAGTTGGTGAGCGACTGGGCGCGGTTGGTGGCCAGCATCCGGTTGTGCTCATAGGGGCTCTCGGGCGATGCCCAGCCGTGGATCTTTATCTTGTCGACGGTGATGTTGCGGTCGCGCACCATAATGTCGAGCGTGTCGGTAATCTTACGCAGCTCGGCGGCATTGTTCATATAGTCGGGACGCATCTCCCAGCGGTCCACGACGAAGTTGATGAAGGCCGAGCCGTGGAGCGTGAAGGGGCCTTTGTCGGGCGCCGGCGTGGCATTGGTAAGGGCGATGAGATCCTTCGGGTCGGGCGGCAGCAGGCGTCCCAGCTCTGCCAGCTGCGAGCGCAGCGTGTCGCCGCATCCGCAGAGGTCGCACTCCACCAGCACCGATGCACCCTTATGCCACGGCTCTGCGCTGACGGCGTCGGTATAACTGACGGTCTGCGGCTGTCCCTTAAGCCGCCGCACGTTGTCGCAGTTGTCGGCATAGAGGGGGTCAATGCCCTCGCGCTCGAAGAGGATGTCCTGCGTGCGTCCGCTGACGATGAGCGTCTTCATCCGCTGGCGCTGCGTGCCGTCCTGCGACTGGAGGATGGGCGTGAAGGCGCGGTAGCGGTTGGAGGGCACGCGCAGCGAGTCGAGGACGAAGTCCATCGTGACGATGGTCTTGTCGGCCGTGGACGCCACGTCGAAGTTGTTGACAGTGACCTGATTGTCAGTGCCCTGCTTCTCGCCGGTGAGCCGGATGGGCGACTGGGCCGACGCGCCGATGCCGACGAGCAGGGATATGAGTAACAAGATATTGCGTTTCATATTACCTTATTTATATATATGGGTTGGGGATTAAAACATATAGAGCAGCGAGAGGGCTGCCTTGGTGGGGCCTACGTAGGTCTTGTGGCCGTCGTCGGTCTTGCGCCCGCACGTGCCGCAGCTGAACTTGTCGTAGTCGATGTAGGCCACGCCTACGCCCACGGAGCCTTCGAAGTTCCAGTGGCGCGAGAGCACCCACTGATAGCCATAGCTGACACCGGCTCCGACGAACCAGCCCTCGAAGCGGTTGTCGCGCAGCTCCTTCCAGTAGCCGAAGGGCAGATGGACGCGCTGGGCGTCGTACTCGCCGCCAAAGGCGTGGACGCCGAGGAACGAGCCATTGAAACGGTGGCAGAACCAATAGCGATACTCGGGATTGAGGATCCAGTGCTTCAGGTACTTCTGGTCGGCTCCGTGGCCAAACTTCCACGGCTGCAATCCGTAGAACAACTGCACCGAGTGCTTCTTGCCCACGCCCATCTCCACGCCGAGGTTGGGCGTCGTGGTGGCGTCGTAGAGCAGATTGGTCTTCAATGCTACTTGCTGGGCGCGGCATTCGGTGTCGATGAAGGCCGACAGCAACATCATAGCCATAGCTATAACTCCTCTAAGATTTAACTGCATTGCTTTTCTGTAAGTTAGTAATTTGAGCCCGGTATTAGAACTGGACAATGGATGTGTTATTTTTCTTGCGACAACAAAGGTAGGAAGTTTTCTTTAACCCGCCATATTTTTTAACGCCTTTTTCGCCGGAATCGCAGATAAACCGCATTATTTTAACAAATTTTCACCCCCCCCCCGAAAGAAATGTTAACAAATTTAAAGGTCTCGTCTACCCATTATGAGGGATGGCGGGGCGGCGGCCGCCAGTCATCGGCAGGGCGCGGCCGACGCGGTGCCGATGCGATGACGACACGGGGACAACGCGGTGCTGATGCGATGTCAATGCGATGTCAATGCGATGCCGATGCAGTAACGATGCATAAAAATACGGGGAAAACGGCACGTTTCTCAGTTTTTTGCTATACCTTTGCAGCCGATTTTTCAACCGAACCTATTAATAAAGAGGAAAAGAAATGTTCAATTCATTCAGAGGATTCCATCTCGTAGAGAGGTATCACAAAATGCGGGCGGAGCAGAAGTTCCACCCCACCCGTGTGTTCAAGAAGACCACCGAGATCTTCATCGTGCTCCTTGTGACGCTGCTGCTCTGGAACGCGCCCGCCAGCATCTTCGGCATCGACGGGCTGACCGTGGTACAGCAGCGCATCATCGCCATCTTCGCCTTTGCCACGCTGATGTGGGTGATGGAGGTGGTGCCGTCGTGGGCCACGTCGGTGGCCATCATCGGTCTGATGCTGCTATTCACCAGCAACTCGGGCATCAAGTGGATGTGCGACGAGGAGCAGGTGGGCACGCTGCTGTCGTACAAGAATATTATGGCTACGTTTGCCGACCCGGTGATTATGCTGTTCATCGGCGGCTTCATCCTCGCCATCGCAGCCACCAAGACAGGCCTCGACGCCCAGCTGGCGAAGGTGCTGCTGAAGCCGTTCGGCCAGAAGAGCGACAACGTGCTGTTGGGCTTCATCCTGATAACGGGCCTGTTCTCAATGTTCGTCAGCAACACGGCCACGGCGGCTATGATGCTGACGTTCCTGACGCCCGTGTTCCGCCAGCTGCCGCCCGAAGGGAAAGGGCGCATCGCGCTGACGCTGAGCATCCCCGTGGCGGCCAACCTCGGCGGTATGGGCACGCCTATCGGCACGCCGCCGAACACCATCGCCCTGAAATACCTGAACGACCCCGAGGGGCTGAACCTCGGACTGGGTTTCGGCCAGTGGATGGCCTTTATGTTGCCGCTGGTGCTGGTGCTGCTGTTCATCAGCTGGCTGCTGCTGCGCCGGCTGTTCCCCTTCACGCAGAAGACGGTGAAGCTGGAGATTGAGGGCGGTATGCAGAACACGCCGCGCACGTACATCGTCATCGTCACGTTCTTCGTCACGGTAGCGCTGTGGCTGCTCGACACGGTGACGGGCATCAACTCCTACACCGTGGCAATGATTCCGTTCGTGGTGTTCGCCCTGACGGGTGTCATCACCAAGCGCGACTTGGAACAAATCAACTGGAGCGTCATCTGGATGGTGGCCGGCGGTTTCGCGCTGGGCTACGGCCTGAACGCCTCGGGACTGGCTGAGAACGCCATCAAGAGCATCCCCTTCGGCGAGTTCTCGCCGCTGCTCATCCTCCTGCTGTCGGGCCTCATCTGCTACGGACTGAGCAACTTCATCAGCAACTCGGCCACGGCGGCCCTGCTGATGCCCATCCTGACGGTGGTCTGCACCGCTATGGGCGACAAGCTGGGTGCCATCGGCGGCACGCCCACCGTGCTCATCGGCGTGGCCATCGCTGCCTCGAGTGCTATGGTGCTGCCCATCTCCACGCCGCCGAACGCGCTGGCGTACTCAACGAACCTCGTGGACCAGAAGGATATGGCGAAGATCGGTATCATCGTGGGGGCCATCAGCATCGTCTTGGGCTACGCCCTGCTCTATGTGCTGGGGCAGGCGCATTTTATTTGAATTTTTTCTTTTTTTAGGAGAATTTTAGGAGGGTTTTAGGAGTTTTTTTGGAGTTTTTAGGAGTGGAGGAGTGACAGGAGTGGAGGAGTGTAGACAATAGTTTTGGGGGCTCCGATGTGGCGCGGAGGGCTCGGAGGGAACTCGGAGGACTCGGGGAGCTCGGAGTTCTCGGAGGACGCGGAGTTCTCGGAGAGCGCGGAGAGCTCGGAGAACGCGGGGAGCTCGGGGAGGGCCCAGAGCTATTGTCTACACTCCTCCACTCCTATCACTCCTACACTCCTTAAAAACCCTCCACTCCTTAAAAACTCCTAAAAATCTCCTTAAAAATCTCCTTAAAAAACTCCCCCTAAAAAAACTACAGCTTCTCCCCATAACACAAGTCGCCGCAGTCGCCGAAGCCGGGGACGATGTACTTGTGCTCGTTCATACCCGGGTCGATGGCGGCGGCCCAGATGTATGCATCGTCGGGCAAGGCTTCTTTCACCACCTCTATGCCCTCGGGCGTGGCAATGACACAGGCAATGTGTATCTTGCGGGGCTTGCCCGTCTTCAACAACGCCTCGATACTGGCGGCCATCGAACCACCCGTGGCCAGCATCGGGTCGACGATGACGAGCGTCTTGCCCTTCACGCTGGGCGACGCCATATACTCCGTATGCACGCCCACCTCGGTATGCTCGCGGTTGGTGTACATCCGATAGGCTGAGACGAAGGCGTTCTCCGCACGGTCGAACACGTGCAGGAAGCCTGCGTGGAAAGGCAGGCCGGCCCGCAGCACGGTGGCGATGACGAGGTCGTCTTTCGGCAACTGGATGTCGATGGTGCCCAGCGGCGTGGTGACCGTCTTGGCCTTATAGTCCAACGTCTTTGAAATCTCATAGGCCATCATCTCGCCGATGCGCTCCACGTTGTGACGGAACAGCAGGCGATTGCGCTGGTAGCTCTTGTCGCGCAGCTCGGCCATATACTGGTTGACCACGGAGTTGCGCTCATTGAAATTGATAATCTGCATTGTCTTTCAGGTTTTTAGTACGTTGGTGCAAAGATAGACATTCTGGATTTATTTTTGCAAAGTCGGCGTTACAAATGTGTCGGGGCCGCACCAAAATTTGAATTCTTTAACCTAAAAACGGCCGCAAGATTGCTAATAATTCCTAATTCATCGCTCGTAATTCACAATTATTTCCTAACTTTGTCGACGATTTAGGAAAAAGACAATTTATCATTATAAAATATCAAAGCAATATGGCAAAGTTAGATTTGACACAGTACGGCATCACTGGCAGCACCGTGATTGCCCACAACCCAAGCTACGAATTCCTCTTCGAAGAGGAGACGAAAGCCGAGCTGACCGGCTATGACAAGGGTCAGAACACCGAGCTCAACGCAGTGAATGTGATGACCGGTATCTACACCGGCCGCTCGCCTAAGGACAAGTACATCGTGGACGACGCACAGAGCCACGACAAAGTATGGTGGACGACTGAGGAATACAAGAACGACAACCACCCGATGAGCGAGGCCGTATGGGCTGAGATAAAGGAGATTGCCAAGAAGGAGCTCTCGAACAAGAACCTGTACGTGGTCGATGCTTTCTGCGGTGCCAACGAGGCTACGCGTCTGGCCGTGCGCTTCATCGTGGAGGTGGCTTGGCAGGCTCACTTCGTGAAGAACATGTTCATCCAGCCCACCGCT
>JAFUZD010000006.1 GCA_017476785.1 Prevotella sp. | reverse complement strand
CGCAGGGTGGTCTGCGTCAGCTTCTCAATAGCGTTCGGCAGGTTCGTAATCTCATAGGCAGCCTTAAACGGGTCCACAATCTGGAAGTAGAGCAGCGCGTTAATCTCGGTCTGCACATTGTCTTTCGTAATCACATTCTGCTTGGGGAAGTCATACACCTGTTCGCGCAGGTCTATACTATTAGAATAGGTGTAACGTCCGCGCGTGAGCACGACGATATCCTTGGCACGGTCGATGAAGGGAATAATGATATTGATACCCGGATTGAGCGTAGCGTAGTAGCGGCCCAAACGCTCTATAATCTTAGTCTCTGACTGGGGAATGATAACCAGTGCCATCTTGACAAACACGATGACACAGAGGGCTAATGCCAATAATACATAAAACATTGCGTCCATAATTTTCTGTTTTTATTAATATTTATTCCTTAAATTCACACCTTAGCCACCGTGAGGATGGTGCTCTCGCGCGCCGTCACCGACACGCTGGCCCCCGATGCTATCGGAAGCCCGTCGGCCGACTTGGCCCGCCAGATGTCGCCATCTATGGCAACACGCCCATAGCCGCCAGCCTCAATGGGCTCCGTCACACGAGCCGTCCGGCCAACAACAGCATCGGCATTGCTCACCCGACTGTCTGCATTGCGGTGAAGATAGCGCAGGGCAAACGGGCGGACAAAGAAGATGCTCAGCACTGCCACGAGGGCAAAGACGAACAGCTGCACATAGAAGCCGAAGAATGGTGAAACTGCAGCAGCCGCTACGGCTCCAATGGCAAAGCAGGTAATGAAGAAGTCGCCCATTGACAGCTCCAAAATCAAGCAGATGAAAGCCACTACCAGCCACAACTGCCACAGATTGGCAGAGATGTATTCTATCATAACATTTATGCTTTTGTTTACAATTCGGTTGTAAAGGTATCTATTTTTTTTGTTCTGTGCAAATTATCGGGCACAAATAATTACTAATTTGTTTTGCCAATCCCCAAATGTTGACTACTTTTGCATTATGAAACACGCAGAAACCAACTACGGGGTGGCCGCGCTGCTTCTCATTGCCGCCATTGGCATTGGATGCTGGCAGCTGCATCGGCTCACCTATCATCCGCCCGTCGGTATCGGAGCCAACGAGGTGGTTCTTGTCCACCATCGTCCGGGCTGCGACTCCATCAGCCGCCAGCTTGCTGCCGTCAGCAGCGAATTGGATGAGCTGCACTACTATCTCAGTGTGCACGGCGTACAGGACGAAGGCTTCGGCTTGATAGCCCAGCGTGCTTCAGAATTGCAGGCGGTGCAACGACAGCTGGCTCGCAAGGACGGCAGCGACAGCACGACTCAGTATCGGAAGGTATTCATTCCGGGTAGCCGCCGGCTGTTCGTGGCCGTAAAGGCCGTGGGCGGACGATGGTATGCCGGCCACTGGGACCGCAGTCCACTCAGCGGGAAGGGACTGACGACCGATTCCGCCGGACGTACTCTCCGAGGCATCTGGGATGCTGACACGCTCGTCAGTGTCAGTCGCACCGACTCGCTGGGTGTGTACAAAGGTCAGCTGGACAGCCTATTGCGCGCCTCGGGACAGGGAAAGTTCTGCTATAACGACGGCAATTACTACGAAGGCTACTGGCTGGCCGACCAGCGCAGTGGATTCGGCTACCTCTCTTCCCCACTCCATCACGTCCGGGCCGGCGAATGGAAAGCCGACCGCTATCTTGGCGAGCGGCTGACATACACCTCAGAACGTATCTACGGCATAGACATATCGCGCCATCAGCACGAGAAGGGCAGAAAGCGATATGCCATCCAATGGAACCAGCTGCGCATCACGCATCTGGGCACACTGAGCAAGAAGCGGGTAAGCGGCGAAGTAAACTACCCTGTATCGTTTGTCTACATCAAAGCCACCGAAGGCACTACCATCCGCAACAAATACTTCGCCTCAGACTATCAGCAGGCCAAGCGTCAGGGCATCCGCGTGGGTTGCTACCACTTTTTCTCACTGAAGTCCTCTGCCGCGGCACAGGCCGACTACTTTGTAAAAAACAGTACCGTCAGGAAGGGCGACTTCCCGCCCGTGCTCGACGTAGAACCCTCTGACGCCCAGATAGCCGCCATCGGCACACAGGAGCTCTTCAATCGCATCCGCACGTGGATGCGCATCGTAGAGAAGCGCACCGGCATACGTCCCATCCTCTACATCAGCCAGTCGTTCGTCAACCGCTATCTGCCCGAGGCGCCTGACGTAAAGCGCGATTATAAGGTGTGGATTGCCCGCTATGGTGAGTACAAGCCCGATGTCAAACTGGTCTACTGGCAGCTGTGTCCCGACGGACGGGTCAGCGGAATCACCGGTCCGGTAGACATCAACGTGTTCAACGGCTACCAAGGACAGTACGACGAATTCCTTAGAACGGCTACTGCCGAATAAAATTCTCGCGTAAATTTTCAGAATTCTCGCGAGAATTTGGGAAATTTACGCGAGAATTCCTTGTCAGCTTTCGTTGCCGACAAGACTGGGAAGCACACTCTTTGTTGTCGAATGGCGCATTCAAAATCAACCAAAGCTACTCTCTTGAAAGCGGTATGATTATCAATACTTTAGGTAGAAGTCCTTCAAGAGTTGCTGATAGGCCTCTGACCCGATGACGATTTCTGTATTTTCCACATTCATTGCAGGCTTCTTACGGAAAGAAAGCAGATAGCGCCGAGGCGATTTCGTCGGCGTGGTACGAACAGCACAGACTCGTGCCGGAGACAGCCCTGCCAGCACCGCAGCCGCCTCCATTCGCGACCGATAATCGAACGGGACCACGACCGAGCATTCACCGTCGTCGGTCAGCAGCCGGGCCGTCGCCTTCATCAGGGCATCGTAGGTCAACGTATGGGTATGGCGGGCAAGGGTGCGCTGACGGTCGGGACTGGCCAGTGCGTCAATGAAGAAGGGAGGATTGCACACGATGGCATCATAGCATCCCTCTGCGAATTGCTGAACAGCCGCCCTGTGCACCGTCACGCTGGCAGCAAACGGCGATGCTGCCACATTCTGAGCAGCTTGCTGGATGGCCTCTGGGTCTATATCAATGCCCGTCACCCGCGCCTCGGGGAAACGCTGTGCCATCATTAGGGCTATAAGTCCCGTGCCCGTGCCCACATCCAGAATGCAGTTGCCGCCGCGAGCCCACGCCCCCAGCAGCGTACCGTCAGTGCCCACTTTCATAGCACAGCGGTCCTGATGAATGGTGAAATGCTTGAATGCAAACATACTTTTGGGCAGCAAAGTTACAATTAAAATCCCAATTACACCTTAATTAATTATAATTCTTGTCGGATTGATGCCATATTCTTAATTAAATTATGTAACTTTGCAGGCCAATTCGTATTAGTTTTTGAAGAGAACAGATAATGGACAATAGACAAAGCAACAGGTCGTTCCAGATGATTGCAGATGTAGAAGGCGACTATAGTGATATAACCAGAATGGAGATGCCGGCCACTCTCCCCATCTTGGCCGTAAGAAACTTGGTGTTATTTCCGGGTGTGGTCTCACCGATACTCATCGGGCGAGAGTCCAGTATGAAACTGGTCAAGAAGGCAGAACAGACCGGCGGCATCATTGGAGTGGTGTGCCAGCGCGAAGCCGAGATTGACACGCCCTCACGACGCGACTTATATGACTGTGGCGTCTATGCGCGGGTCATCAAGTTGCTCACACTCCCCAACGGCAACATTACCACCATCGTTCAGGGACTGGGCAGGCTGCAACTGATGGACATCATCGGTACGGAGCCCTATCTGATTGGTACCGCTATGCCCAGCATTGAGCAGGAGCCCGACAAGACCGACCAAGAGTTCAACACGGCCATTGACGACCTGCGCAACCAGACGGCTGAGTACATCAAGATGAGCGACGAACTGCCCGAGGAGGCCTCGTTTGCCATCAAAAACGTAGGCAACAACATTATGGCCCTCAACTTTATCTGCTCCAATATGCCGTTCACTATTAAGGAGAAGATAACGTTGCTGCAATTAGACTCTATCAAAGAGCGTCTGTTCAACGCGCTGAAGATACTGAACCGCGAAATCAGCCTGCAGACCCTGAAGCAGGACATACGCAACAAGACGCGCGACGACATTGACGAGCAACAGCGCAACTACTTCTTGCAGCAGCAAATAAAAAACATACAGGCCGAAATCAGCAACGGCGAGTCAACGCCCGAGAAACACGACCTGCTGGAGAAAGCCAGCAGCAAGCAGTGGCCGGAGGATATTGCTAAGGTATTCTATAAGGAAGTGGAGAAGCTGGACCAGCTGAATCCCCAAAGTCCCGATTTCAACGTACAGCTCACCTACCTGCAGACGCTGGTAGGACTGCCGTGGAACGAATATACCAAAGACGATCTGAACCTGAAACGGGCTGAGCGAATCCTCGACCACGACCACTACGGAATGGAGAAAGTGAAGGAGCGTATCCTTGAATACATAGCCGTGCTGAGCCTGCGAGGTGACCTGAAGTCGCCGATACTCTGCCTCTATGGCCCTCCGGG
>JAFUZD010000055.1 GCA_017476785.1 Prevotella sp. | reverse complement strand
TGAATCTGCTCTCTGCGCCCGGCAACGATCTTGTTGCAGCTACGGCCCTCGCCTCTTCTGGTTGTCACATCGTGCTCTTCACCACAGGACGTGGCACGCCTTTCGGCACCTTCGTCCCGACAATGAAAGTGGCCACCAACCCGACACTGGCTGCCCGCAAACCCAACTGGGTGGACTTCTCTGCCGGCCAGTTGGTAGAGGGACGCACAATGCAGGAGATTGTGCCCGAATTTATTGACAAAGTGCTGGCTGTGGCCAGTGGCGAGAAAGCACGCAATGAGATTAACGGCTATCGTGAGATATCTATCTTCAAGAATGGCGTGACGCTTTAATCAGAAAGAAAAGAAAAAAAACGAAAGACACAACGTGCAGTCAAGAAACCGCGGGGTGTCTTTCGTTTACATTAAAGATATACACAAGACTAAACAAGAACAGACTTAAACAGACAGGATAAAAATGAAAAAGGGAATCATAGCATTAAGCCCACTAATAGTGTTTATTGTGCTCTATCTGGTGGCAAGCATCATTGCGCAGGACTTCTATAAGGTGCCTATTACGGTAGCCTTTATGGTGGCTTCGGTCTATGCGGTTATTATTACGGGCGGTTTGCCGCTGCGCAAACGCATTGATATTTATAGCCGGGGAGCAGGAACGGAGATGATGATGATGATGTTGTGGATCTTCGTGCTGGCAGGTGCCTTTGCCAACTCAGCCAAAGTGATGGGCAGCATCGATGCAACGGTCAACCTGACGCTTAGCGTCCTGCCCGGCAATATGCTGATGGCAGGATTGTTTCTCGCAGCCTGTTTCATCTCGCTTTCTATCGGTACCAGCGTGGGAACCATTGTGGCTCTGACCCCCATTGCGGCAGGCATTGCCCAGTCTACCGGTGCCAGTGTCCCGATGCTGACGGCTGTGGTAGTAGGCGGTTCCTTCTTTGGTGACAACCTCTCCTTCATCTCTGACACAACAATTATTGCTACGACGACACAGGGGTGCAAGACCAGTGACAAGTTCCGAGTCAACTCGTTCATTGTGTTGCCGGCTGCATTCGTAATACTTGTCGTCTACATTCTTCTGGGTTCTGGCATCAAGTCGCCGCAAGACATTCCTGTGGTAGAATATACCAAGATTATCCCCTATTTGGTAGTGCTGGGGACAGCCATCCTCGGAATGAACGTGATGGCCGTACTGACGCTGGGTATCATCTTGGCTGGTATTATCGGGCTACTCAACGGTTCGTTTGACCTTTACGGATGGTTCGGCGCAATGGGTGACGGCATTATCGGGATGGGCGAACTGATTATCATCACGCTGATGGCAGGGGGACTGCTGGAACTGATTAAGCACAACGGCGGTATCGACTTCATCATACGCCACCTGACACGCCACATCCGTAGCAAGCGTGGAGCAGAACTGAGCATAGGCGCACTGGTGAGCTTTGTAGACATCTGTACGGCCAACAATACTGTTGCCATCATCACTATTGGCGGAATAGCCAAGCAGATAGGCGACAAGTTTGGAGTAGACAATCGTAAATGTGCGTCGATTCTCGATACATTCTCCTGTTTCACGCAGGGCATAATCCCCTATGGCGCACAGATGCTGATGGCAGCAGG
Source organism: Prevotella sp. (assembly GCA_017476785.1). GTDB lineage: Bacteria > Bacteroidota > Bacteroidia > Bacteroidales > Bacteroidaceae > Prevotella. The sequence goes on along the minus strand of JAFUZD010000055.1, from coordinate 22,836 downwards.
ACTGGCTTCGCTCAACCCGCTGAGCATCCTGCCCCACCTCTACTATCCCTTTGCCATCGGGATTGCTGCCATCCTGTCTATTCTGTTGAGATACCCCAAACGCTATTCATAAACAAGGAAACATTAAAAGTAAAGATATAAGATGGATATTATTCAGCGCAATTTCCTGAGGCTGCTGCGATGCGGAGCATTCGGACAGAAAGAAGAAATAGAGCCAATGTCGGCGTGGAAATGGAGCCGACTCTACCAGTTATCACTGATGCACGGCGTGACTGCACTGGTCTACGATGGCATCAGCAGGCTGACTGACGATTTCTTTCTGCAGATACCCGAAGCACAAAAGGAGCAGTGGCGCAGGACTGTAGCTGAGATTGAGGATCGCAACCGGCAGCTGAACCAGCAGACGGCAGCCCTTATCAATACACTGCAACGCGAACATCTGCACCCCATCCTGCTGAAAGGACAGGCTTTGGCAGCCATCTATCCCACCCCATTACATCGTACCAGTGGTAACATTGACTTGTGTTTCAGCACAGAGGAAGAACTGGAGAAAGCGAACCAATGGGCGATGACCAATGGCGAGAACGTGGACGACGCAGAGAAATATGCGCTGCAATACGAGTGGAATGAGGTAAGCATCACACATCACCAGTCACCCCAACGGCTGACCAATCCCCTGCTTAACCGCAAACTGCAGCAAATCATTCGGGAGACGCTGAATGACGGAAGAGCAAACCAGATAGCAATAGGCCAAGCGAACGTCGGCCTGCCGCCTGCCACGCTCAATCTGCTACTGGTCATCATCCGTATCACACGCTATATCCTAACTGAGGGTATCAGTATGAAACAGCTGACAGATCTGGGTATTCTGCTGCGGCATCCCCATCCGCAGGTTGACTATGGACAATTACAGCAATGGCTGAAAGAGCTCAGGATGGAACGAATCGCCCAACTGGAAGGAGTATTACTGGTACAGCTGTTGGGATTCCAAGCCGACGAACTGCACATCACTACGGAAAAGAGTGAAAAGAATATTGAGGCTATCATTGACGAGGTGTTCAAGTTGACGAGCCATCGCGCAGACGAGTGGTACTTCACACAGGGGAAGAATATCTTCGTGCAGAACAGCAATTCCACGGCAATGATGTGGCACATTCGTCATTCGGCCCGTCTCTTTGGATACTATCCCAGCGAGACGCTCACCAACTTCTTTGCCAGTTTTGCCCATTCTTTGTCTCATATTGAGGAATAGAACGGGTCTGGGGCATCAGTGAAGTGGCGCATACCAAACATAAAAACAGCTTAAATTCATTCGGTTTTAGTCAAGACTAAATGAATTTAAGCTGTTTTTGCTGCCTGCAAACAGACTCAGCGGATGCGGTCAGCTGCCCGTACCAGTTTCTCGTCAGCAATGATGGCCTTACGTGCCAGCACATTCAAGATAATGGAAACGGCAGGAAAAACCGCTGCCAATGCTACGCGGAACGTGCTCGCATCGGGGGCAATCGTACGGCTTAGCGCGGTATAGATAATGTACCACACTACCAACAATAGCGTATTGAGCAGGCACAAGCGAGCCTGCAATAGGCGCCGCTTATATATAAATATGGTATAGAGACTCAGTGCGGCCGAAAGCAGCAAGACTGCAAACAATGGCCACGTTGTGAAATGACGTCCTCCCGAGGCATCCGTCACCCACAGACTGTATTCGCGAGCCACTGTCAATCCTTCAACGCTGACACTGCCTATCTGCATACACAGTCCCAGTACGCTCAGTATGACTGCTATCAGCAGGAACACGCTTTGTTTACGCTGTATCATTTCGACACTGATTTTACTTACAACCGATCGTCCTGCTGAGCATCACGGGCGGGATCACGCCAGTATACTTTGTCCTCAACAAACTCTTGCGTAGCCAGCAAAGTAGGCTTTGGCAATTTCTCGTAGTAGCGGGAAATCTCTATCTGCTCGCGATTCTCGAACACCTCTTCCAGCGAATCATTGTACGATGCAAATTCGGCCAGCTTCTTGCTGAGGTCTTCTTTAATCTGAACCGAGATTTGGTTAGCGCGCTTCGAGATAATGGCAACGCTCTCATAGATATTGCCAGTTTCCTGACACAAATCCATAATGTTGCGGGTAACGGTATTTACCGGAGCTTTTGACTTCTTGTAATCCATATTCTTTATTTAAATTCTTAATAATCTTATTCCGTTTGTTTCTTTGTCAGTCTTCTTCCTGCGCATTGGTCGTCACGCGCTTGCATTTGACGATATACTTTTCTGCAGTCCGCCGTTCATCGGACTCAGGGAACTCATTGATGAATCCGTAGCACTCGTCCTCAGCGTCACGATAGCGCTCCAGCCGCTTCTCTTCCGCACTGTTTTCAGCCAATTCGAATTTGCTCTTCATTATCAGCACGGAGAAGTCTTCACGCAGACTGGAGTACGGATACAGTTTCAGTGCGTTCTGAGCCGTTATGATGCAAGCCTCATAGTTAGAGCCACCATTCGTGCAGTTGCCGAAATAGCCTCCCAAATTGTAATAAAGCTTGGCCGAGAGATATTCCTTGCGCACCAGATTATCCTGCAGGTCAAACAAGCGCTGCTGTGCCTGCTGGCGCAGTTCCGACTCGGGATAATAGTCAAGAAACTGCTGATAGGCCGAGATGGCTCCGATGGTGGGCGTCTGGTCGAGCCGTGGCTCCGGCGTGCTCTGGAAGAGCGACTGGCCGATATAGAACGCAGCCTGCTCAGCATAGGTTCCTTTAGGATAAGTTGTGAAGTATTTCTTAAAGGTTGTGCTGGCCGCCTCGTAGTCGCGGTTCATATATTCTGCCATTGCCAGCATATAGAGCGACTCCTGTGCATCGTCCGTACCTTTCTTGATGGTCACCAACTCTTGCAGCAACGTAGCAGCCTGCTGATACTTTCCCAAAGCAAAGCACTGCTTGGCATACTCATACTTGTATGCATAATCGGTCGTCTTATAGACACGATTAAACTCCGCAGCACAACTGCTCAACAAAGCTGCCAGACAGAAAGTGATAACGAAATTCTTCTTCATCTTTTCGGTTTTGATGTGCAAAAGACCGTGCAAACCGAGTGCAGATAGCGTGCTTTAGCCGGGATACAGCCAGTCTTTCGCAAAATTCGAATGCAAAAGTACGCATTTTCCCGCGAATAGCAATGAATTTTGATAAAAAAAAAGAAAAATGGGCATTCTTTCACATTTCTCTCAGTATTTTCGTACCTTTGCACGATATGGACTTCATTCTAACATCGAAATACAAGCCTACGGGCGACCAGCCAGAAGCCATCCGACAACTGACAGACGGACTGAACCGAGGTGACCGTGCACAGGTACTGCTGGGCGTAACGGGGTCTGGCAAGACGTTTACCGTTGCCAATGTCATTGCCAACATCAATCGCCCCACCCTCATTCTCTCCCACAACAAGACGCTGGCCGCCCAACTCTACGAAGAAATGCGCGGATTCTTTCCCGAGAATGCCGTGGAATACTATGTCAGCTACTACGACTACTATCAGCCAGAGGCCTATTTGCCCACGACTGACACATACATAGAGAAAGACCTTGCCATCAATGAAGAGATTGACCGCCTGCGGCTGCGTGCCGTGAGTGCACTGATGTCGGGACGAAAGGATGTGGTTGTCGTGTCGTCGGTGAGTTGTATCTACGGTATGGGCAGCCCGGTCGCACTGGCAGAGAATGTCATCGTCATCCGCCGTGGACAGATTATCGACCGCAATGCCTTACTGCGTAAGCTGGTATCGGCACTCTATGTGCGCAACGATATCGAGTTGAAGCGAGGCTGTTTCCGCGTAAAGGGCGACACGGTAGACATCGCAATGGCTTATAACGAGACGGTGTTGCGCATCACGTTCTGGGACGATGAGATCGATGCTATCGAAGAGCTGGACGCCATTACGATGGTGCGAGTCAACACATACGAAGAGTATAAGCTCTACCCAGCCAATCTCTTCACCACCACCGAAGAGCAGACCAACAGTGCCATTCGCCAAATACAGGATGACTTGGTGCGACAAGTGGCCTACTTTGAAGAGTTGGGAGACGCCATTAAGGCACAGCGCATCAAAGAGCGCGTGGAGTATGATATGGAGATGATAAAGGAACTGGGGCACTGCTCAGGCATCGAGAACTACTCGCGCTACTTCGACGGCCGTCAGGCGGGTGAACGTCCCTATTGTCTGCTCGACTTCTTTCCAGAAGACTATCTGATGGTCATTGACGAGAGTCACGTCAGTGTACCGCAGATTACGGCAATGTATGGAGGCGACCGCGCCCGCAAGACCAATCTCGTGGAATACGGTTTCCGTCTGCCTGCAGCTTTCGACAACCGCCCGCTTACATTCGATGAGTTCACACAGATGACCCATCAGGTCATTTATGTGTCAGCGACACCGGCTGACTATGAGCTGGGAGAGGCCGAGGGGGTGGTAGTAGAACAAGTCATTCGCCCTACGGGACTGCTGGATCCTGAGATTGAGGTGCGTCCTACGGAGAACCAGATTGACGACTTAATGGAGGAGATACAGACTCGTATGGGCCGCGGTGAGCGCGTGCTCGTCACCACACTGACCAAGCGAATGGCTGAGGAGCTGAGCGAATATCTGCTCAACAACGGCATTCAGACAGCCTATATCCACAGCGACGTAGCCACACTGGACCGCGTAAAGATTCTGGACGACCTGAGAAAAGGCTTGTATGACGTGCTGGTGGGAGTCAACCTACTGCGTGAAGGTCTGGACTTGCCCGAAGTGTCGCTCGTTGCCATTCTTGATGCCGACAAAGAAGGGTTCCTGCGTTCACACCGCTCACTGACACAGACAGCCGGCCGTGCTGCTCGCAACGTAAATGGAAAGGTGATAATGTATGCTGACACGATTACGGCCTCAATGCAGTTGACCATTGACGAAACCCTGCGTCGACGCATCAAGCAGATGCACTATAACGAGCAGAAAGGAATCACTCCGACGCAGATACGTAAAGCATTGAAACAAAGCGACCTAAACACGAACACAGAAAGTAGCACTTCAACCGAAAAACCGACAGTCCAGACAGCCTATATTGGCCCAACGGAGACGACCGGAGCCTTTGCGGCTGACCCCATCGTAGTCCGTATGACGCGCCCGCAACTGGAGAAGAGCATCGCCGAGACCACCAGACTGATGAAAGAGGCGGCCAAACAGATGGACTTCCTGCAGGCCGCCCAATATCGCGACGAAATCATTCGCCTGCAAAAAGAACTGGAGCTGAAGTAGTTCTTGCTGCAATGATTTATGCGCGTTAAATAATAATAATTGTTAGGCCGTTCGGGCGATTATTCGTAATTTTGCACAAACTAAAAATACGCGATATGAGAAAATTTCTAATTGCAACACTGATGCTGATGCCACTGATGGCAATGGCTCAGAACACGTGGGAAATGCCCGAAGAGGAAGAAGAGCAGACCCAACGGGTCAATCCCAACGCCAAATATCTGGCAGGAGCCGTGACGGAGCAAGACGGGCACGTAGTGTTCAGTACGACGATTGAGGCTCCGGGCAAGAGTGCTGAGGAAATCTATACTGTCCTGCTGCGATATGCTGGAAAGATGACACGTGAGAAGAACCAGATACAGAGCCAAGTGGTCATAGCCGACTCCGTCGGTCACGCCATTGGCGTCTCATTGTGCGAATGGTTGGTATTCACCAACACAGCCATAATGTTGGACAGGACAAAGTTTAACTACATCCTGCATATCACCTGTACTGACGGAAAGGCCGGCATTAGACTGGAGCGCATCTATTATGTCTACGAAGAAATGGGCAAGAACGTAACATATCGGGCAGAGGAATGGATTACGGACAAGTATGCACTGAATAAGAAAAAGACGCGCCTCTACCCTATCTCGGGGAAGTTCCGTCGCAAGACGATAGACCGCAAGAACTATTTATTTAACAAAATGGAGAGCCTGCTGAAATGATTATACAGGGTAATGACAAGCACATCAAGCTGCGCAACTGGCTGAACATTCTGTTTATCATCGGAGCCATTGCGGGTATAGCCACATTCTATATGGCCGACCACGAAACCGGCTTATACATCATTATGGCTGCAATGGTGTTTAAGTTTATCGAAGTAATTATCAGAATCCTGAAGATATAGATGAGAAAGAAGCAACTACTCACCTTATTGCTTTGCCTGTGCACGGTATGGACAGCCAGTGCACAGGTGTACAATGAGATGGACGAGGATGGCAACGTGACACAGCGCAACGAGAACCGGAACTTCAATATGCACTCCACCGACACAACCCGACAGGCAAAGGACGTACCCAAGGGCATACGTGTATGGACCGTGGACCGGCGGTTCGGTGACGTGCAACCGGCAGAGGTAGACACACTGCCCCATCTCTTTCAGAACAGCATCTTCAACACGGGCTACTACGGTGAGTACAATACTACGGGCAACAACTACTCTCCTCGCCAGTCCCGCGTCTTCATCGACCGGCCGGAGACCGACGAGTTCTTCTTTACTCAGCCTTACAGCTACATCATTCGCCAGCCCGATGATTTTCACTTCACCAACACACTGTCGCCTTTCACCAACATTACCTATGACAACTGCGGCAACAAGACCAACGGCGAAGACCATATCGGAGCACGGTTTGGCGTGAATGCGGGAAAGAAGATAGGCATCGGCTTTGACCTGAACTATCTGTATGCCCGCGGCTACTATCAGAATCAGAGTGCTTCCCATTTCAACGCCGCCCTCTATGGCTCTTACATCGGTGACCGCTACCAGATGCACATCCTGTTGCAGAACTACCACCAGAAAGTGGCAGAGAACGGTGGAATCACGGACGACAATTACATCACCCACCCTGAGACTTTCGAAGATTCCTATTCCGAGGATGAGATACCCACCATATTGTCGAGGAACTGGAATCGCAACAATTCGCAACATCTCTTCCTGAGCCATCGCTATAATATCGGATTCTATCGTAAGGTGAAGATGACGGACGAGGAAATCCGTGCTCGCCAGTTTGCCAAGGATGCTGCTGCCGACAAGCAGCGACGCACAGGCAGCGACAAAGCTGATGCACGGCCGGGGCGCCCCGCATCGCAGGCACCTACAGGACGACCTGACAATGCACGCATTGCTGGCGACGAGCCCACTCTCGCCACGGACTCTCTGGCAGCAGACACGACCCGCATCACCGTAGACTCACAAGCCAAGATGGACAGTCTGCTGCTGCTCAGCGCGCAGAACGACTCCATCGAAGCCACGATGAAGCGTATCTATGTGCCTGTCACCAGCTTCATCCACACACTTGATGTCAGCAACCATAGCCGCATCTATCAGGCATACGCCTCGCCCACGGACTACTATGCCAACACCTATTATAATTATAGATGGGACAATACCTATGGCGGCGACTCCATCTACGACCAGACGAAATACCTCAGCATCAAGAACACCTTTGCCGTTGCACTGCTCGAAGGCTTCAACAAATATGCAAAGGCGGGACTGAAAGCCTTCGTCGCCCACGACTATCGCAAATACCGAATGCCCGATACAGGTGACGAGGAAACACGCTACCAGCTGGGAAAATGGACGGGGCATACCGTCAGCATCGGCGGTCAGCTGAGCAAGACACAGGGAAAGACGCTGCACTACGACCTTGACGTGGAGGCGTGGCTCACAGGACTGGATGCCGGCCAGCTGACAGTAGACTTTAGCACGGACCTCAACTTCCCACTTTTTGGCGACACCGTCCAATTGGCGGCAAAGGCCTATTTCCACCGGTTGACCCCTACTTTCTTCCAAGGCAATTTTCACTCAAAGCACATCTGGTGGGACAACGACGATCTAAACAGCGAAACGCGTACCCGCATCGAAGGCGTGTTCTCCTATCGGAAAACGCGTACCCAACTGCGCGTAGCCGTTGAAGAGATTCAGAACTTCACCTACTTTGGGCTGAACTATGACGCAACGACCAGCGGCCGCACCAACCTGACAGCCAACATCTATCAGGAAAGCAGCAATATCAACCTGCTGACGGCACAGCTGCGACAGGACTTTACGCTGGGGCCGCTCAACTGGGAAAACATCATCACCTACCAGAATTCCAGCAACCAAGATGCCCTGCCCGTGCCGGCATTGAACATCTTTACGAATCTATACCTGAAGTTCAAGATTGTAAAGCAGCTGTTGGTAGAGCTGGGTGGCGACTGCTACTTCTTCACGAAGTACAATGCCCCCGACTTCTGTCCGCAACTCAACCAGTTTGCCGTGCAGACCAACGGTGACAGCCGCATTAAGGTGGGAGGCTATCCATTCGTCGACGTGTATGCCAATATGCATTTGAAGCGCACGCGTTTCTTCATAATGATGAGCCACGTCAATGCCAGCAGCGGCAACTATTTTCTTGTTCCCCACTATCCGCAGAACGGCAGCATTCTCCGATTCGGGCTGTCGTGGAACTTCTTTAACTGACAAGCAAGAGCGTTGAAAGGCGAGGCACCAAACAGGGAATTCATTCTTCTCACTGTTTGGTGTCTCGCCTTTCAATGCTCTTCTTCATACATCCGGTCAAATATCTGACGCAGTTCCGTTGGGCTGGCTATTATCCGGCGCAGTTCTTTCAGATTCTCTTCGTTTTCCGAGCCCGGAATCCACAGACGGATATAGCCTGCGGGGGCATACTTATTGTCCATATGCTCCTTAAAGCGCAGCCACTGATGCTCCTTATCCAACTGCGGATAGTTGGCCAGTCCAAACTGCACCGTGCGCCGGAACACCGTCTCGGGGTCTAAGTCGCGGTCGGCTTCGGCTACAATCTTTCCATAGAGTGAACGCGGAGCGTGCGAAGCAGAAGCCCTGTGGTCTTCTACCGCTTCCTTCATTATCTGAATCTGTGTCGGCGCGAACCACCTTTTCAGTCGCGCATCACTGGCCAGCAGCTTGCCCCCCGTCAGATGATGAACGGCCCGCGGCCCCGACATTCCGAGGTCGTGATAGGCAGCAATGACATATACCATATTTATATCAGCGCCCGTCCGCCGTGCCAAGTCCAGCGCTCGCCGGATGACACGCGTCACGTGACTCAGATTGTGGGCTTTGTCAAAAGCAGCATACTGAGGAAGAATCTGAGTTTCTATAAACTCCACTAAATCAAGGCTGGCCGTATTCTTTAGCATATACGATTGCAAATATACACATTTATTTTCAGAACGCCCATTGTTTTACAGGAAAAAGTGGGCCGAGTGACACCCCGTGGGCAGCGATACAAGATGACCGAACTGGCGGACTGAGAAAAAATTCTCGCGAGAATTTTGAGAATTTTCGCGAGAATTTCGAAAATCCACGCGAGAATTTCTGTTCGCTGCTATCGTCCAAGCCGGAGCACCGCATCATCTGACGTTGTCTCGGCTACGTCACAAGCAGCTAAACTGTCCCTAATCCGCGCATCTCATTTCACCGAGCAACCTCCAAGAGCCTTTGCAACTGTCCGAGGAGTGCTGCAAATGTCCCGGTCTGTCTTAGCGAATCACCGAGACGACCGAGCGAGTAATAGTCGGGAATGACGATGTCGGCCAGCGGCGCAATAGCGTCGGCAGGATTGGTAGTGGAAAGCCCCACTACGGCCATTCCGGCAGCACGTCCAGAACGCAGTCCGTTGAAACTGTCTTCGAAGACGATGCACTCACCGGGCTGGGCCTCGAAACGCAGGGCAGCTTTCTGATAGCAGTCGGGATCGGGCTTACTGCGTTCAAAATCCTCAGAGGTAAGAATGGCATCAAACAATGAGCAGAACTCGGGACGACGGCGATAGACGCTCTGCATCTTAGGGCGATTGGAGCTGGTGACGACAGCCGTCTTGATGTTGTGGCGGCGAAGACTGGCAATGAAATCGGTAAAGCCGTCTACATAATCGAACGACATTTGCTGCTCAAACTCGTTCAGCCGCTGCGTGATGACGGGCTGCTGGGCGGCCAGCGAACCGGAGAAATGCTGTTCGTAAATCTGTACCAGCGTCTGTCCCTTTATCTCGTTTTCCAACCCGGGATGTTCGGGATGGAACTCGCGACATTGCTGTCCCCAGAAGATGGTGTACTGCGGCTCTGTGTCGAAGACGACACCATCTAAGTCGAAAAGTGCTGCTTTCAGTTGGCTCATTATATCTGATGTTACATTTATTTGGGTGCAAAATTAGTGATTTTTTCAGAGAAACGCGTGCTATTTGCAGATTAAAACGTATATTTGCACTGCTAAATCAAAGAGGACATAAAATGAAGAAGGGCATATTACTGATGGCTGCTGCGGCAACAATGCTGCTGACAGCGTGTAGCAAAGGCGTGCGCGAACAGATAGACTTCGAGGTGGTAACGAAGGATGTCAAACAGCCACTGACGGAAGAAAAAGGTGCTCCGGAGTGCCAGCTACACTTCCAGATATTGCAGGCTGCCGGCAATAAGAGCGAACAGGCAAAGGCCATCAACCGGCACATCGTAAAGAAAATCTTTGATTTCGATGGCGACATTGCCATCAATGCTGCGGTCGACTCCTTTGCCAACCGCTATGTTGGCGACTATCTGCGGACACTGCGCCCCCTCTACCGCGAAGAGAGAGGTGACGAGAAACGCCACCCGTGGTATGAATATCGTTACAGCGTAACGACGGAGGTGCAAGACGGACGCGAAGGGGTGGCCGTATATCTGATTACGCTCGACTGCTTCGAGGGCGGAGCGCACGGCATCAACCAATTGCTGACACTCAACTTCGACGTGAAGACTGGTAAGCTGCTGACGCTGCGCGACGTGTTCGTCAAAGGCTACGAGACGCCGCTGAATGAATTGTTGCTCGAAGCGCTGGAGAAACACGTAGGCGTAACGGATCTGAAGGGATTGCGCGAGAATGACTATCTGTATTCGATGGACATCTTTGCATCGGAGCACTTCATTCTGGGCGAGGACGGCATCACCTTTGTATATAATCCTTACGAAATAGCTCCTTATGCCAAAGGCAAGACAGAACTGACGCTTTCGTATGATGCGCTGAAAGACTTGCTGCAATAGAATTAAGCCCGACAGCCTGCTCACCTAAAACAAGTGTTAAGCACAATGAAGACTATACTGAAATACTTTCCTGATTTATCAGCCACGCAGCAGCAACAGCTGGCTGCTTTAGACGAACTCTATCGTGAATGGAACGCAAAGATCAACGTCATTTCACGGAAAGACATTGACCATCTGTACGAGCACCACGTACTCCATTCGCTGGCCATTGCCCGCTTCATCCACTTCAAGCCCGGAACAGAGATACTGGATTTCGGAACAGGAGGAGGATTTCCCGGTCTGCCGCTGGCCATCGCTTTTCCCGACTGTCACTTTAAACTGATTGACGGTACGGGCAAGAAGATTCGCGTGGCACACGAAATAGCCGAGGCCATCGGACTGAAGAACTGCACGCCAGAACACCTGCGAGGAGAGGAAGAAAAGGGCAAGTATGACTTCATTGTGAGCCGGGCCGTGATGCCCCTACCCGACCTAATGAAGATTGTGCGTAAAAACATATCCAAGACGCAGCACAACTCTCTGCCCAATGGTGTAATCTGCCTGAAGGGAGGAGACGTGCAGGCAGAGACTCACCCCTTCAGACGTATCGTGGAAGTGGCCGAGCTGAGTGACTGGTTCGAAGAGGAATGGTTCAGAGAGAAGCATTGCATCTACGTGCCCGTGGGCTAAGACAAGAAGAAAAGGTAAAACGATAAAAAGTAAAAAGGTAAAACAGGAAAACGGGAAAAAGTAAAACAGTAAAAAGGTAAAAGGGTAAAAAGAATACGTATATGCTGAATATTCAACGCTTTGTATGCAATCCGCTGCAGGAAAACTGCTATATTGTAAGTGACGACACGGGCGAAAGTGTCATCATCGATTGCGGGGCTTTCTACGAGGAAGAACGACGGGCTATCTTAGACTATATTGAGAAGGAACACCTAAAGCCCACACACCTTTTGGCTACCCACGCCCATATCGACCACAACATCGGCAACGACACCATCTACAATCGGTTCGGCCTTAAACCAGAGGTGGCCGCGGCCGACGAACCACTAATGCAGCGGATGGACGTACAAGCGCAGTTCATTCTGGGCATCCAGCTGGAGCAACCCTTGCCGCCAGTGGGAAAATACCTCTCTCCCCAAGAGGAAGTCACCTTTGGACACCATCGGCTCGTCGTACTGCCTACCCCCGGCCACTCGCCCGGTTCGGTGCTTTTCTACTGCGAGGAAGAGGGTTTGCTTTTCTCGGGTGATACGCTGTTCAGAATGAGCGTGGGCAGAACAGACTTTGAACTGGGTAGCTATCGGGCACTATGCAACAGTATGAAAACGGTGGTGGCTCAATTACCGCCAAACACCACAGTGCTATGCGGTCACGGTCCGCAGACTACTATCGGAGACGAATTGCGTTACAATCCCTATCTGCAGTTTGAATAAGGACAAACAAAAAGGGAACCTTCACAGGCTCCCTTTATTGCTTATCTCAGAATTGCTTCTGAAATGTCCTCAGCTTCATTACGCAATAGAACGTAAAAAAGCATTTTGGATAAGAAATTGACTGTCTCACGACAACCAACTTTCATTAACCTTAATAATCTAATACCATAAAAAACACACTGCAAATATACATATTATATTTTAAATCAGCATATTATTGCAGTGTGCTTGAATATCTTTTTAATATTAATTAACGAGATTTGCCGTGGATGGCAGTCTCAAACTCCGCCTCGTTCATTGTCTCTTTCGCCTTGTCTATCACAATAATTGTACGGCATTTCACATTGAAGATGTTCTCAGCAACAACTTTACTCCAAAAAGAAAGAACCAGACAGAAAACAGCAAAAAGAACTATGCTTTAGCGAAACGAAGCTCCGTTCCACTGCAAGACTGTCGGCGATAGGAGTTGCTGCAGGGCTTCCTGTTTGTCGGTGGGTACATTTTGTGGATGCAGCGAAAGCGTGAGCGTTGGCGACTGAGCCGACAACGCTGCGACGATGAATGGTGGCTGCAACAATGCGCACAATTCGGTGTGTGTTGCATTGTCCATCGAAGATGGGCAGGCAGTCAATGGCGGGATGGTCAGATAAGTTTCTGCAGGTAATTGTCGCCATTGGGCTGAATAGAACCGGACGACGCTTTCCTGAGCAGACACCCCTGCCGTATTGACGATACAGATAATCGTATGACTGCTATCTACGGGCTCTGTCGTCTCCAGTAACCGCATCTCAACGTGAGAGGCTTCAGTAAGCTGCAGAAAGAGATACTCATCTGTCAGCGTGGTCAACTCACTTGTTCCGTCAAAGATATTACGTACCTCGGCTTTCATATTCGAATCGAGGAAATCCACCATATCCAGCCGATTGTTAGTAGTCAACAAAGGCAGAATCTTGTCGGGCATCTGGCGGAAATAGTCTTTCATCTGTTGAGCCATAGAGGTAGTGGCTATCATTAACAGCAGAGCTAATGAAACGGTCTTTCTCATTATTGTCATTCTTTATTTTCTTTACTGAGTTGCATCATCATCACAGCCGCAAGACCGGCCGTCTCTGTTCGGAGACGGCTCTGTCCCAAATAGACAGAGGTGTAGCCGGCAGCGATAGCCGTACGCACCTCGTCAATAGAGAAATCTCCTTCAGGCCCTATAAGAACGGTCGTTTCGGCATCGGCCGGCAATGCGCGCAACTCATCATAAAGATAAGTGCGCTCAATCTCGTCGTAGCAATGGGCAATGAAGCGGTTTTCGCACGCTGCTTCGGAGATAAACTGGCGGAACGTCCGCAACTCGTTCACCTGAGGTTTCCACGCCTTGCGGCTCTGCTTGACAGCAGAAATGACAATCTTTTCGATGCGGGGCGACTTGATGACCTTACGCTCGGAGAACTGGCATTGAAGGAAAGAAATCTCGTCTACTCCTACTTCTGTCACCTTCTCTGCCATCCATTCCATTCGCTCCATCATCTTGGTGGGAGCGATTGCCAAATGGATATGCCCCTTCCATTGAGGTGTCTGAGGAAGCTGCTCTTTAATCTGGTACAGGCATTGATGGTTAGAAGCTACGGTTACCTCGGCCACATAGAAACTTCCAGCACCGTCCATCAGCATCATCTTATCGCCGCTCTTCATCCGCAATACGCGCAGGGCGTGCTGAGCTTCCTCCAAAGGAAGCTCAGTCCCCGTTGCTGCTGACGGAACAAAAAAGAACCGTTCTTCTTTCATCTGATAGCCGTTAAACCATTATTTCTTCTTTCTTCGGTCGGAAGATCAAGGCAAACAAGACGCCAACGACCAACGCATAGGCGGCAAAGGTATACCAGCACGTGGCCCACTCTACATTTCCTGCCGCATCAGTATGAGCATTGACAATAGCTTGGGCACCCAGCGAACCGATGGTTGCACCAATACCATTGGTCATCAGCATAAACAATCCCTGTGCACTGGAACGAATGGAAGAGTCCGTGGCACGGTCGACAAACAGCGAGCCGCTGATGTTGAAGAAGTCGAAAGCAACGCCATAGACAATCATTGAGAGAATGAACATCCAGACACCACTTCCGGGATTGCCTGCTCCAAGAAGTCCAAAGCGGAATACCCACGCAAACATTGCGATAAGCATCACGTTCTTGATACCATAGCGCTTCATAAAGAATGGGATAAGCAGGATGCAGCAGGTCTCACTAATCTGGGAGATGGAGTACAAAACGACAGGATATTCAACACCGAATGTGCCGACATACTCCGGGATAGACTTGAACTGCTCAATGAAAGGGGTGGCATAGCCATTGGTAATCTGGAGACTGACCCCAAGCAGCATTGAGAAAATGAAGAACACTGCCATTTTCTTCTGTCTGAACAATGTGAATGCCTGTAAACCCAATGCCTCGGTGACCGACTTCTTCTCCTTATTATTATTAATAGGACACGCAGGAAGTGTAAAGGTATAGAGGAACAAAGCAATACTCAATATTCCACTGGTGAAGAACTGATTCTGATTCTGTTCAAAATCCACCAGATCCACAAACCACATCGTTGCGATAAAACCGACAGTGCCGAATACACGGATTGGCGGGAAATCCTTCACCGTGTCCATTCCTGCCTTGGTCAATGCATTATAGGCCACGGAGTTCGTCAAAGCCAAAGTGGGCATATAGAATGCCACACTGACGGAATATAATGAAAACAATGTTCCAAAATGGGCGTTGGTACCATTGGCCATACCGTACCAGCCGGCCAGTATCATAAAGAGACCTGCGAGCAGATGGCAATAGCCCAACAACCGTTGTGCAGGAATCCATCTGTCTGCCACGATGCCCATCAGAGCCGGCATAAAGATTGACACAATACCCTGCATTGCGAAGAAGGAACCGATATTGTCGCTCATTCCTATTTTCCGGAGATATATACCCATACAAGTAAGGTAAGCTCCCCATACGGCGAACTCTAAAAAGTTCATTAATGCTAAACGTACTTTCAGATTCATCTTGTTTCTCTATTTTAGGTTAGTAATTGATTGTCTTGATAGGCACAGAGGATACCTTCCTCATTTTCTTTGACTACTACTGTCCCGCCTAACCATTCCGTTTGGGGCAGTTCTCGATTCAATGGGTAATATCTGACTACCCGGCCGTGGTGGAGTTCCACCACGTAGAGAGTCAATTCTCTCTGGTTCACGATTAAGCTGTGGCACGCTATTCTTCTCATTGGCTGGCTCATTATTCTTGTTGTGGAATCGAATGAACTGTATTTGACTGAGGCTGTAGAGCTTCATCGTGTTCTGATCATCAGGTGTACAGTTCATAAACAGATAACCATATATTTCTTTTACTGCGTGTTGAGGACTTGCGCCAATCCTCATTTGCAAGACGCCCGTTACCGTGATGTGCTGAAAGAACGTGGCAACACTGTCGTTGTCATACTTCAGATTGACACAGGCAATAGCATCCTTTGTTCCACTCTGGCATATTATATGGGCCATCAGCTGGAAGAGGAAGGTATCGCCTTTGTGCATTGCCGTGTCGCCTTTAATGGCAAAGTCAATACGGTTATATGGTGGCTGAGGCATCAATATGGCTTCCGTTCCGTCTCGCCAGATGTTGGCGGTATCGCCGTCTGCACTATAAGAAGCATACTGGTTATCTGTTCCATAGGCAGCTCCAAACGCTTTCGCATTGTCGTTAAGCCTGTCAGTAACCTTCCCGTAAATTCTTTTCAGCTGTTCGGCGTGTGCGTAATAATAGACCATAGACGAGTCCAGATTGGCTTCCGTCAGATTATATTTCCGCAAGACTGCTGCCAGATATACATTGTTATTGATTTCTCCTTGTTTCCCACCTTCTTGCCGGGCCACTGCTTGTGCTATGTGATAGTCATAAAGAATGTCTTCCAACTCGCCGGGCTGGACATACTGGCTGGGGACTGACGGCGTACAACTGGCCAACAGCGACAGCAACAGCATTAATATAGCAAGCAAGCTATTCCTCATTGGCAGCCTTTTCTCCCTTCTTTAATGAGATTTCACCGATTTCTTTGCGAAAGAAAAGCAATAGCATCACAACGCCGATACTGATGCAGGCATCTGCAAAATTGAAGACAGGGCTAAAGAAAATAAACTCGTGCCCTCCATAAAATGGCATCCAGTCGGGCCACGTGCTGACAATCAATGGGAAATAGAACATATCCACGACTTTCCCTGTCAGAAACGAAGCATATCCCGTCCCAAAGGGAACGAAATAGGAAACATAATAATCTGACGAAGCATTAAAAACCAGCCCATAGAACATACAGTCTATGATGTTGCCAGCCGCTCCTGCCAAAATCATTGCCAAGCAAGCGATATAGGCAGAACGTGCCTTTTGCTTTATTTGAGAATAGATATAGTAGCCAAGAATGCCAACGGCAATAATGCGGAAGACGGAAAGGAACAACTTACTTCCGATTTCCATCCCATAGGCCATCCCGTTGTTCTCAATGAACGTAATCTTAAACCAACTGGCAATCTCTATTGATTCGTGCAACGTCATATGAGTCTTCACCCAAATCTTGATGACTTGGTCTATGACGAGGATGGCGAACACAATCAGTGCCGCCATCCATCCATTGGTCAAGAAGCGATTTTTGCTCATTTACTTTTTGCGATTCTGCTTGGATTCCACGCTCAGCGTTGCGTGTGGAACAGCACGTAACCTTTCTTTAGGAATCAATTGGCCGGTGATGCGGTCAATGCCATAGGTCTTATTCTCTATACGTACCAATGCAGCCTTCAGGCCTTGTATGAATTTCTGCTGTCGGCTTGCAAACTGTATCAGTTCTTCCTTCGATTGGGTCGTACTACCCTCTTCCAGTGCTTTATAAGTTGGCGACGTGTCGTCTACATCGTTGCTGTCTTGATTCATCAGCACTTTCATCATCTGGTCGTAATCGCGCTTGGCTAAGGCCAGCTTCTCATTGATAATGGCGCGGAACTCTTCCAATTCCTCGTCGGTGTAACGTGTTTTTTCTGCCATAATAATTAGGATTTAGTTACTTTGATATTCAGTTTAAAGTCGTCAAACTCCACTTCTTGCCCATCATTTTCCTCTGTGGTGATGTTGTCTGCCAGCACCTGCGTCTTAATGTAGTTGCCAAAGTGGTCGACGGCTGTCGCAATAGTCTCATTAGGAGCTACCGTCACGTTAATGCGATCGGTTATTTCCAGTCCGCTCTCCTTACGGATATTCTGAATGCGGTTTATCAGTTCGCGAGCCATTCCTTCGTTTTTCAGCTCCTCTGTCAGTTCAATGTCGAGTGCCACGGTCAAGTTACCTTCATTAGAAACAAGCCATCCGGGAATATCCTCACTGATAATTTCCACGTCTGCTGCTTCTACTACAACTTTCTGTCCTTCGACATCCAGTTCAATAGCACCGTTTCTTTCAAGCAGCCCGATGGTCTCCTGATCGATAGTGTTCATTGCTGCTGCCACACCTTTCATCAGCTTGCCATATTTCTTGCCCATTGAGCGGAAGTCACACTTGACTTTCTTCACCAAGATGCTACTTCCGTCGTCGGCAAAATTCAGTTCTTTCACATTCGTCTCGCTGAGTACGATGCTCTTGAATGTCTCAATACGCTCGCGCTGTGTGGCATCGATAGCCGGGACGAGAATACACTGTAACGGCTGACGAACCTTAATACTGACTTTGCGGCGCAATGCCAAAACGTTCGACGTAATCTTTTGGGCCGTCTTCATCCGCTCCTCCAGCTCAACATCAATCAGAGACTCATCTACAACGGGGAACTGAGCCAGATGTACAGAGTCCAGCGTACCGTCCAAATCCTTATATAACTGGTCGGCATAGAACGGTGCAAACGGAGCCAGCAACTTGCTGACAGTTACCAAGCACGTATAAAGTGTCTGATAGGCCGAGAGCTTATCCTTACTCATCTCTTTTCCCCAGAAGCGCTTACGGTTGATACGCACATACCAGTTACTCAGGTCATCATTGACAAACGCGTCAATCAGTCGGCCAGCACGTGTCGGGTCGTAGTTCTCCAGTTCACGTTCTACATTCTTTATTAATGTATTCAATGCCGACAGTATCCAGCGGTCGGTCACGTCGCGTTCTGCGACAGGCACCTGCGGTGTAGCGGGGTCAAAACCATCAACATTAGCATAAGGTGCGAAGAACGAATAAGTATTATACAGTGTTCCAAAGAACTTACGGCGCACCTCGTCTACACCCTTCGGGTCAAACTTCAGATTGTCCCACGGCTCAGAATTGGTCAGCATATATAGACGCACGGCATCAGCACCATATTGACCAATCATATCAAACGGATTAACCACATTGCCAATATGCTTAGACATCTTAATACCCTTTGCATCGAGGACCAGTCCCGTTGAAATCACGTTTTTAAATGCGACAGAATCAAAAATCATTGTAGCAATAGCGTGCAACGTGAAGAACCAACCGCGCGTCTGGTCTACGCCCTCGTTGATGAAGTCAGCAGGGAATGCACCGTTTTTGTCGATTTTATCGGCATTCTCAAACGGATAATGCACTTGTGCATAAGGCATTGAACCAGAATCAAACCAAACGTCAACAAGATCAGTTTCGCGCTTCATCGGTTTTCCTGTGGGGCTCACCAACAAGATGTAGTCTACATAGGGCCGATGCAGGTCTATGCGGTCATAGTTCTCCTGCGAATAGTCCCCGGGCACAAAGCCTTTATCTTTCAGCGGATTGCTATTCATCACGCCAGCAGCTACAGATTTCTCGATTTCATCGTAAAGTTCTTGCAGGCTACCGATACAGATTTCCTCACCATCTTCACTGCGCCAGATGGGCAGCGGTGTGCCCCAGAAACGCGAGCGTGAGAGGTTCCAGTCATTCAGATTCTCCAACCAATTGCCGAAACGGCCAGTACCGGTTGACTCAGGCTGCCAATTGATAGTCTTATTGAGTTCGAACATTCGCTCCTTCTTGGCCGTAGAACGGATGAACCACGAATCCAGCGGATAATAGAGCACGGGCTTGTCTGTACGCCAGCAGTGTGGATAGTTGTGTACGTGCTTCTCTATCTTAAACGCTTTATTCTCTGCCTTCAGATCCATACAGATAGAGATGTCCAACGTCTCGTCTTTATCCGTCAGCGTATCATCATAGGCATTCTTTACGTAACGGCCTGCATATTTTTGCCAGCCCTCCGTATTGACGTGGTCTTTCACGAACTCCGCGTCAAGATCTTCAATGAGATAATATTTGCCCTGCAAATCCACCACAGGACGCTCCTGCCCTTTCTTGTCTATCAGCACAATGGGGGGAACACCGGCTTTCTTTGCCACAAGAGCATCGTCAGCACCAAAGTTAGGGGCAATGTGTACGATACCCGTTCCGTCTTCCGTAGTCACATAATCACCGGGAATCACGCGGAATGCGCCACTGGTCATCGGGCGGATGAAAGGCAACAGCTGTTCATATTCAATACCCACCAAATCCGTTCCTTTATAATGAGCCACAACACGCCACGGGATTATCTTGTCTCCCTTCTTATAAGACTGGAGGTCAACGTCTTTCCCTGATTCGTTGAAATATGCCGAGAGGCGTGCTTCGGCCATTACAGCCGTTACGGGCTCACCGGTATAGGGATTGTAGGTCTCTACGGCTACATAGTCAATCTTGGGTCCTACGCACAGTGCTGAGTTTGCGGCCAGCGTCCACGGCGTCGTAGTCCAAGCGAGGAAGCTGGGAGTACCCCATACCGTCTCAATCTTCAACGCCTCCGGATTCTTGATTTTGAATTGTGCCGTGCAAGTCGTGTCCTTTACATCACGATAGCAGCCGGGCTGATTCAGCTCGTGGCTTGACAGTCCGGTTCCTGCTGCGGGACTATAAGGCTGGATGGTATAACCTTTATACAGCAAGCCTTTCTCATAGAATTGCTTGAGCAGCCACCAAAGTGTCTCGATGTACTTGTTGTCGTAGGTAATATAAGGATGGTCCAGATCTACGAAATAGCCCATCTTTTCGGTCAATTCACGCCATTCTTGCGTGAACTTCATCACGTTTTCGCGGCACTTTTGGTTGTAGTCCTCGGTTGAAATGTAGCGGGGGCTCTCTGTGTTGTCAATATCGGCCTTCGTGATGCCCAGCTCCTTTTCGACGCCCAGCTCCACAGGCAGTCCGTGCGTATCCCATCCTGCCTTACGATGCACCTGATAGCCCTGCATCGTCTTATAACGATTGAAGGTGTCCTTAATCGTGCGTGCCAACACGTGGTGAATACCCGGATGTCCGTTAGCAGAGGGAGGTCCCTCAAAAAACACAAACTGCGGGCAGCCTTCACGTTCATCGATGGAACGGTGGAAAATGTCATTCTTCTCCCACTGTGCCAGCACTTCATTATTCACCTGTGTCAAGTTTAAGCCGTTATGTTCGGCAAATCTTTTAGCCATATCCTTATTTGCTTTCTGATAGTTACATTTATTATTTAGTGCGCAAAGTTACGAAAAAATGAGTGAAGAGCCAAATTTATTTGAGCTTTTCCGAACACAAGTGACAGCAAATATCAAGTTGTGAAAAAGAAATGGCGAAGAGAAGAGCATAAAAAAGTGAACACCGGAAGTCTTTTGTATGACTTTCGGGGTTCATCGTACTTTTCTTTTTGTGACTCCCGCGGGATTCAAACCCACAACCTTCTGATCCGTAGTCAGATGCTCTATTCAGTTGAGCTAGGGAGCCCCATTCGGCTCATCATTTCTGATTTGCGGTTGCAAAGGTAAGCACTTTTTCTGTAACGGCAAAACTTTTCTTCATTTTTTTTCAAAAAATCTGCTTTTTGCACCCATTCTGAGCGTTTATATCTTGAGTTCTTTCATTATTTCGCTCATTTTTTGCAACGTTGAGATGCGTGTAGGAACCAATGGCAGCCGCAAAACATTCTTAATCATTCCCATCTCGTGGAGCATCGCTTTTACGCCGGCCGGGTTTCCGTCGACGAAGAGCAGTGCAAAGAGGTCGGTGAAACGGTGGTGAATCTTACGTGCACCATCATATTCCCCCTTCATCTGCAGCCGTATCATCTTCGAAAATTCGCGAGGCAGGGCGTTGCCAATGACACTGATTACGCCCACGGCACCACACGAAATCATTGGAAACGTCAGGGCATCGTCGCCACTGATGACGTCAAAGTGGGCCGGTTTGTTCTTGATAATCTCGTCCACTTGTTCCAAGTTGCCACTGGCCTCCTTTATCGCAACGATGTTACGGCAGTCGTGAGCCAGCCGGACGGTAGTCTCTGCCTTCAGGTTTACGCCCGTACGTCCCGGCACGTTATAGAGCACGACGGGTAGCGACGTGGCTTCGGCAATGGCACGGAAATGCTGATAGAGCCCCTCTTGCGACGGTTTGTTGTAATAGGGACATACACTCAGCACGCCGTCAATACCACTGAAGTCACCCGTACGCAGTTCGTTGATGACTGCCGCCGTATTGTTACCGCCACATCCCATCAAGATGGGGATGCGCCCTGCCACCCTACCGACAATCGTTTCTTTTATTTTCTGTTTCTCCTCCGCTGTGAGTGTAGGTGTCTCGCCTGTCGTGGCCAGTATGCACAGGAAGTCTGCCCCGTTGCGCAACTGATAGTCTACCAGCTTGACTAAAGTATCATAGTCCACCTCACCGTCCTCAGTGAAAGGGGTAATCAGTGCTATTCCTAATCCTTTAAATATATTATGCGCCATAAGATGCTTATTCGCTCTTGAACAAATCCTTAATGCCACCGATGCTTCCCATCAGGTTGGTTGCCTCATAAGGCAGATACACGGTCTTCGTCTTGTCGCCGTCAGCCAGTTCTTGCAACATTTGGATATACTTCTGAGCCAGCAGGTAGTTGGCAGGATTGGTACTCTTGCCCACGGCCTCGGTAATCAGTTCAATAGCCTTTGCCTCGGCCTCGGCCTTACGGATGCGAGCCTGTGCCTCACCCTCTGCATTGAGAATGGCCTGCTGCTTGGCAGCCTCTGCTTTATTGATGATAGCAGCTTTCTCACCTTCCGACTGTAGGATGTCGGCCGCCTTCTTTCCTTCACTGGTCAGAATGGTGGCACGCTTGTTACGCTCTGCCTGCATCTGCTTCTCCATTGCAGTGAGGACGCTTTCCGGCGGCATAATGTCCTGCAGCTCAACGCGATTTACCTTCACGCCCCACTTGTCGGTGGCATCGTCGAGGACGGCGCGCAGCTTGGTATTGATAGTGTCGCGCGAGGT
>JAFUZD010000054.1 GCA_017476785.1 Prevotella sp. | reverse complement strand
TCGGCGACGTGCAGCAGATGACGGGCAAGAAGTCCATCTACATCACCCACTCGCAGGGCGGTCGTGTCGGCTGGGCAACGGACACAGACAACATCGCCGCCATCGTGGCCGTGGAGCCGGGCTTTGCCCCGCAGATTGGCTCGCCCGAATATCAGAAGTTCGTGGCCGCCAAGACCCCGATGCTGTTCCTCTTTGGCGACTACATCGAGAATGGTCCCGAGGACATCCAGTCAACGGGCTTCTGGCGGATGGTGCTGAACCAGTGCCGCGAGTTCGCCGCCCAGTATGTGAAGGATGGTGGCGACGCAACGGTCATCTACCTGCCCGACGAAGGCATCCACGGCAACAGTCACTTTATGTTCCAAGAGAAGAACAATGCCGAGCTTGCCGACCTCGTGGAGAAATGGCTGAAGGAGCATCATCTGTAATCTGAGCAATAGAAATTGAGCGGGAACCGCTGGCCGAGGATGTCGGCAGGGGTTCCCGCTCAGTCTTATTTTAGCCCAATCCAACGACTGAGTTTATCACTACAAATTTTATCACCAAAATAGCAACAGCACAGACTGATTAGTAATATTATCACTGAATTTATAGGATATGGAATGGACTGAAAGTAAGGTACAAAGCACCTTAATAGATTCTTTACCATAATATGGCATAAATATATACCGAATGAATAATCTCCAATTATTCTCAAATATCTGTTCTTGATGCCATAACGTCCGTCTATTAGTATCGTATATGTGATAAGCAAGAACAGAGAACTTGTAAGAAATGACGATAGCTTTATTTGTGTTCCGCAGTTAGTTTCACCAATGGATAGCCACCAATATCCTTCAGCGATTTGTAACAATATAGAGACTATATATGACATTAAAAGAACCTTCAACGAATATTGTTTTTTAATAATACGATTACCTAATGCTAACCCTAAGTAGTAGAATGTAAACCACCCCAAACAAGCATCAGACCATATCAAGGAAATGTATGAGTTTAAATTGTTCCCGGTTAACAACCAATAGTATTTGAAAACCAGAACTGATACGGGGGCAACGAAATAACCGAGAAGATGATATTTAGACTTAGCCAGTCTGCCTAAAAAGGGAGTTAGCAAAACAAATTGAATATACACGAAAATGTAATACATTGGACCTGCGGCTTTTGCCGTTAGTAGATTCTGTGGAAGTCTCCCTAAATGCCTAGATACAAGCGTGTATAGAATTGTCCAGATAATGTAAGGTATGAGAACTCTGATGATGCGCTTCTTATAAAATGTATGCCAATTATCATTTTCTATTTTGGTAAGATAACCTGAAAGGAAAAGAAATGAAGCAACCGAAAAATTGATAAATGGACGGCAAAGAACTTGCCAACTACCTAAAGGTGTTGTGTGAATCATAACCACTGCGATTATCGCAAGTGCTCTGAATATCTGCACCATATTGTTTCTGTCATCTTTAGTTGATGTGATAGATGTCGGCATAAATGTCTAATCATTGTCCGCCAAACACCCAAAATCGGACTGACTAAATTGTTACTTCTGTTTACTACAAAAGAAAAGCGGGGTATCTGGCTTCTGCCTGTCCACCGTTAAGGTCCTGAGATTACCTGTGCAAAAGGACATAACAGAATCGATACCCACGCCGTTGGTATATATAGTAGCCCCATAAAGGTGTGCATAACGGCATAGATAGCCGTCGGCACACCAACGGGACGGAATATACCTACCCGTAGCATCTACTTCTGCAATGTTTTGGCTTGCACGTTCGAGTTTCTCAGGTTCTAACGGTCAAAACAAAGCGTCAGCGACGCAATTCCAAAATGTAGTGCTCCCTCCCTGTAGCCGCTCCGCCTTTTTCAAGTCGGCTCGGCGTGAGTAAAGCGGTCGCAAAATTACAAATTATTCCCGAATAATTATTGTTGTTTAAGAAAAACTTGCGGAAAAACTTGTATGTTTAGAAAATAGTGTTTATCTTTGCACCACGAAAGGAAACGAATTCCTCCCGCTGAAATGAAAGAGTAGCACCGTAATCGGGTTAGCAAATCAGTTCAGCGGTTTTTTATTTTCTCAAGTTTTGAATCTCGGCATCGAACGTCCTTTGATTGATGATAGCATAGGGTTTGAATAGTCCTGTGTTCTTAATTTTACGTACGCAAAGGAAAGCCTTCTCGCCAAGTTCACGGCTGAAGTAGGCGAAGAATGCAGTCTCTGGATGTTTTCCGGGCATCACCTCGCGCCATCCTTCATAAACAGACTTTTCAAGGAAGCTACGGATGTCCTGTGCCACCTTATTTTTGAAAGCATTGAAACGATTGTCCTGCGTGTTCTTGCTGACGATGGTTTTTAGATCAGACTTTGTAATCTCTACATCCATAGTGATGACATTAGTAACGACAAAGCGCATAGGATTGTCCTTTAGTGCATCTGCCATCCGCATCGTCTCTTCTCTAAGTCGCCTACTCTCAATGTAGTATTCTTCCTCAGTCCGTTGTTTCATAAATGCAAAATTACAAATAATTTTGGAATAACAGGAGTCTTTTCGGCAAGAAGTTAAAGAACAACCGCAAAAGTTACAAGGGGATTCTCAATATTTCTTTGTACATTTCGCCATCAAATTCAAATGGCTTATGAAGAAAAGGGTTTTGATTATCGCAATGGCTGTGCTGGCACTCGTTTCGTGTGGCAGCACAGCAGCAGACGGCATCGGAAGATGTGGTGACGAGGGAGCAGTTGGCTTTTCCCATTGGTGACAAAATCAACACCCCGGCCTTATACCGGTCGGCTCCCGAGAAGTTCAACCGCTGGGCGCAGAAAATATGGCTCGTACAGAATACCGAGGACGGCATCGATGCGCTCGAAGACCTCATTTCTTTTTCCGTAACTTTGTGCTTCGCCGAAGTTCTTGGGCAGGCCAAGCGGAATAAATTCCGTTTCCTTGCACTCGGAAAAGCTCAAATATATTTGGCTTTTCCCTCGTTTTTTCCGTAACTTTGCCGAAAAAGTCGGCGAAGTTACTTTGTCTCGGCAAAAAAGAAACACGTTTCTTTGTTTTGCTCTCGACTTTTCGTAACATTGCGACTAACCGTCGCGAAGTTACTCCGTCTCGGAAGAAAAAATGAATAAATTCATTTTGTTCTTCTCTCGACTTTTCGTAACTTTGCTGCAGAATGATACTGAAACGGCTATCCATACTGAACTATAAGAATATTCCGGAGGCACAGCTCGACTTGTCGCCAAAGATGAACTGCTTCATCGGACACAATGGGGCAGGGAAGACCAATGTGCTCGATGCGGTGTACTACCTGTCGTTCTGCCGGTCGGCACAGAATCCTATCGACTCGCAGGTGATTCGCCACGACGAGCCTTTCTTCGTGATAGAAGGGGAGTACGAGGAAGAGCCCCCGCTCAAAATCTACTGCGGGATGAAGCGAGGACAGAAGAAGCACTTCAAGTGCCGCGGTAAGGAGTACAAGCGTCTGTCGGAGCACATCGGACTGATTCCGCTTGTGATGGTGGCACCCAGCGACACGTTGCTCATTGAGGGCACGAGCGAGGAGCGCCGACGCCTAATGGATGTGGTCATCTCGCAGTACGACCATTCGTATATCGACGCGCTCAACCGCTATAATAAGGCACTTCAGCAGCGCAACACGCTGCTGAAGCAGGAAGACGGCGAACCCGACGAGGCACTGATGACCATTTGGGAAGAGCAGATGGCTGAGTCGGGCGAACAGCTCTATGCCAAGCGTCGCGCGTTCGTGGAAGAGCTAATTCCGCTGTTCCAGCGTTTCTACCAGCAGATAGCGCAGGGCAGCGAGCAGGTGGACATCAACTATACCTCTCACTGCCAGCGTGGGCCGCTGCTGGAAGTGATTCAGCGCGACCGCTGGCGAGACCGTGCCGTGGGCTATTCGCTCCACGGCGTGCATCGCGACGATCTGGAATTCTCGCTGGGCGGGCGGCTGATGAAGCGCGAGGGCAGTCAGGGGCAGAACAAGACGTTCGTGATTGCATTGAAGCTGGCGCAGTTTGACTTCCTGCGCCGTACGGCCTCGCAGACCACGCCCCTGCTGCTGCTCGACGACATCTTCGACAAGCTGGATGCCCAGCGTGTGGAGCAGATTGTGAAGCTGGTGGCCGGCGAGGGATTCGGCCAGATATTCATCACCGATACCAACCGGGAACATCTGGACCAGATTCTGCGGGCCAGCTCGTTCGACTATCGGATATTCCGGGTGGAGCGGGGAGAGATAGCCGTTCAAGAATGACGATTGTAAAAAACGTATAGCCAATGTTCAGACGCGACGTAAAGGAACTGAAGGATGTGCTGATGCGCACGCTGAGGGCACAGGGACTGGAGACTCCGCTGCTGCAGCGGAGGCTGGTCTTGGCGTGGCCCGAGGTGGCGGGCGAAATGGTGGCTGCCTACACGGACGGTGCCTATATCTATAATCAGACGCTCTACGTGCGCCTCACCAATCCCGCCCTGCGCGCCGACCTCTCGATGCGGCGGCAGGAGCTGGTGGAGCTGCTCAATAAAAAAGTCGGCAATCAGGTGATTGCCGACATTCGATTCAAGTAGAAAGCAGCCGTCTGCTCAGCTGCGTTGCCCCCTTACTTATTCCTATTTCTTCTTGGGGAAAGCCTCGCCGTCGTGAAACAGCTTCAGCGTGGCTTTGATGACCGGGTCGTCTTGGTTCAGGTATTCTATCCACGCCTCTTCGTCGAGTATGTTATAGATGATGCGGCTGTTGATGAAGCTCGTCAGCAGCTTCTGCGACTTCTGTATCATCAGGTTGCGGCGGTGCAGCCCGTTCTGCTCGGCGTAGGTGGCAAACTTCTCCACCGTGTTCTGGTGGTTCAGATAGTCAGACAGCTCCTGCATCGTCT
This sequence comes from Prevotella sp., assembly GCA_017476785.1. GTDB lineage: Bacteria > Bacteroidota > Bacteroidia > Bacteroidales > Bacteroidaceae > Prevotella. The sequence continues at coordinate 421 of JAFUZD010000054.1, read as the reverse complement.
TATAGCTGCTCAGCTTCTGTCGGTTCTCGTCGGTGTAGACGTAGCCGAACTGGATAATGAGGCCGCTCATCACGGCTTGCTTGTAGTAAGACGTCATCCCGGTGCTGTCTTCGGGCACGAAGAGGTCGGGCGTGATGCCGCCTCCGCCGTAGACGGTGCGTCCGATGGTAGTCTTGAAGGCCGGTCCCGTGTGCTTGATGCTGTCCTGCGAATAGAGCTCGCCGTTCTCATAGCGGTTCAGCCGGTCGCTCTCGTAGCCTTTGTCGTCTCCCGGTGTGTAGGGCCTCTGTATGCAGCGGCCCGACGGCGTGTAGTAGCGGGCAATGGTCAGCCGGATGACCGACTTGTCGGGGATGTTGATAGGCTGCTGCACCAGTCCTTTGCCGAACGAGCGGCGGCCGCTGATGGTGCCGCGGTCGTT
>JAFUZD010000053.1 GCA_017476785.1 Prevotella sp. | reverse complement strand
GCGTGTCGTCGATGATGAAGAAGGGGCTGGTGGGGTCCCACGCTGAGTAGCCGCGGGCCTCGAACGTGTTGCGGATGCCGCCGTTGGGGACGCTCGATGCGTCGGGCTCCTGCTGTACGAGCAGCTTGCCGCTGAACTTCTCTATCATTCCTCCCTTACCGTCGTGCTCCACAAAGGCGTCGTGCTTCTCGGCCGTGCCCTCGGTCCGCGGCTGGAACCAGGGGGTGTAGTGGGTGACGCCCATCTCGAGTGCCCACTGCTTCAGTCCCGCAGCCACGGCGTCGGCTATTGAGCGGTCGAGGCGTGCACCATTGTCGATGACGTCGATGAGCTTGGCATATACGTCGGCCGGCAGGTACTTGTACATCTTCTTGCGGTTGAACACATACTTGCCGAAGTATTCTGACGGCCGCTGTTTAGGAGCCTCCACGTCGAGTGCGCGCTTCTTGAAGGCCTCTTCTACTACTTGGAATCTTAAGTTGTTTGCCATATTCTTTTTGGGGTTCTTGCACCGGTCACTTCGCTGTGTGCCGGGCTGTTGTGAAGTTTGCTGTCTGTCTTTGTGGTTTGTCAGTCAATATAGCGGCGGGCAATGTCGCCGTAGTCCTCGATGCGCCGGTCGCGCAGGAAAGGCCACCAGCGTCGCACGTGCTCACAACGCTTCATATCTACGTCGATGATGCTTTGCGTCTCCTCCGTGGCAGAGGCCTCGAAGAGCAACTCGCCCTGCGGGCCGCTGACGAACGACGTGCCCCAGAAGCTGATGCCCTCGTCGCTGTGGTCGGGATGTGGCTCGCGTCCCACGCGGTTGACGGTCACCACGGGCAGTCCGTTGGCCACGGCGTGGCCGCGCTGCACCGTCTGCCACGCCATTCGCTGGCGTTGTTGCTCGTCGGGCGTGTCGTTGTCGTCGTAGCCGATGGCGGTGGGATAGATGAGCAGCTCGGCTCCGCGCAGCGCCATCAGTCGCGCTGCCTCGGGATACCACTGGTCCCAGCATACCAGTACGCCCAGCCGGCCTACGCTGGTCTGGATGGGCTGGAAGCCGAGGTCGCCCGGCGTGAAGTAGAACTTCTCGTAGTAACCGGGGTCGTCGGGGATGTGCATCTTGCGGTAGCAACCGGCAATGGTGCCGTCGCGCTCGATGACCACGGCCGTATTGTGGTAGAGCCCTGCGGCCCGTCGCTCGAAGAGTGAGGTGACGATGACGACGCCGCACTCGCGTGCCAGCTGTCCGTAGTAGTCGGTAGACGGGCCGGGTATGGGCTCGGCTTGGTCGAAGATGTCTACGTTCTCCGTCTGGCAGAAGTACAGCCCGTTGTGCAGCTCTTGCAGCACGATGAGCTGGGCACCCTGTCCGGCCAGTGCGCGTATGCCGTCGGCCAGCCGTTGCTTGTTCAGCCCGATGTCAGCAGTGTTGTGCTGCTGTATGATTCCTATTCTCATTGGCTTCTTCTGTTTAGTAATATTGCATTGTGCAGCAGTGCAGCGAGCCGTGCTGTTGGATGACGGCCCGACAGTCAATCCCGATGATTTCGCGGTCGGGGAAGGCCTGCCCGATGATGTCCATCGCCTCTGCGTCGAGGTCGGGCTGCGCATAGGTAGGCACCAGCACGGCTCCGTTGATGACCAGATAGTTCGCATACGTGGCCGGCAGTCGCTCGCCCTGCTCGTCGTAGATGGGGCGGGGCAGGGGCAACCTGAGCAGCCGGTAGGGCTGTCCTTCCTGCGTCCGCAGGGCTTGGAGCTCCTGCTCCATCAGCTTCAGTCCCGGATGGTCGTCGTCGCTCCCTATATATAATAAGGTGTCGTCGGGGGCAACGCGCATCAGCGTATCAATGTGCCCGTCGGTGTCGTCGCCGATGAGCGAGCCGTTTTGCAGCCATACTATGCGCTCAGCTCCCAGCCACTTCTTCAGCCGTGTCTCTATCTCGTCCTTTGTCAGCGACTGGTTGCGGTGGGGAGCCAGCAGGCAGCACTCGGTGGTGAAGATGGTCCCCCGGCCGTCGCTCTCGATGCTTCCGCCCTCGAGAACGAAGTCCAGATGGGCCTCGTAGATGCCGTGCACGTAGCCTTTGTCGTACAGTTGGCGGTTGATGGCAGTGTCGAGTGCCGCAGGAAACTTCTCGCCCCAGCCGTTGAACTTGAAGTCGAGCAGCACGCTGGCCGTGCAGTCCTCGCATCCCGTTACCTCGGGCGATGAGTCGTAGACGGTAATCAGTCCGTGGTCACGCGCCCACGTGTCGTTGTGGGGAATGTCGTTTCCTACGATGATGAGCCGTTCGCGCTGGCTGATTTCCTCCGCCATCCGCTTATACACCGTCGTAATCTGGTTGATGATGGGAGCCCAGTCGGTCTCTTCGTTCGGCCACGTCAACTGAACGGATTCCTGCCGCTCCCATTCGGCAGGCATTCTGCGATATTGCCCATTCTTATTATTCACGCCGCAAAGATACAAATTAATTGAGAATTAAGAATTAAGAATTAAGAATTATTTGTATCTTTGCAAAGTAAATTGTAACCCAAAATGATGCTGGAACTGCATAATGTCACTGTCGACTCTGGCGTAGGCCCGCTGTCGGTCACGGTAGGCGATGGGCGGATAGCGCGCATCCTCGGACCGCAGGGAGCGGGGAAGACGGCACTGCTGCGGGCACTGCTGGGGCTGATACCCGTCACGGCGGGGCATATCAGCATCGACGGCGAGCTGCTGACACCCCAGTCGGCTCCCTACTTCCGTCGTCAGATGGCCTATGTGCCCCAGCGACTCACCCCTCTCTACGGCCAGCTGCTGTGGGGTGGGTTGCAGCATCTGCGGCGCGACGAAATAGAGCAGCCGTCGGTACTCTATCTGGCAATGCTGCGCTGCGCGGCTGAGGCCGCACGCCCGCTGGTGCTCGTCGACGAGCCGACCGACCAGATAGACTTGGTCACGGCCGATGCCGCCCAGCAGCTCATACAGCTGATGCTGCGGCGTGGCAGCACGGTGGTGATGACCCGCAGGCAGTCGGGCAGTGGCATCAGTATAGAAACAGAACGGATATGAAGAAAGAACTCTTGCGCATAGGCCTGCTCTTGGGGCGGGCACTGGTGATGGCCTCGCTGGTGGGACTGCTGCTTTGGCTGGTGCAACGCTACGATAGCCTGTGGCTCTCGGTGGGCGTCCTGCTGGCCGTGACGCTGTGGGCGGTGCTGTTCAGCGTGCGTCGGCGTACACACGTGTGGGCGGTCTTTGCCGGCACCGTCGTCAGCTCGTTCTTGTTCAGTCTGCCATTGGTACTGGCGGTGCGCTATCTGAGTGCCGTCAGCAGTGCCGTAGCGCTGGTTCCCGTGGGCGGCCTGCTGCTGGCAGCCACGCTTACCAGCACCCGTGTAGGTCTGCAAGCCTATGGCTCGGAACGCCGCGCCCACGTAGATATGTACGAATATCTGGTGGGCAACGGAGCCTCGCATCTCGCAGCCCTTCAGCCCTTTGTGCTCAGCGCCCTGCACCGTGGCCTGTCGCCGTTGCTGCGCCGTATGGCCATACTGGGCTTTGGCGGGTTGCCCGTCATATTGTGCGCATTGCTGATAGGCGGTCTGTCGCCGCTCGGTGGCACGTTGTTCTTCGGGCTGCTGCTGGTTGCTGCCGTGGCGGCATCGGTCGTGTCGCTGCTCATAGCACTGTGGATATATGAGCGCAGGCAGGACCCGTCCATTCATTAGTCACAATCTTGTATATGATGATACGCAAACTACCCCTTATCGTGGTGCTGGCAGCACTGGTGATCACTACCTGCCGCGCCTGCCGTCCCAACAAACCGTTGATGGGCGGCGACATTACGCCTCGCGAAGCAGCTGTAATCACCGAAGACGACGATGCGGCTGTGCCGGAAGAGGGCGTGGACAGCGATGCGCCGCTGCAGGACGCCGAAGAGGCCGGCGAGCGCGTAACACCGGCACAGCTCACCGTGGTCAAGTTCAGCGATGCATCGGGACTGACACCTCTCAAACGCTATGCCTATCGGGCGTGGTACTCCGAGCAGCTGGGCATTCCCGTGGCTGTGGCGTGGTATCTGACCGACCAGCACACCACGGGCAGCTACAAGCGCAAAGGCATCTCGTTCCACGAAGACCCAGAAGTGCGCAATTCGCCTACCACCTATGACTATATGCAGTCGGGCTACGATAGGGGACATATGTGCCCCTCGGGCGACAATAAGTGGAACAAGACGGCGCAGGAGCAGTCGTTCCTGATGACCAATATCTGTCCGCAGAACCACAATCTGAACACGGGCGACTGGAATGACCTTGAACAGCGTTGCCGTGGATGGGCCAACGGCTACGGAACCATCTATATCGTGTGCGGTCCCATCCTGCGCGGTACGCAGCACAAGCGGCTGAAGAAGAAGGTGACGGTGCCCGAGGCTTTCTATAAGGTGGTGATGCGATGGGGCGACGAGCCCGCAGCCATCGGCTTCATTTATGAGAACATCGGCACCTCTCAGCCGATAGAAGAGGCCGTGCGCAGCGTAGACGAGATAGAGCAACTGACAGGTATTGACTTCTTCAGTGCACTGCCCGACGACATTGAGACGCGCATTGAGGCCGCGGCCGACCTGAACGACTGGTAAACCTCGTGCGCCCGTACCTATTATTATATATAGCAGCACTCCTACTGCTTGCCTCGTGTAGGGGCGAGCAGCAGGAGTGCTTGCGTTCGGTCTACTATTGGCGCACGTCGCTCACGACTGACAGTGCGCAGCAGGCCTTCATCGGGCGTCACCGCATAGGGCGGATGTACACCCGTTTCTTCGATGTAGTGATGGACGGGCAGGGGCGGGGAGCCCTGCCCAATGCCACGTTGCGCTTCAGCGGCTCCGTGCCGTCGGGGGTAGAAGTGGTGCCAGTGGTCTACATCGTGAACGACTGTATGGTGCAGCCCGACACCGCATTGCCCCGCAAGCTGCTGCGGCGCGTCGTACAGATGTGCGAGACCCACGGGCTGGAGCGTCCCCGCGAGTTGCAGATAGACTGCGACTGGACGCGTCGCACGCGCACGGCCTACTTTGCCTTTCTCGACACACTGCGGCGTCAGGCTGCCGCCGAGGGCATCCAACTCTCAGCCACCATCCGGCTGCACCAGCTGGCACAACCAGTCCCGCCCGTGGACCGCGGTGTGCTGATGGTCTACAATACAGGCGACGCCACCCGGATTGACGTGGAGAAGCCCATCCTCGACCTGCGCGACGTGCAACCCTACCTCAGTCGCTTGGCCGGCTACGGCCTACCGCTGGCCGCCGCCTATCCCGTGTTTCGCTGGCAGCTGCTGTTTCGCGGCGGTCGCTTCGTCGACTTTCTCAACGGCTCCGACGACCCGCCCATCCTGCCTACCGACACCATTGTCACCCGTCAGCCCCAGCTGGCCGACATCCTCGCCGTGAAGCAGGCTGTGGATGCAGCGCGCCGACAGCCCTTCAACGAAATCATCATCTACGACTTAAACCCTTTTTCAATTCAACGATTTACCGACAACGACTATGAAGCAATCTTTTGTCCTTAGCCTGCTGCTCTTGGCGGCAGGAACACTGTCCGGGTGGGCGTGCGTCCGCGAGGAACCCACCCGCAACTACTATATGATGGACGTATGTCCCAAGAATGGCGAGGCGGCCGACTTCTCCACGCGTTTCAATGCCTTCTGGCAGCAGTATTGCGGCGGTGAGACGTGGAGCTACAGCTGGGACTCCGACACCATACGCGCCATTGCGACCCAGCGGGGCGACCGCGAGCTGCTGCACTATATGGACTGGCTCGATCGCTATCTGGAAATCAGCCGTCAGCTGGGCGACACGTGGGACTATCCCACCCGTGAGCAGCTGGACGAGCGGCAACAGACGTTGCAGCAGATGCTCCAGCAGTCGCAGCGTTACCGGGGGCGTAGGCTGCGCCCGCAGTGGCTGTTGCTGGGTATGCGTGCACGGATGGTGATGGGGCAGGATGAAGAGAATATCCGTTTCTGGCAGCGGCAGGGACAACGGCTGCCTGCCAGTGCTTATCGCGATATGATGCGCAACATCTATGCCGGTGCACTGCTGCACACAGGGCAGCGCCGCGCCGCCTGCGACATTTACGTGGAGCAGGGCGACTGGACCAGCATCAGCTGGGCACTGCGCAAGCACCGCAGTCTGGCTGGCATCCGCTCGGTCTATGCCGAGCATCCCACGTCGCCCTCGCTGTGGTGGCTGGTGGGCGACTTTGTGAACAACGTGCAGGAGGTGGTGGATGCCACGACCGATATAGAATATCTGCCCGAGATAGGCCGTCGAAGTGTCAGCCTGACCGACGCCGAGCAGTTTGTCGGCTTTGCCCGCGAGGTGCTGGCCGAGGGCAAGACCGACGTTCCCTGTCTGTGGCAGACGGCCATAGGGATGATTCATCTGCTGACCGGACGCACGGCTGAGGCCTACGCTGAGCTGACGCAAGCCATCCGGATGCAGGGCACCGAGGCAATGGTGCGCTGCGCCCGTTGCTGCCGGCTGCTGGCCATCGCTGCCTATGCGGAGGCACCGCAACGCGAAGCCGCGCTGGCCGAGGGCTTCGGATGGCTCGACACACAGCAGGACGAGGACGACTACATTGACCGCGTGCGCCAGCGTATCGTGTACACGGTGCTGGTGCCGCAGGCGCTGGGTGACGGGCATCCTCATCTGGCCACGTCGCTGCTCTCGATGATGCACGAGCGACAGGACCACATCCGGCAGCAGCGCAGCGATGGGGCCTATTGGAACGGGGAATATGCGTGCAATGGCGACTATGCAGGCTGGAGCGACTGGGTAAACCGGCTGGACAGCCTCTCTGCTGACGAGCTGCGCAGCTATGCTGGCTATCTCAGTAGGGAACCAGACGGCGTGTGGGAACGCTACGTGTGGCAGCACACTTACCGCGAACCGCAATACTACAACGACCGCATCGGCACCAGACTACTGGCCGAGGGCCGGTTCGACGAGGCCATTCCCTATCTGCAACAAGTGAGCATCGACTTCCTGCGTCTTCAGAACATCGCCTACTATGCTGCCAAGCGCAGTTATACGGAGCCCCGTTGGATGGGGCATCAGGCTACGCCCAGTGGCGAGCTCGACCTCTGCGACAGCCCCTATGCCGGGCTGCAGACCCACCCGAAGCTGGCTTTCTGCCAAGAGATGGCACAGCTGCTGGCCTCCTATCAGCTGACTACCGACGGCGAGACACGGCGGCAACAGGCTTACCAGTTGGCCGTCCGCTACATTCAAGCCTCTTCCGTAGGCGACTGCTGGTGGCTGTCGGCCTATGGGTGGAGCAGTGGCGAAGACGTGCCGGCAGGCGAAGACCTCTTCGTAGACCGTGCCCTCCAGCTGCTCAGCGAGTCGGCACAGAGCGACGACTTCAACCTGCGCCAGCAGAGCCTCTATGCGCTGGCGTGGATTCCGCAGGGAGTATGGTGCAAGTACGACTGGGAGCAGGGGGGCGACGTCGTGAATACCGACTCCCGTCAGTTTGCCGCCCTCAGCCGCCTCGATGCCTTTGCGCTCCACAATCCGTTGCATACCGCCTCCTACGTCACCCGTTGCGACGTGCTGAAGCGCTTCCGCCAGTCGTACGGTGCCCGCTGAAGACCAATTTAAGCTATAATCCGTTTTTGTTTATGCCATAGAAACAGCTTGTTTCTATGACACAAACAGTTTGTTTCTGTGGCAAAAACGAGCTGTTTCTATGGCGCAAACAAAATGGAACACGCATAAAAAACTGAGCAAATATTTGTGAATCTCTTGCTCATCCCATTTTCTTTTCGTAACTTTGCAGCGTGAAAATAAAGGAAGTGTTAGGCGCCCTTGAATCAGTCGCGCCTCTGCCCTTGCAGGAAAGCTGGGATAATGCGGGCCTGCAACTGGGATTGACAGAGGCGGAGGTTTCAGGGGCATTATTGTGTCTGGACGTCAACGAGGCGATAGTGGACGAGGCTATCGCGAAGGGGTGTAACCTCATCGTGAGCCATCACCCACTGCTGTTTCGCGGGCTGAAGCAGATAAGCGACGGCGACTACGTGCAGCGTGCGGTCATCAAGGCCATCAAGAGCGATATCGTCATCGTGTCGATGCACACCAATATGGACAATGCGCGGGGCGGCGTGAACTGGAAGATAGCCGAACGGCTGGGCTTGCAGGACGTGGCGTTCTTCGCACGGAAAACGGTGGATGGCATCGAGGCGGGGTCGGGTGTAGTGGGCTGCTTGGAGACACCGATGGCAGCGGCCGACTTCATCGGGCGAGTGAAAGACCGCTTTGGCGTGGCTTGTGCCCAGTGTAACGAGCTGCTTCGCAGGCCCATCCGGCGCGTGGCCATCTGCGGCGGGGCGGGTGACTTCCTGCTGAGCGAGGCTGAACAGCTGGGGGCTGATGCCTTCATCACGGGCGAGATGCACTATCACGCCTACTTCGGCTATGAGCAGCGCATCCAGATATGCGTCATCGGCCACTATCAGAGCGAGCAGTTCACGAGCGAGGTGTTTGCCCGCATCATTGCCGAACACTGTCCGGGCGTGAGGACGGTCATCGCCGAGACGAACACGAATCCGATTGTATACATTTAAAATAGAAGAGAAATGGCAAAGAAAGATCCCACAGACTTGTCAGTGGAGGAGAGACTGAAAACCCTCTTCCAGCTGCAGACCACGCTCTCGGGTATTGACGAGAAGCGGGCATTGCGCGGCGAACTGCCGCTCGAAGTACAGGACCTCGAGGACGAAATCGAGGGTCTGAACACGCGTATTGAGAAAATCCAGACCGACATCAACGAGTTTCAGAAGGCCGTGAGCCAGAAGAAGGGCGAGATAGAGGACGCTAAGGCCAGCGTGGACCGCTATCAGAAGCAGTTGAACGAGGTGAAGAACAACCGCGAGTATGACACGCTGAGCAAGGAAATAGAGTTCCAGACGCTGGAAATCGAGCTCTGCAACAAGAAGATAAAAGAAGCTCAGGTGCGCATAGCCGAGAAGAAAGAGGAACTGGACATCAATACGGAGACCGTGAAGGAGCGCCAGAACGACCTCGAAATCAAGAAAGGCGAGCTGGACGAGATTATGGAGGAGACACGCGCCGAGGAAGACAAGCTGAAGGCAAAGGTGAAGGACTTGGAAGCGAAAATCGAGCCTCGCCTGCTGACGTCGTTCAAGCGCATCCGCAAGAACGCCCGCAACGGTCTGTGCATCGTCTACGTGCAGCGTGATGCCTGCGGCGGTTGCTTCAACAAGATTCCGCCTCAGCGCCAGCTGGACATCAAGATGCACAAGAAGATTATCGTGTGCGAGTATTGCGGCCGCATTCTGATTGATCCCGAACTGGCTGGCGTCAAGT
>JAFUZD010000052.1 GCA_017476785.1 Prevotella sp. | reverse complement strand
TTACGATTAATGGAGAAGCATTCCCTGCAAGTGTTCAGTTGAAGATTAGTACAACTCTCCGCAATACGGATGCAACGGCTATTTATTCTCCGTTACCCGAGGGTGCTACCACGCATTCTGTTGATGTAGAGACTGAGGACGGTGAGACAATCACTGAAATTATCTTGCAGAATACTGAGGAACGTAGTCCGTTTAAGATGAAGGTTTCGGGCGTTACCGCAACTCCTATCGGAAGCACTGGCATCAGCGTCGTAAAGGCTGCTGACGCTCAGAATGGCGTACGCTACAACCTCGCTGGCCAGCGCGTCAACGAGTCGTACAAGGGTGTAGTGATTATGAACGGCAAGAAGGTGCTGGTGAAGTAATTGCGCCATACTCTCGCTTCAATAACCCACAGCGGAATGTCCCCAACTCAACGGGACATTCCGCTGTACTTTTTATCCCAAAAGTTTGGCACATATCCCAAAAAGTATTATCTTTGCACAGAGGATAAATTGCAAAAGCAGTATGACAACAAAAAACACCTCGGTAAAGACCGAGACCACAGAAAAGAAGTCAAGAAAGCGGAAGTACAGTAAAACGTGGGAAGCTGCAATGAGGTTGAAAGGCAGCATCATCGTCAACGACCCAGCATTATTATTGTAAAATGCGATACTTGATAGATACGAACACACGTCATCATCGCCCACGCTATCACCGAACGCTTGCCTCTGATTTCCAGCGATACGCGCTTCCCATTCTATCGGCGACAGGGACTGGAGCTGATTCAGAATAAGAAATGAAAGGAATGTGTGAAAAGCAAACCGCCGTGGGCTTTGCTGCAATGATTGTAGTAAAGCCCACGGCGGTTTATTTTGTCGTCTCAAAATAAATGATTATATTTGCAGGCGGAAAGCAAAAGCTATTAACCCAAATATGAAACTTAAACTAATATTAGCAGGGACATTGCTGGCCGCCCTCGTGAGTTGCGGCAAGCAGGAGACGGCAACGCCGTTTGTGACGGTACAGGACGGACACTTCGTCCGCGGTGACAAACCTTATTATTATGTAGGTACCAACTTCTGGTACGGTGCCATTCTCGGCTCCGAAGGGCAGGGCGGCGACCGCCAGCGGCTCTATCGGGAGCTGGACGAGATGAAGCGCATCGGCATTGACAACCTGCGTATCCTCGTAGGCTCCGACGGACAGCGCGGCGTGACGACAAAGGTGGAACCCACGCTGCAAGTGGAACCCGGCGTCTACAATGACACCATACTGGCAGGACTGGACTATCTGCTGATGGAGATGGGCAAGCGCGATATGGTGGCCGTGCTCTATCTGAATAACTCGTGGGAATGGAGTGGCGGCTATGGCTTCTATCTGGAGCACGCCGGTGTCGGCAAGGCTCCGCGCCCCAACGAAGACGGCTACCCCGCCTTTATGCAGTTTGTCAGCCAGTATGCCTCGAACGAGAAGGCTCATCAGCTGTTCTATGACTACGTGCGCTTCATCATCGGCCGCACCAACCGGTATACGGGCAAACGCTACGTTGACGACCCTGCCATTATGTCGTGGCAGATAGGCAACGAGCCGCGCGCTTTCTCCACAGAGGCGCTGCCGGCTTTTGAGAAGTGGCTGGCCGAGGCTTCGGCACTCATCCGCGAGCTGGACCCCAACCATCTGATCAGTATCGGCAGCGAGGGCTCGTGGGGCTGCGAGAACGACTATGACTGCTATGAGCGCATCTGTGCCGACCAGAATGTGGACTATTGCAACATCCACCTGTGGCCCTATAACTGGGGATGGGCTAAGGCCGACTCGCTCATTGAGCACCTCGACCGCTCGTGTGCGAATACGAAAGACTACATCGACCGCCATCTGGCCATCTGTGCCAAGCTGAAGAAACCGCTTGTAATGGAAGAGTTCGGCTATCCGCGCGACGGGTTCAAGTTCACGCTTGACGCACCGACCACCGGACGCGACGGCTATTATAAATATGTGTTCTCGCTCGTGGCCGACAATGCCGAGCAGGGAGGCTACTTTGCCGGCTGCAACTTCTGGGGATGGGGCGGATTTGCCCAGCCCAAGCACGAGCAGTGGCAGGTGGGCGACGACTATACCAACGACCCCGCACAAGAGGCGCAAGGACTGAACAGCGTCTTTGCCGGCGACGCGTCGACACTGGCCGTCATTCGCGAGCAAGTGGAGCGGATGAGCCGTGTGAAGTGAGATATTTGACTGGAGAGGTGCGCTTTTTTCAAAAAAATGTATTACCTTTGCAGCATTGATGAAACCTAAGACCATTATTACTGATGAAGAAACTGCTTTTCTTTTTACTGGCTCTTGCAGCCGTAGTGCCCGTTGAGGCACAAATCCGTGGTAACAGCATTCGCGTGACCGTAGTGCCCGACCATAAAGACTGGAACTATCGGGTGGGCGAGACGGCCTCGTTTACCGTCAGCGTGACGCGTTCGTCGACACTCGTTGACAATGTGACCGTCGACTATGAAGCTGGCCCAGAGATGTATCCCGACGTCAAGAAACAGGGCGTCGTACTGAAAGACGGCACGATGAAGTGGAAAGGCAAGATGACCAAGCCCGGATTCTATCGGCTGGCCGTTAAGGCGTATGTGGATGGAAAGACCTATACAGGCTGTTGCACGGCCGCCTTCTCGCCCGAACAGCTGCGCCCGACGACAGTGAATCCCGACGACTTTGACAGCTTCTGGTCGAATACGCTGGCCGAGGCCCGCCAGACGCCGCTGAATGCCAGTCGGACGTTCCTGCCCGAGCGTTCGAACGAGGACGTGAACGTTTATCAGGTGAGCTTCAACAATATCCGATGGGGCAGCCGTACGTATGGCATCCTTTCCATACCGACCAAGCCCGGCAAGTATCCCGCCCTGCTGCGGGTGCCCGGAGCAGGCGTGCGCCCATACGCCGGCGATACCTACACGGCACCCACTAAGGCCATCGTGCTCGAGATTGGCATCCACGGCGTGGACGTCACCCAGCCGCAGGCCTTCTATGACGATCTGATGAACGGAGCCGTGAACTGCTACTGGACTTTCGGACTGGACAACCGCGACGAGAGCTACTATAAGCGCGTCGTGGTAGGCAGCGTCCGCTCGATTGACTATATCGCCTCGCTGCCCGAATGGAATGGCAAAGCGATAGGGGTGACCGGCTCGAGTCAGGGCGGTTTCCTCTCACTGGCCACGGCAGCCCTCGACAAGCGTGTCACGTTCTACGGTGCTGTGCACGCAGCCCTGTGCGACCATACGGCTTCGCTGCAGAAGGTGGCTTGCGGATGGCCTCACTATTTCTATGGCCAGAAGAATCCCGACCCGAAGAAGGTGGAGACGTCGCGCTATTACGACGGCGTCAACTTCGCCCGCCGCATCACCTGTCCCGGCTGGTTCTCGTTCGGCTACAACGACGACGTGGTGCCGCCCACGACGGCCTATGCCACCTATAACATCGTGACGGGTCCGAAAGAGCTCAGCCTCTATCAGGAGACGGCCCACTTCTGGTTCCAAGAGCAGTGGGAAGAGTGGCAGAACTGGCTGAGTAAGCAAATGGGAATCGAGAATAATTAAGCAACAGACATTCACAAAAAAGAACAGAATACCGATGAAGAAGATTTTCGTAGCAGCATTGGCAGTGCTCGGACTGGCTGCCTGTGTGTCCAATAAGCAGGAAGCGCCTCAGACGCAGGCACAGCAACTCATAGACCGACTGGCTGCCTTACAGCAGAAAGGCTATATGTTTGGCCATCAGGACGACCCGATGTACGGACTGAAATGGGCGTGGGACGAGAACCGCAGTGACGTGAAAGAGACGTGTGGCGACTATCCCGCCGTGATGGGCTTTGAGTTGGGTGGCATCGAGATGGGCGACGAGAAGAGCCTCGACAGCGTGCCGTTCACCCGTATCACTGCCGAGGTGCAGCATCACTATGACCGCGGCGGCATCATCACCCTCAGTTGGCATCCCCGCAATCCGCTGACGGGCGGCACGGCGTGGGACGTGACCGATTCTACGGTCGTGAAGAGCATCCTGCCCGAGGGCTCGCAGTACGAGAAATTCCAGACGTGGCTGCAGCGTCTCTCTGCTTTCCTGAAGACGCTGAAGACCGCTGACGGCCAGCCTATCCCCATCATCTTCCGCCCGTGGCACGAGAATACCGGCTCGTGGTTCTGGTGGGGCGAGAAGCTCTGCACGGCCGAGGAGTATAGGGCACTGTGGAATATGGTGCAGGACTACCTGAATGCTGAGGGCTTCGACAATCTGGTGTGGGCCTACTCGCCCGGAATGGCAGGCGACCTGACCGAAGAGAAGTTCCTCGAGCGCTATCCCGGCAACGACCGTGTGGCATTGGTCGGCATCGACGGATATCAGTGGGGGACAAAGGAAGACTTCGTTGCCCAGCTCGACCAGAACTTGGCAATGCTCTGTGGCTTTGCGGAGAAGAACGGTAAGATTCCTGCCCTGACGGAATGCGGACTGAAGAACCTGAGCGACCCGACGTGGTGGACTTCTACGCTCAAACCCGTGGTCGACAAGTATCCCATCAGCTACTTCCTCGTGTGGCGCAACGATAAGAACGAGTATTTCGGCCCGGCTCCCGGCGAGCCCGACGAGGCATCGTTTAAGGAACTCTATGCGGCAGACAACACCCTGTTCCTTAATGACATCAAAGAATAACCATTAAAAATATAACTATGAGCGATTTTGCAAAGAGAGTAGAAGCATTGCGTGCCCATCACGAAGCGTTGCTGACGCGCAAGAACGAACCCGTGGAGTGGGGGAATGGAATTTATGACAAGTGGAAGAATCCGATATTGACCGCAGAGCACACGCCGCTGGAGTGGCGCTATGACTTCAACGAACAGGACAATCCCTATCTGATGCAACGCATAATGATGAATGCCGCCCTCAACTCCGGTGCCATCAAGTGGAACGGCAAGTATGTGCTGGTGGTGCGTGTAGAGGGCGCTGACCGTAAGTCGTTCTTTGCCGTGGCCGAGAGCCCCAACGGCGTGGACAACTTCCGCTTCTGGGACGAGCCGATTACGATGCCCGACGACGTGATTCCGGCAACCAACATATACGATATGCGACTGACGCAGCACGAAGACGGATGGATTTACGGCGTGTTCTGTGCTGAGCGGCACGACGACACGCAGCCCGGCGACCTCAGCGCGGCCACGGCCACGGCAGCCATTGCCCGTACGAAAGACCTGAAGACGTGGGAGCGTCTGCCCGACCTGAAGACCAAGTCGCAGCAGCGCAACGTCGTGCTGCACCCCGAGTTCGTGGATGGCAAGTATGCATTCTATACGCGTCCGCAGGACGGATTCATCGATACAGGCTCGGGCGGCGGTATCGGCTGGGCATTGGTTGATGATATTACGCACGCCGAGATTACCGAAGAGAAGATTATCAATGCGCGCCACTATCACACCATTATGGAAGTGAAGAACGGCGAGGGACCTCATCCCATCAAGACCCCGAAGGGATGGCTGCATCTGGCCCACGGCGTGCGTGGATGTGCCAGCGGCCTGCGCTATGTATTATATATGTATATGACGGCACTCGACGACCCCACCCGCGTGATTGCTCAGCCCGGCGGCTATTTCCTCGTGCCCACAGGCGAAGAGTATATCGGCGATGTGATGAACGTGGCATTTGCTAACGGCTGGATTGCCGATGAAGACGGTAAGGTGTTCATCTACTATGCTTCGAGCGATACGCGGATGCACGTGGCTACGTCGACCATCAACAAACTGATAGACTATTGTATGAACACGCCCGAGGATGGCTTTACCACCAGTGCTTCTGTGGAGACCATCAAGAAACTCGTTGCAAAGAATAAAGCAAACAAGTAATTATGGCAAAATCTAAATTAATCGAAAAGATTGGATATGGCTTTGGCGATATGTCGTCCAGTATGTTCTGGAAGATATTCTCCTATTATCTGCCGTTCTTTTATTCCAATATCTTTGGCTTGTCGCTGCGCGATGCCGGTGTGCTGGTGTTGGTAACCCGTATCTGGGATGCCGTGAGCGACCCGATGATGGGTATCATCTCCGACCGTACCAGTACCAAGTGGGGTAAGTATCGTCCTTATCTGCTTTGGATTGCCCCGTTCTTCTCCATCTGCGGCATCCTGCTGTTCACCACGCCCGACTGGGGCTATGGTGCCAAGCTGATCTGGGCATACGTCACTTATATAATGATGATGACGGTCTACACGGCTATCAACGTTCCTTACGGTGCAATGCTGGGCGTGATGACCGACGACTCGAACGAGAAGACCGTCTTCTCGTCGTTCCGTATGTTCTTTGCCTATGGCGGTTCGTTCATCGCACTGTTCCTCTGGGAGCCGCTGACCCAATCCCTCGGTGGCTATACCAGCACTTCCGGCTGGTTCTGGGCAATGGTGGTCATTGCTACGTGCTGCTTCGTGCTCTTCCTGCTCTGCTTCCTGCTAACACGAGAGCATCTGAAGACCGTTTCCACCGTCAGTGTAGGCAACGACTTTAAGGCGCTGCTTTCCAACAAGCCGTGGTGGTTGCTTATCGGTGCAGCCCTTTGCTTTAACCTGTTCAATACCGTTCGCGGTGCTACGGTTGCCTATTTCTTCCAAGACATCATCGGTCCCGATGTGCGTCTCGGATTCTTTGCCATCACCTTTGCCTTCTACGCCGGCCTGTTCCTCGGCATTGGCGAGGTGTCCAATATGGCGGGTGTGGCTTCCTGTGTGCCCATTGCCAACAAGTTGGGTAAGAAGACTACGTTCATTCTGGTCAATGCCTCGCTGGTATTGCTGAGCATCTTGTTCTTCTTTATCCCCTGCACGGCCACAGGCTATTGGCTGATGCTCATCTTCCAAGTGCTCATCTCCATCCTCACCGGTGTGATGTCGCCGCTGGTATGGAGTATGTATGCCGACGTGAGCGACTATGCAGAGCTGAAGTTCAAGACGGCCTCCACGGGTCTTATCTTCTCGTCCAGCTCGATGGCTCAGAAGTTTGGCGGTGCCATTGGTGGCGCTGCCGTGCTGTGGCTGCTCGACGGCTTTGGCTATGTGACCGATGCCGCCCAGATGGCTGCCGGTGCAACACAGCCCGACGACGCTCTCTTGTGCCTGCGCTGGCTGATGAGCTTCATCCCGGCAGCCGTCGCCCTGCTCTCAATGTGTGTCGTATGGTTCTATCCGCTGACCACCGAGCGCATCAAGGAAATCAATACCGAGCTGAAGAAGATTCGCAGTATAGAGTAAACGATGATATAAAAATGGGATTATGCAGGCGTGTGTCTGCGTCATCCCATTTTTTGTTGCTACAATAACCGGTCACTATTAACGAAGCAATGAAAGAAACAATGAAACAGTCGATGCAGGACGTGCTGGAGAACAATATCCTGCGTTTTTGGATGGAGAAGATGACAGACCGCGAGAACGGCGGCTACTATGGCCGTATCGACGGTCACGAAGTGCTGCATCCCACGGCCGATAAGGGTGCCATCCTCAATGCCCGCATCCTGTGGGCTTTCTCTGCTGCCTACCGTGTGCTACGCAAACCCGAATATCTGGAGGCAGCCACTCGCGCCAAACAGTATTTTATCGAGCATTTCATAGATCGCGAGTACGGCGGCGTCTATTGGAGTCTCGACTATCTGGGCCGTCCCGTAGACACCAAGAAGCAGTTCTATGCCATCGGCTTTGCCATCTATGGAATGTCAGAGTACGCGCGGGCTACGGGCGATCAGGAAGCTCTTGAATATGCCATCCGTCTCTTCGAGTGTATTGAGGACCACGCCTTCGACGCAGCCAACAACGGCTACATCGAGGCTTGCACCCGTGAGTGGGGCGAGATGGCCGATATGCGCCTGTCGGAATTGGATGCCAACTATCCCAAGTCGCAGAATACCCACCTGCACATCATTGAGCCCTATGCCAACCTCTACCGTATCTGGAAGAATCCACGGTTGGAGCGTGCCCTGCGCAATATCATCGGCATCTTTACCGACAAGATACTGAACGCCGAGACCCATCACCTCGACCTCTTCTTCGAGAACGACTGGACACGCGGTGCCGGCCATTTGGAGAGCTATGGCCACGACATAGAGTGCTCGTGGCTGATGCACGAGGCCGCCCTCGTCTTGGGCGATGCCGAGGTGCTGCAGAAGGTGGAGCCCATCGTGCAGATGGTGGCACACGCATCGGAGAAAGGGCTCAATGCCGACGGCTCGATGATTCACGAGGCCAATCTTGATGCAGGTACCGTGGACGACGACCTGAATTGGTGGGTGCAGGCAGAGAATGTGGTGGGCTGGGTGATCATCTACCAGCACTTTGGCGACGAAGCAGCCTTGCAGAAAGCCGAACGGTGCTGGCAGTACATTCAGCAGCAGCTCGTCGACTATGAGAACGGCGAGTGGCACTGGAGCCGCCACGCTGACGGCACGCTGAATCTCGACGACGATAAGGCCGGCTTCTGGAAGTGCCCCTATCACAACAGCCGTATGTGCTTGGAGATTATAGAACGTGAATTTTAAATAATAAACAACTAACGATATGAAACGATTCATTCTGATTGCATTCTCGTTGCTGGCCGTCCTTTCAGTCTCGGCCGGCAATAAGCGTCCGCACTTTGGCGAGCGCCCCAAGCTGGTCGTCGGCATCGTGGTCGACCAGATGCGCTGGGACTATCTGTCGCGCTATTACAGCCAGTTTGGCGAAGGGGGACTCCGCCGTATGATTGACGAAGGATACAGCTTCGACAATTGTCTCATCAACTATGTACCCACAGTGACGGCCATTGGCCATACCAGTGCCTATACCGGCACAACGCCGGCTTTCCACGGCATCTGCGGCAACAACTTCAGCATTGACGGTCAGAAGGTGTATTGCTGTGCCGACGACTCGGTAGAGACCGTGGGCACAGACTCTAAAGCCGGTAAGATGTCGCCCCGCAACCTGCTGGCCACCACTATTGGCGACCAGCTGCGCCTGCACACCGACTTCCGCGCTAAGGTAATTGGCGTTTCTTATAAAGACCGTGCTGCCATCCTGCCGGCTGGACACTCGGCCAACGCCGCTTACTGGCTCGATAAGGATAATGGCCAGTTTGTCACCAGTACCTATTATATGACCGAGCTGCCCCAATGGGCGCAGGAGTTCAACAAACGGCTGAAGAAGAACAAAGAGCTGAAGACCATCGGCTCGCGTGTGGGCTTCTCGCCGCTGGCCGGCCACATCACGGCCGATATGGCTATTGCAGCCATCGACGGCGAACAGCTGGGGCAGGGCGACGAGACCGATATGCTGTGTGTCAGCTTCTCGCAGACCGATGTCATCGGTCACGAGTGGGGCACGCGCGGCGACCATACCGACGAGGCCTATGCCGAGCTGGACAAAGACTTGGCTCGCCTGTTTAGCGCGCTCGATGCTAAGGTGGGTAAAGGCAACTATATCGCTTTTCTTACCGCCGACCACGGTGCTGCCCACAACAACCAGTTTATGGTCGACCACAAGCTGCACGGCGGCAAGTGGCTGTCACAGCAGTTGCAAGAGGCTCTGGAAGCCCACATCGCCCAGAAACTGGGCAATGCGAAGCCTGTGGTTCAGGCCATTCTCGACTACCGTTTCTTTCTCGACCACGCAGCCATCAGTGCGCAAGGCTTGGACTTGCAGCGCGTGAAGGACGTGGCCATTGAGTTCCTGCGTGCACAGCCCAACATCGCCTTTGTCGTTGACTACGAGAAAGCAGGCAGTGCCCCCATCCCCAATTATCTGCGTGAGCGCATTCTCAACGGTTACAACTATCGCCGCTCGGGCGACATCGTCGTGGCCGTGGAGCCCGGCTACTATGAGGTGGGGTCGTGGTCGTCGCCCGTAGGTACTACCCACGGTGAGTGGAATCCCTACGATGCCCATATCCCCCTGCTGTTCTACGGATGGAACGTTCCTGTCGGTGCCAGTCCCACCGAGGTGCACATCACCGACATCGCACCTACCATCTGCCAGCTGCTCCACATCCAGCAGCCCAATGCCTGCATCGGACAGCCCCTTCTCTTTGAATAGCGTGTATCTTCTGGCATAATAAAACGCCGCCGTTTCCATTGGGAACGGCGGCGTTTTTTAATCGTCAGTCTTTTCGTCAGTCTATCTGGATGACGTCGTCGCAGAGCTCGCTGACAGCCATTCGGTGCGTAATGAAAAGCATCGTCTTGTCGGGACAGTCTTTCAGCAAACGCTGGAAGAGCTCCTGCTCCGTATGTCGGTCGAGCGAAGCACTGATTTCGTCGAGCAGCAGGATGCTGCCCGGGCGCAGCAGTCCACGTGCGATGGCGATGCGCTGTGCCTGCCCCTCGCTCAGCCCGCTGCCCCGTTCGCCGCATTCGGTGTCCAGTCCTTCGGGCAGTTCCGCTACGAAGTCGGCGCAGGCGGTGTGCAGTGCCTGCCGCATCTCTGCTTCGGTGGCATCGGGGCGGGCCAGTAGCAGGTTGTAGCGTATGGTGCCGCTGAGCAGCGTGTTGCCCTGTGGTACGAATACGAAGTGGCGGCGCGTAGCCGTGCTGATGGGGCAGCGCTGGTTGGCATTATAGACCGACAGCGTGCCTTCCTGCGGCTCGGTCAGTGCCAGCATCAGGCGGAAGAGGGTGGTCTTTCCCGCTCCCGTGCGCCCCAGAATGGCCGTCTTGCTGCCCGGCCGGAAGTCGTGGCTGAAGCGGTTCAGTATCTGCCGGTCGCCATAAGCGTAGCGGAAGCTCACCTCGTGCACCTCCACGCCAGTCATCCCGTTGTCGCTCAGGTACTCGCCGTCGGTGGTTTCGCTGGGCTTGGCTGCCAGCTCCTCCAGTCGGTCGATGCTGGCAGAGGTGTGAATCAGCTGTGGTACCAGCGTCAGCAGGCTGAGGATAGGGTGCTGTATCTGCCCCACCAGCTGCAGGAAGGATGTCATCACGCCGAACGTGATGACCCCATCGCGCAGTTGCAGGCCGCCCCAGATGAAAGCGATGAGATAGCCCATCCCGAAGGTAGTGGCCAGTAGTGAGCGCGATATCAGCGTGAAGCGCGTGCGTCGGCGGATTTTCGCTATCAGGCCGTCCTGCATTGCATCCAGCCGTTCCGTCACCCAGTCGCTGCTCTCCAGCGAGCGCAACACGGTGTTGTGCTCCATCCCTTCCTGAATGAGCATCTGTATGCGGCTGTCCTGCTGGCGTATGTCGTGCGTCATCTGTCGCAATCGCCGGGCAAAGAGCTTGCCCAGAATAACAAACAGCGGCGTGAAGACGAGCAATGCCCACGCCAGCCGAGCGTCCATATACTGCATCATCAGGAAGGCACCGGCCAGCTGTACGCTGGTGATGATGAACGAGGGAATCAGTGAAGTGGTGGTGTCGCTCACGGTCGATACGTCGCGTTCCAGTCGCGAAGTGATGTCGCCCGAGTGCATTTCGCGGTCGTCGAACAGCCTGCTGTGGAACAAGTGGCTGAACAGACGCAGGCGGATGGCATTACTTTGGACGGCCTCGGCCTGCACGCTCATATAGTAGAAGGCCTGTCGCAGGGCAATGTTGGTCAGCACGATGGCCACCAGCAGCGCAATCATACGGTATAGGTCGCCGTCGCTGCCGGTATGGATGGTTACGTCGATGAAGTGCTTGCATCCCCATACCATAGCCAGCCCAAAGCCCACCTGAGCGATGCCGATGGCGATACGTACAGCCGTGTTGAGCCGTATGCCCGCCATATTGCGCCATATCCAGACCAGATACCTCATTGCCTCAGTCGGTGGTCAGTCCTATGCGGCGCCACTCTTGCAGCGTCTGCTCGATGTCTTTTTGGGCTTGTTCTTCCGTCACGTCATACGCTTCTGTCAGTGCCTTACACAGTGTCTCGGCCGTGAAGTCGCCTGCCTGTTCCGCCTGCTCCCAGAGGAAAGCGGCACTCTCGTTCAGGCTGATCAGCTTATTGAAGTTCACCAGTCCCGTACCTTCTGCTACGACCACGTGTTCACCGCACACGTTGCGCAGCACAAATCCTTTTTTCAGTTTCATTTGATAAGTTTTAAAATGGTTCTTTTATAGATGGCCAGTATCCATCGCCTGATGGGCAGCAACTGTTGCCACAGGCGTGCCCGGCGCAGATGGGCGGCCGTTGTCAAACTCTTGCGCCGTCCTGACGGCGTTATCACAAACTCAGCCTTGCCAATGAGGTCGGCCTTCTGACAGTGCTCTTTGAAGCCCAGATTACCGTCGCCCGTCAGCTCTATGGAGTCGTTGTCGTCGATGTCGGTAATGCGGTGGAGCACATAGTGAGTGCCATTGACGTAGGCCAGTGCCACGTCGCCCACGGCATAGTCGCTGGGCTTGACCAGCTCCACGCTGTCGCGGTCGCCGATGATGAAGGGCAGCATACTGTAGCCCCTTACGGGCAACACGACGCGCCGCCCCTCAGCCAGCAGCCGAGCCACTTCGCTGATGGCTTGGTCGGCTTCGATAATCTTCGTACCGTCGGTCATCAGCTCTTCCCCGGCAATGGCACGCCAGCAAGTGAGTGCTGCGTCGCGGTCGGGCAGACAGCGCAGATGATACATCGCGGTGTGGCTGATCAGCAGGGTCTGCATCCTGTGCAGTCCGTCGGCCACCCGCTTGTTCCACCGGGCTCCCGAGATAGATGGCAGCAGGGCAGCATAAGCCTCAATGGGTCCGATAGGGCGAATCTCGTTGACGGGTGCCTGACTCAGTTGTACGATGGCACCAATGGGGGCACAGACGTTGCGGTAGCAGGGCGTCTTGCCGCTCCACGGAGAGCCGAAGACCATAGGCGTACCGTCGATAATGCGCACAACGGGGTTGTCGTCGTTCATCAGCTCCGTGTCTTCTATGTGTTTCAGCCACAGACTGGTATGGGTGCTCTTGCCCGTTCCGCTCTTGCCGAGGAACATATAGCCCCGTCCGTGGTGGCTCACCACCGACGAGTGGAACAGTGCCGTGTCGTGTTCGGCCGTAGAGAGGGCATACATCAGCATCAGCGCATTGTTGAGGCTGTACAGCCTTTCGCCTTCTATTAGGATGCGAGCCTGCCTGAAATCCGGGTCGGACAGGATTTGGCACGCCGGCTTTCCGTACAGGAAGAAACGGAACAGCCGTAGATGCTCGCCGATGCGCCCAGCAACGATGAGTGTCTCACCGTCGTCCTGCCTGACATCTTCGGTAAAGCCGGTCGTGTCGACCCATTCGTCCTCTGTCGCAACGGACAGCTCAAAGCGGTCGGGCTCGTCGGTCGGGCTCTCGGCAAAGGGCTTGTATTGGCTTAGGTTCCCGACGAGCTCATCGTGCTCGTCCAGATGAATGGTGAAGGGATGACCCGCTACGCGATAGCGGATGCTGAGTGTACAACTTTCAGTTTTTTTCAGTATCATACGTGCAAAAGTACGAAATAATTTTTGAATACACCTCTTTTTCTTCCATATTTATACCGAATCTTTGCAATATTTTTTGTACCTTTGCACCCGTTTCAGAAACATATATTATAATATAATTTTTTATGAACTTTACTTTGTTAATCACCGTCATCCTGACGGCTGTGACATTGGTGGCCGGAGCTTACGTCATTGCTAAGCTGATAGGTCCCCGCTCGTATAATAAGGTGAAGGGTGAGCCATTCGAGTGTGGTATTCCCACGCGCGGCTCGTCGTGGATTCCTATTTCGGTGGGCTTCTATCTGTTTGCCATCTTGTTCTTGATGTTCGACGTGGAGACAGTGTTCCTGTACCCGTGGGCAGTGGTAGTGAAGGAGTTCGGCTCGGCAGCGCTGCTCAGCATTGGCTTCTTCTTGGTTGTACTTGTATTTGGCCTCGCATACGCTTGGCGGAAAGGAGCATTGGAATGGAAGTAAGAAAACCGAAAATCAAGAGCATTCCCTACGAGGAGTTTAAGGACAACGCCGCACTTGAGCAGATCATCGACGAGCTGCACGAGGGCGGTGTCAATGTAGTGACGGGCAATCTGGACCAGCTGATTAACTGGGGGCGCAGCAATTCGCTCTGGTCGCTGACGTTCGGAACATCGTGCTGTGGTATTGAGTTTATGGCTGTGGGCTGTGCCCGCTACGATTTCTCGCGCTTCGGTTTCGAGGTGACGCGCAACTCTCCCCGTCAGGCCGACCTGATAATGACGGCCGGAACGATTACGCACAAGATGGCACCCGCCTTCAAACGTCTGTACGACGAGATGGCTGAGCCGAAGTATGTCGTGGCCGTGGGTGGATGTACCATCTCTGGCGGTCCGTTCAAGTCGAGCTATCACGTAGTGAAGGGTATCGAGGAGATTGTTCCTGTCGATGTCTATATCCCCGGCTGTCCGCCGCGTCCCGAGGCCATCCTCTACGGAATGATGCAGCTGCAGCGTAAGGTGAAGATTGAGAAGTTCTTCGGTGGTGCCAACCACAAGCAGACGAGGGAAGAACGCGAGCTCGGCCTGTCGAACGAGGCCATCGCTTCGGGTTGGAAGAAGAAACCCATCGTGGTGACCGACGTGCCCGAGGACTTCGTGAAAGAACTGAAAGCCAGTACGGCAGCAGACCAGAAAGACGGAAAGGAGGCAGCAAAATGAAATTAGAGAATCTGACATTTGACTTCGGACAGTTTGCCTCTGAGATGGCAAACCTGAAAGAGAAGAAGCATTTCGACTACCTCGTGACCATCGTCGGCGAAGACTTCGGTGAAGAGGGGCTGGGATGTATCTATATCCTCGAGAACAGCGAGACCCACGAGCGTACGAGCGTGAAGATGATTGCCGAGAAGCAGGGCGACGTCAGCTATATCCCCACGGTGAGCAACCTGTGGCGTGCGGCCGACCTGCTGGAGCGCGAGGTCTACGACTTCTATGGCATCGTGTTCCTCGGTCATCCCGATATGCGCCGCCTCTATCTGCGCAACGACTTCAAAGGCCATCCCTTCCGTAAGGACTGGCAGTTTGACGACTCGTACTCGCTGGACGACGACGTAGAGCAGGAGTACGGACTGGAATACTATCTGGATAAGGACGGCATCCTGCGGTCGAAGCAGAACCGCCTGTTCGCTGACGATGACTATGTCATCAACATCGGTCCGCAGCACCCCTCGACCCACGGTGTGCTCCGCCTGCAGACGGTGCTCGACGGTGAGACCGTGAAGCGCATCTATCCGCACTTGGGCTATATCCATCGCGGTATAGAAAAGATGTGCGAGAGCTACACCTATCCCCAGACACTGGCACTGACCGACCGTCTGAACTATCTCTCGGCAATGATGCACCGCCACGCGCTGGTAGGCGTCGTTGAGGAGGCACTGGGCGTGGAGCTGACTGACCGCATCAAGTATATCCGCACGATTATGGACGAGCTGCAGCGACTCGACTCGCATTTGCTCTACTGCGGCTGCTGCGCGCAGGACCTCGGTGCCCTGACGGCATTCCTCTATTCAAAGCGCTACCGCGAAAACGTGCTCAATGTAATGGAAGAGACCACGGGTGGCCGACTGATTCAGAACTACTACCGTATCGGCGGTCTGCAGGACGACATCGATCCGAACTTCGTGCAGAACGTGAAGAAGCTTGTAGCTTACCTGAAACCGATGATTCAGGAGTATGTAGACGTGTTCGGCGACAACGTCATCACCCACAACCGATTCGAGAAGGTGGGCGTGATGGGACTCGACGACTGCATCAACTACGCCGTGACTGGTCCTGCCGGACGCGCCGCCGGATGGAAGAACGACGTGCGCAAGAACCATCCGTATGATATGTACGGACAGGTAGAGTGGGAGCAGGTGACGATGAGCGGCTGCGACTCGATGGATCGCTATACCATCCATATTAAGGAGATGTATCAGAGCCTCGCCATCATCGAGCAGCTGATTGACAATATTCCCGAGGGTGACTTCTACGTGAAGCAGAAGCCCATCATCAAAGTGCCCGAGGGACAGTGGTACTTCTCGGTAGAGGGTGCCAGCGGCGAGTTTGGCGTCTACATCGACTCTAAGGGCGACAAGAGCCCCTACCGTCTGAAGATGCGCCCGATGGGACTGACGCTGGTGGGTGCACTGGACAAGATGCTTCGCGGCCAGAAGATTGCCGACCTCGTGACAACGGGAGCTGCCATCGACTTCGTGATTCCCGATATTGACAGATAACAGAATACTGATAATTGAAAATTGATAATTATATGTTCGACTTTTCAATCGTAACACAATGGTTCGACGGACTGCTCCGCAACACGCTTGGCTTGGGCGATTTCCTGTCGATACTGATTGAGTGCATACTGGTAGGCGTGCTCATTTTGGTGGGCTATGCGCTTATCGCTATTGTGCTGATATTTATGGAACGTAAGGTCTGCGCCTATTTCCAGTGCCTTCTGGGCCCGATGCGTGTGGGTCCGTGGGGCGTACTGCAGGTGTTTGCCGACGTGCTGAAGATGCTGATTAAGGAAATCTTCTTCGTCGATAAGGCCGACAAGCTCCTCTACGCGCTGGCTCCGCTGCTGGTGCTGATTGCCTCGGTGGGCACCTTTGCATTCCTTCCGTGGAATAAGGGTGCCGGTGTGCTCGACTTCAATGTCGGCTTGTTCCTCATCACGGCCATCTCGTCTATCGGCGTGGTGGGTATCTTCCTCGCCGGATGGGGCTCTAACAACAAATATTCGGTTGTGTCAGCAATGCGTGCCGCCGTGCAGATGATTTCCTATGAAATGTCGCTCTGTCTCTGCCTGATTACGGCCGTCATCCTGACGGGTACGATGCAGGTGAGCGGAATCGTGGAGTCTCAGGTAGGACCGTTCAAGTGGCTCATCTGTCAGGGACACATCCCTGCGCTGATAGCCTTCCTCGTGTTCCTCGTGGCCGGCAATGCTGAGGCCAATCGTGGCCCGTTCGATATGGCTGAGGCCGAGAGCGAGCTGACGGCCGGTCATCACACGGAGTATTCGGGTATGGGCTTCGGCTATTTCTATCTGGCCGAATACCTGAACCTCTTCACCATCAGCGGCATTGCCACGTTGGTGTTCCTCGGTGGCTGGGCTCCGGTCAACATCGGTATTGATGCTTTTGACACAGTGATGAACTATATTCCGGGCATTGTCTGGTTTATGGGCAAGACCTTCTTTGTGGTCTGGTTGCTGATGTGGGTTCGCTGGACGTTCCCCCGCCTGCGTATTGACCAGATTCTGAAACTTGAGTGGAAATACCTGATGCCGCTGTCGCTCATCAACCTCGTGCTGATGACGGTGGTCGTAGCGCTGGGTCTTTATATTAAATAAGGTGGACTAGAAATGGAAAACAAACAAACATATTTCGGAGAAATCGGGAGCGGCATCAAGACGCTGTGCACCGGTCTGAAGATTACGCTGAAAGAATATTTCACGCCGAAGTCTACCGAGCAATATCCCGAGAACCGCAAGACCACGCTCCACGTGGCCAAGCGTCACCGCGGACGTCTTGTCTTCAAGCGCAACGAAGACGGCACCTACAAGTGCACGGCTTGCACATTGTGCGAGAAGACCTGTCCTAACGGTACCATCAAGATCCAGACGCAAATGGTGGAAGTGGACGGAAAGAAGAAGCGCCAGCTCGTTGACTATCAGTACGACCTCGGCGACTGTATGTTCTGTCAGCTCTGTACCAATGCCTGCAACTTTGATGCCATTGAGTTTACCAACGACTTTGAGAACTCCGTGTTCGACCGTGGCTCGCTCGTGTTGCATTTGGATAAGGAAGTGTATCAGGGTGGTTCGCTGCCCCAGTTGATTGAGGGTGGGGCTCCGCTCGAGATCGGTAAGTTTAACACTAAAACGAAGTAAGGACAAAGTATGGCTAATATAGTAATGTTTGCAATTCTCGCTGTCGTCATCCTCGGCTCTGCCGTGATGTGCGTGACGACGAAGCGGATAATGCGGGCCGCAACCTTTATGTTGTTCGTGCTCTTTGGCGTGGCAGGTCTTTACTTCCTGCTTGATTACACATTCTTGGGCGCAGCACAGATCAGTGTCTATGCCGGTGGCGTGACGATGATATATATCTTTGCCATCCAGCTGGTTAGCAAGCGCACGTTGCAGGGACTTGTCGAGCGGATGAAAGGCTCGCGTGTCATCTTTGGCGGCTTGATTACGCTGGTTGGTCTGGCAACGGTAGCCCTCGTGCTGCTCAAGAATCAGTTTATCTATGCTGCTTGCGGAACGCCCGACGTGGAAGTGCCGATGAAGGCTATCGGTACGGCTCTTGTCGGAGCTGACAAGTATCAGTATGTATTGCCGTTCGAGTTCATCTCGCTGTTCCTGTTGGCGTGCATCATCGGCGGTTTGGTTGTATCAAGAAAAGAGGAGGATTAAGCTTATGGTACCAGTAGAATGTTATTTTGTGCTCAGTGCACTTCTGTTCTTCATCGGCGTCTTCGGCTTCATCACCCGCCGCAATCTGATTGCTATGCTCATTTCTATCGAGCTGGTGCTCAATGCCGTTGACATCAACTTCGCTGCTTTCAACCGCCTGCTGTTCCCCGACGGAATGGAGGGAATGTTTATGACGCTCTTCTCCATCGGAGTCAGTGCGGCCGAATCGGCAGTTGCTATTGCAATTATCATCAATGTCTACCGCAACTTCAAGAGCGATAACGTGAACAGTATTGAAAATATGAAATGGTAATTAATTCGATTAAAGACTACAGACTATGGATTACGGATATTCATTTTTAATACTTCTTCTGCCGGCGCTCTCATTCCTCGTGTTGGGACTTTGCGGTATGAAGCTGTCTCATAAGGTGGCTGGCCTGATTGGCACGACCTCCTTGGGACTGGTGACGGTTCTGTCTTACCTCACGGCTTTCAGCTACTTCACGGCCGGCCGTGTAGACGGAGTCTATCAGACAATCGTACCTTACAACTTCACTTGGCTGCCGCTGGGCGACTTGCACTTCGATATTGGTATCCTGTTGGATCCGATTTCGGTGATGATGCTCATCGTTATCTCCACGGTGTCGCTGATGGTACATATCTATTCGTTTGGCTATATGCACGGCGAGAAGGGATTCCAGCGCTACTACGCTTTCCTCTCGCTGTTCACGATGTCGATGCTGGGACTGGTGGTCGCCACCAACATCTTCCAGATGTATATGTTCTGGGAGCTGGTGGGCGTCTCGTCCTATTTGCTGATTGGTTTCTACTATCCGCTGGGCGCGGCCGTCGCTGCATCGAAGAAAGCATTCATCGTGACGCGCTTTGCCGATATGTTCTTCCTCATCGGTATCCTGCTCTTCGGCTTCTACGCAGGGACCTTCTCGTTCGACTTCACCATTGAGGGTAGTGTCCGCGAGTATGCCGGAGCCGCCTTCATCCTGCCCACGGCACTGGTGCTGATGTTCATCGGTGGTGCCGGTAAGAGTGCGATGTTCCCCCTGCACATCTGGCTGCCCGACGCAATGGAAGGCCCGACCCCTGTCAGTGCGCTGATTCACGCCGCTACGATGGTTGTCGCCGGTGTGTTCCAGATTGCCCGTATGTTCCCGTTGTGGATTAACTACGCACCGCAGTCGTTGAGCATTGTGGTCTGGGTGGGCGTGTTCACTGCTTTCTATGCCGCCGCCGTAGCTTGTGCGCAGAGCGACATCAAGCGTGTGCTGGCCTTCTCCACCATTTCGCAGATTGCCTTTATGATGGTGGCACTGGGCGTTTGCCTGCCCGGCCACGAGGCCGTGCTCGACAATCACGCTCAGCTGGGCTATATGGCGTCAATGTTCCATCTGTTCACCCACGCTATGTTCAAGGCCTGCCTGTTCCTCGGTGCCGGTTGTATCATCCACGCTGTTCATTCGAACGAGATGTCGAAGATGGGCGGTCTGCGCAAGTATATGCCCATTACCCACATCACGTTCCTCATCAGCTGTCTGGCCATTGCAGGCATACCGCCCTTCTCGGGCTTCTTCTCGAAAGACGAGATTCTCACGGCCTGTATGCAGTATAGCCCCGTGGTTGGTTGGATAATGACGGGTGTCGCTGCAATGACGGCTTTCTATATGTTCCGTCTTTACTACGGCATCTTCTGGGGTACGGAGAATAAGGAGGCTCACGCTCAGCATACGCCCCACGAGGCTCCGCTGACGATGACGTTCCCGCTGATTTTCCTTTCGGTGGTCACCATTCTCTGTGGCTTCCTGCCCTTCGGCCATTTCGTGTCTGCCAGTGGTCAGGCCTACGACATCCATCTCGACTGGACGGTGGCCGGAACGAGCATTGTCGTTGCCGTCTGCTCCATCCTGCTG
>JAFUZD010000051.1 GCA_017476785.1 Prevotella sp. | reverse complement strand
TCTTTTTTTGTGGTGGGTTCTCGGAGTTCTCGGAGCTCTCGGAGTTCTCGGAGTTCTCGGAGCTCTCGGAGGGTCTCGGAGCGCTCCTTAATTCTCAACTCTCAATTCTCAATTCTCAATTAATTAGTTCTGCCATCTTGTCAGCCGCGCCAGTTTGGCACGCTTTTCGCATTGAGGAGGGTGAAAACAATAACAACTAATATTATAATAAGGTAATTATGAACATCAAACCATTAGCTGACCGCGTGCTGGTATTGCCCGCACCGGCCGAAGAGAAAATCGGCGGCATCATCATCCCCGATACTGCCAAAGAGAAACCGCTGCACGGCAAGATTGTGGCTGCCGGCAAGGGAACGAAGGACGAAGAAATGATTCTGAAGGAAGGCGACGAGGTGCTGTATGGCAAGTACAGCGGCACGGAGCTGGAGTTCGAAGGCGAGAAGTATCTGATTATGCGCCAGAGCGACGTGCTGGCGGTGATTGGCTGAACCCCTCCCGACCTCC
This sequence comes from Prevotella sp., assembly GCA_017476785.1. Taxonomy (GTDB): domain Bacteria; phylum Bacteroidota; class Bacteroidia; order Bacteroidales; family Bacteroidaceae; genus Prevotella. The sequence goes on along the minus strand of JAFUZD010000051.1, from coordinate 5,595 downwards.
CCAAAGGGGAGGAGGTACAGAGGGGCGCCAAGAACGCAAAGAACAAGTAATTAACAACCAACGGGCCTGACCCTCCCACCACCGCAGGCCCCCTCCCCTTAGGGGAGGCCGGGAGGGGTTCACGAGTCTGCACTCTCCCACAAACCGCAGGCCCCCTCCCCTTTGGGGAGGCTGGGAGGGGTTCACGAGTCTGCACTCTCCCACTAACCGCAGGCTCTCCTCCCCTTTGGGGAGGCTGGGAGGGGTTATAATTATGGCAAAAGATATTAAATTTAACATTGAGGCACGCGACCTGCTGAAGCAGGGCGTTGACCAGTTAGCAAACGCAGTAAAGGTGACGCTGGGTCCGAAGGGACGCAACGTAGTGATTGAGAAGAAGTTCGGTGCTCCGCAGATTACGAAGGACGGCGTGACCGTGGCTAAGGAGATAGAGCTGGAGGACAAGTTCGAGAACACGGGCGCACAGCTCGTCAAGAGCGTGGCCTCGAAGACCGGCGACGATGCCGGCGACGGCACCACGACGGCTACCATCCTCGCACAGGCCATCATCACCGAGGGTCTGAAGAACGTGACGGCCGGTGCCAACCCGATGGACCTGAAGCGCGGCGTGGACAAAGCCGTGAAGGCCGTGGTGGACTTCATCGAGACGAGTGCCGAGAAGGTGGACGACAACTATGACAAGATAGAGCAGGTGGCTACCGTCAGCGCCAACAACGACGAGGAAATCGGTAAGCTGCTGGCCGACGCAATGCGTAAGGTGTCGAAGGACGGCGTCATCACCATCGAGGAGTCGAAGAGCCGCGACACCCACATCGGCGTGGTAGAGGGTATGCAGTTCGACCGCGGCTATCTGTCGGGCTACTTCGTGACCGACTCGGACAAGATGGAGTGCGTGATGGAGAATCCCTACATCCTCATCTACGACAAGAAGATCTCGAACATCAAGGACTTCCTGCCCGTCCTGCAGCCCGCCGCAGAGAGCGGACGCCCGCTGCTGGTCATCGCTGAGGATGTGGACTCGGAGGCACTGACGACCCTCGTCGTCAACCGTCTGCGCGGCGGACTGAAGATCTGCGCCGTGAAGGCTCCGGGCTTCGGCGACCGCCGCAAGGCAATGCTCGAGGACATCGCCGTACTCACGGGCGGTACCGTGGTCAGCGAGGAGAAGGGTCTCAAGCTGGAGCAGGCCACGCTGGAGATGCTGGGCACGTGCGAGAAGGTGACGGTGTCGAAGGACAACACTACCATCGTCAACGGTGCCGGTGCCAAGCAGGCCATCAGCGACCGCATCGCTCAGATTAAGAACGAGATAGAGAACACCACCAGATCGTATGATAAGGAGAAGCTGCAGGAGCGTCTTGACAAATTGTCAGGTGGAGTGGCAGTGCTCTATGTCGGTGCCAACAGCGAGGTGGAGATGAAGGAGAAGAAAGACCGCGTAGACGATGCACTCTGCGCTACCCGCGCTGCCATCGAGGAAGGCGTGGTGGCCGGTGGCGGCACCACCTACATCCGCGCGCTGGCCGCACTGGACAACGTGAAGGGTGTCAACGCCGACGAGCAGACGGGTATCAACATCATCAAGCGTGCCATCGAGGAGCCGCTGCGCCAGATTGTGCTGAATGCCGGCGGCGAGGGCGCCGTGGTGGTACAGAAGGTGCGCGAGGGCGAAGGCGACTACGGCTACAATGCCCGCACCGACGTCTATGAGGATATGCGTAAGGCTGGCGTCATCGACCCCGCTAAGGTGGCTCGCGTGGCACTGGAGAACGCTGCCTCGATTGCCGGTATGTTCCTCACCACGGAATGCCTCATCGTAGACAAACCCGAGAAGGAGCCTGCAATGCCGATGGGCGGCGCACCGGGTATGGGCGGTATGATGTAAATTGAGAATTGAGAGTTGAGAATTGAGCGTTGGGGGGCTGCCCCCACGCTCAAGAATTTTGCAAGCTCTACATAACAAAAAGCGGGGGGACGAACGGAAAATCGTCTCCCCGCTTTGATGTATATCAATTTCGGCGAATTTTTGGGCGGATTTATTTGCGGCGTGTCGTCAAACTTTCTATCTTTGCATTGTCGGAAGGCGTGGATAACGGCCGCCGACGATACGGAATGCAATGAAAGGAAAGGACATTTTTTGATTTGTTTTAGTAGATTAGTTTTTAAGTAGTTTGTTTTTACGAAGCCGGCTGTCGGGATGACAGCCGGCTTTTTTGTGGCCTTTCCGAAAAAAACTCACCACTCTTCACCCTTAACTCTCAACTTTTTCGTATCTTTGCATCCGTCTATGAAGCCAAAGATAAACCTATGGGAGTGGATTCCGAAGCTGCTCGTGCCCTTCGGCATCTATGTCATTGCTTATGGTGAGTTGCACTCGCGTACCAGCGCCTTCACAATGACGCTGGGCGTGACGATGCTCCTGCTGTTGCTGGAGCAGGCCGTGGTGCAGTATGCGGCCAAGCGACGGAAACAAAAAGACGACGAGACGGATGGAACAGCTGATTGAACTATACAGACAGTGGAGCGGCAGCGGGCCGGCCAGCGTGGAGCGTCTGCCCGGCGCAGGCAGCAACCGCGCCTACTATCGGCTGGCGGGCAGCGACGGGCAGACCGTCATCGGCGTCGTAGGCACCAGCCGCGACGAGAACCACGCCTTCGTCAGTCTGGCACGCCACTTCATTCTGCGCCAGCTGCCCGTGCCACGGGTGCTGGCCGTCAGCGACGACGAGCTGCGCTATCTGCAGACCGACCTCGGCAGCACCTCGCTGTTCGATGCCATCCGCGGCGGGCGCGAGGCTGGCGGACGCTACACGATGAAGGAGCGCGAGCTGCTGGTGCGCACCATCCGACGGCTGCCCGAGATACAGCTGCGCGGGGCGCGGGGGCTCGACTTCAGCCAGTGCTATCCCCAGCCCGAGTTCGACGCAGACTCCGTGCTCTTCGACCTCAACTACTTCAAATACTGCTTCCTGAAAGCCACAGAGCTCGACTTCCACGAGCTGAAGCTGGAAGCCGACTTCCGGCTGCTGGCCAAAGACCTGACGGCCGAGCGGCAGGAGGCCTTCCTCTATCGCGACTTCCAAGCCCGCAACGTGATGCTGGATGCCGACGGCAATCCTTTCTTCATCGACTTTCAGGGCGGTCGCAAAGGCCCTTACTACTACGACGTGGCCTCGTTCCTCTGGCAGGCCTCGGCCAAGTATCCGCACAAGCTGCGGCGCGACTTGGTGTACGAATACTACGATGCGCTGAAGCAATATACCGAGGTGCCGCCCGTGCGCCACTTTGTCAGCCGCCTGTCGCTCTTCGTGCTCTTCCGCACGCTGCAAGTGCTGGGAGCCTACGGCTTCCGCGGCTACTTTGAGAAGAAGCAGCACTTCATCGACTCCATCCCACCGGCCATCCAGAACCTGCGTGAGCTGCTGGCCGCGGGCCACTTCCACTATCCCTGTCTGATGGACGTGCTGCAGCGGCTGACTGAGCTGCCGCAGTATCAGCGCATAGAGCAACCGGCACTGAGCCGGGCCGACGGTTACCGGACGGCTGAGCAGAACGTCTATAAGGCGCACCCGCAGGACGGCCCCGCCACCTTCTCGAAATACGACGGCAAAGGGCCGCTGGTGGTGCGCGTATACAGCTTCTCCTATCGGAAGGGCATACCCGGCGATGAGAGCGGCAATGGCGGCGGCTACGTGTTCGACTGCCGCTCGACCCACAATCCCGGACGCTATGAGCCCTACAAGCAGCTGACGGGACTGGACGAGCCCGTCATCCGCTTCTTGGAGGACGACGGCGAGATACTCACCTTCCTCGACAGCGTCTACCGGCTGGCCGATGCCCACGTGCGCCGCTACATCCAGCGCGGCTTCACCAGCCTGATGTTCTCCTTCGGCTGTACGGGCGGGCAGCACCGCTCCGTCTATTCGGCCCAGCATCTGGCCGAGCACATCAACCGTAAGTTCGGCGTCGAGGTGCACATCTGCCACCGCGAACAGCAAATCAACCAAATACTTGAAGCCCGATGAAGCAAGCAATGATACTGGCTGCCGGACTCGGCACCCGACTGAAACCGCTGACCGACACGATGCCGAAGGCACTGGTGCCCGTCGGTGGGCGGCCGCTGCTCGACATCACCCTCCAGCGGCTGATGAATGCCGGCTACGACCGCTTCGTGGTCAATGTGCATCACTTCGGCCAGCAGATTATCGACCATATCGCCCGCAACGAGACCTACAGCCGGCTGGTGCGCATCAGCGACGAGCGCGAACAGCTGCTGGACACGGGCGGCGGGCTGAAGAAGGCGGCCGACCTCTTCGACGGCAGCGAGCCCATCCTGATACATAATGTCGACATCCTCGACAACGTGGACTACCACTGGTTTGCCCAGCAACACCTGCCCGACGAGGACGCGGCGCTGCTGGTCAGCCGCAGGAAGACCAAGCGCTACCTGCTGTTCGACAACGCAATGCGGCTGATGGGCTGGAAGAACGTGGAGACGGGCGAGATACGCAGCCCGTACGAGTACGTGCGGCGGACCGGGCGCTCGCAGTATGGCGAGGAGCTCAATATGTTTGCCTTCTCGGGCATCCACTCGTTCTCGCCCCGCCTGTTCCCGCTGATGCAACGCTTCCCCGACCGGTTCGGCATCATCGACTTCTACCTCAGCGTCTGTCACCGCGCCCGCATCTATGGCTGCATCAAAGACGACCTGCAGGTGCTCGATGTGGGCAAGCTGGACTCGCTGGCCGAGGCCTCCCGTTTTAAATGCTAAACTCTAAACTAAAAGATATGCAACAGAAGATTATCATCTTGGATTTCGGCTCACAGACCACGCAGCTCATCGGACGCCGCGTGCGCGAGCTGGACACCTTCTGCGAGATTCTGCCCTACAACAAGTTTCCGCAGGACGACCCCAGCGTCATTGGCGTCATCCTCAGCGGCTCGCCCTATTCGGTGCACGACCCCGAGACGTTCCGCGTAGACTTGTCGCAGTTCGTCGGCCGTATTCCCGTGCTCGGCATCTGCTATGGGGCGCAGTTCATCTCCCACACGTTAGGCGGACGGGTAGAGAAGGCCGATTCGCGCGAGTATGGCCGGGCCCATCTGCGCCAGTTTGATGCCGCCAACCCGCTGTTCCGCGGCTTTGAGAACGATTCGCAGGTGTGGATGAGCCACGGCGACACGATTACCGCCATCCCCGACGGCTTCGAGTGCATCGGCTCGACCGAGGACGTCAAGTATGCCGCCTACGCCAGCACCCGCCAGCCCGTCTGGGCCGTGCAGTTCCATCCCGAGGTGTATCACACGGCACAGGGGACGCAGCTGCTCCGCAACTTCGTGGTCGACATCTGCGGCAGCCGTCAGGAGTGGAGTGCCGCCTCGTTCGTGGAGACCACCGTCAGCGAGCTGAAGCAGCAGCTGGGCAACGACCGCGTCATCCTCGGCCTCTCGGGCGGCGTGGACTCGTCGGTAGCGGCCACCCTGCTGAATAAGGCCATCGGACATAACCTGACCTGTATCTTCGTGGACCACGGAATGCTGCGCAAGAACGAGTTCCAGAAGGTGATGGAGGCTTACGAGGGACTGGGGCTGAAC
>JAFUZD010000050.1 GCA_017476785.1 Prevotella sp. | reverse complement strand
GCATTGAAGAAGGTGCCGGCGTAGACGAGGTCGCGGGCATCGCGGATGACCTGATAGTCGCGCTCCAGCTCGGGCTGCTCCACGTACTCCTGTATGCGGTTGCGCAGCTGTTGGTTCTGGAAGCTGGTGGCCAGCTCGGGCCTCAGTCCGCCCACGTAGCCGGTGCGGTTGAAGTAGGGCCACAGCTGCTCGGGTGTGGTCTCCAGATGCCAGTTGGCATCCACGTCGGCGCGAGCCTCAGCCGCCGTCTCGTGGTATTGCAGCTGTGCGCGGTGCTTAAAGGCTCCGGCGGCCGTGACGTGGGTGAGGTAGTAGCTGCTGTAATCCTCGTTGACAGGGTCAATCCACGCACGGGTGGGGTGGATGAGGAACGAGTTCTCGAAGTTGCCCACCATCATCTCGTAGACGGCATTCACGGCACCGTCGGTCTCTACTGTCGGGTTCACATTGTCGTCGGGGCGAGTGTCGCCGCTGCGGAGGTGGGCGATACGCTTCTCCACATAGCGCACGCGTCCTGTCGCGCCGGTGTAGGTGATGTTTTCGGCATCCACCGTTCCCTGCTCCTCGCCGTCCTTCATCGTGATAATCTGCTTCGTGCTGGCATTGCGGTCGGGCAGTCGGCCTTCCGACGTGATGACCACCTGATCCCAGCCCGTTCCGTTGACGGTGGCATAACGGTTGTGGAGCACGAAGCCATAGGGGTCGCCCGAGGGTGCCCAGAGGTAGTTGTTGGTGTAGTGCTCGGAGCGGTCGAGGCGTGCACCGATGCCGTTGGAGTAGCTGAAGTTGAGCAGTCCGTCGTTGGCGTTCTGCGTCATCAGCGAGTACCAGCGGGTGGTGTTGCGTCCCTGATCAGAGAAGTGGAACTCATTGGGGTCAACGTTGTAGACCACGTCGACGATGAGCTTGCGGTCCTTATGGTACTCCATCACGCGGTCTACCGTGGAGCCGTTGTGCTGGTGAGCCGGGTCGCTCTCGGTTACCGATACCCACTTGTACTGCTGCAAGTAGACGGGGTTGCCGTCCTCGTCGGTGACGGGCTGGTCATTCTGATCGGTGACGGGAATCTTGTTGCCGCCCTCGTCGAGCTCGTAGACGGGGTTGCCGTCCTCGTCGGTGACGGGCACCGACTCCTGCACGTCGCGCTGGTAGAGCGTGTACTTGCAGAACTGCCGCTTCATATACCACGGAATGGTAATCATATTGCCCTTACCCACGCGGGTAATGACCTTATCCTCAATGGGGTCGTTGATGAGTTCGCGTAGCGTGCCACTGGTGCTGGTCTCCTCGGCGCGTCCGCTGAGCAGCAGGATGATGGCGGCGCGCGCCTCCTCGTTGGGTACGATGTCTTCGGGGGCGTCGCCTTCCCCGATGTCCTCCACCGCTTTCACCTCAGACAGCCGGGCGGGGTCCTTATACTTCAGGTACTCGCGCAGATGGCTGACGATGGTCTGCTTGTCTGCTTGAGACAGGCGGGCGAAGTCCTCGGCATCGAGCGAGTGCTTATGGGCGATGACGAGGTGATACTCCACGACGGCCGCATAGCTGCGCAAGTCGGACAGATAGAACGGCCGCGCCCCTCCGAGGTTGAGGATGTTGCCCGTAGCGTCGACCAGTCGGCTGCCCTTCAGCTTGAGGTACTGGTCGGTAGCCGAACCGCTGCTGGTGCGGTCGAAGGACACGTACTGGCTGATGTTGCCGTCGTCGTCGATGCGCGCCAGATAAGGCTTGCCCTCCGTGTCGACAGCCAGTGCCCACGTGCCGGCCGTGTTGCCGAAGCTGATGGCACTGCCGTTGACAGCAAGCGACGAGGCCTCGCCGTGCATATACTTGGCATAGTTCTTCAGGTCGAAGTTATAGGGGTCACCGATGAAGGCCCACTTCTGGCTCTCGTTGTCGTTCTGCGACGTCTCGTCGGCATAGGCACGGCCATCGTTCTTCGAGTTGACCCATCCGAAGACGGGCGTCTTTACCGTCTCGCCGCGCAGCCACGTCTCTACGGGTTCGTACTCGTAGATGCGTCCGTCAATCTTTCCGTCGCTGTTGTAGTGCGGTCCTTTGTCCACCCACTCGTAGGTCACCACGCGTATGTTGTTGCCCGTGTAGGTCTCGTTCCAGTGGTAGTCGGCGTTGGCCCACGTGTATTCTCCCTGAAGGGCCTCCTCGGCTTCGGTGAAGAAGCGGGCAATGGAGTCGCTCACGGCGTACTGATAGTTGAGGGTGACGGGCTCGGTCTTGCCCAGCAGCCAGTCGGCGTCCAGCGTCTCGATGCTGGTGCCCGAGTGCGTGGCGGGTTGGTAGTCAACGTCGAAGCACGTGTAGGTGCAGCCATAGCGGCGCAGGATGTAGGGCATCTGCTCCGTGGCATCGCCATATCCCATCTCCGCCCCGAGCAGGAAGGCCTTCGGCTTCTCCGAGTCGGTTCCATAGACATAGATCTTGGCATCGAAGCAGTCCTGCATCTTGGTAATCTCGATGTCGTGGAGCGTGGTGCGGTCGTCCTCGGTGTTCAGGCTCAGGCTGAAGGGCTTCAGTATGAAGCTGCTCTTCTCGCCGTCGGGCTGCGTGGTAGTGATGTCGTTGAGATAGACCGACAAGAAGTGGTTGGTCTTGTTGTTGGCATCGTCCGTGCCCAGCTTCGGCGTGGCGGTGCGCAGGACGAAAGACTTGTCCGTTCCCGTCTTTCGCAGCACAAAGCTCCACTCGGTATTGCCGTTGGCGTCGTTGTGGCTGCCAATGGCTTCGTCTTCTCCGTAGGCGTTGTTGCTCTTCGTGTCGCCCAGCCTCAGGTAGTTGTACCACTCGCCGCTGCTGCTCTTCCCGTAGTGGGTGCCCAGCCAGTAGTTCTTGTCGGCAACGGCATCAGCCGGTTTGCCGCAGTCCTCCCAGCGTCGGCGGTTGACGGCAGTGAACTTGTAGGGGTCGCCGATGAGTGCCCAGTGGAGTCCCTTCAGTGTGGTCACCCGGTCGTAGGCCGAGACGAGTGTCAGCTCGGTTTCCTCGTCGGTCTCCTCGTCGGTCTCCTCGTCGCGGTTCATCTTGTTGTAGTATAACCAGCGGACGGTCTGGCCGCCGTTGCTCTCCAAGCGTCTCACGCGTATGTTGACCCACGTGGGGTGGTCGGTGAGCGAGGTCGAGAAGATGCCTTCGCCCTCCGTATCGAGGCGGTAATAGGTCTTGAACTTGAACACTTGATTGTGGACGGTCGTGTCAGAGCGCAGCAAGCTGTGGATGTTATTGGTACCCGACGAGCCCGTCTCGCTGGCAAAGGTGCCGTCATCGGTCAGCTGGAACTTGAACTCGCCAACGCTGTGGGCCTCCTCGCTGACAGCAGCCACGACGGCATTGTCTTTCAGGTTGGTGACGTTGTAGTATTCGGCGTAGCGGCGCTTGTAGTGCTGCGGAATGTCGGTCAGCGTCTCGCCCAGTCCGAAGTATTCGCTCAGCTCGTCTTCCGTCTGCTGTTCATCGCTGGCATTGTAGGCACTGACATAGACCTTTGCAGGCTTGACCAGCTGGATGGCGCAAGTGGCATCGTTGGCCGTGTGGTAGCCATTGTAGGTCACACCCGTCTCCATCGCGTTGTCCTTATCGTAGCTCAGGTTGACGGTGTAGCTCTGGTTCTCATAGCTCCGGGTGGCGTCGTGCGACAGGTAGTAGTACACACCGCGGTAGCTGCGCACCGTCGACGTCTCCTGATAGCGCAGGGCAAAGGCCTCGTCTACGCCCGAGCGTGCCGGCACCATCGACCAGTAGAACTTGGGGAAGAGGGCCCGGCCCTTATTGGGGTTGGTATGCTCCGTGCCTTCTATCGGATTGTTCTTCTCGTCATAGTTCCATATCGTTTCGCGGTTGTCGATGGTCGACTCGTCCGGCGTGCGCAGATGCACGCAGTCGAGCACATACTGATAGGTGGTCTCCGTCTCGTCGAAGCGGGCGAGGTTCATTCCCCGCAGCGACGTCTTGGCGCAGAACACTTGCAGCTGGTAGGGGTCGCCCACGAAGTACCACTTCAGGTCTTCGGGCACCGAGCTCATACGGTTGGGGATGGTCTGGAAGTTGCGCTCGTTGGAGCCGTCGGTCACAAAGTTCGTGCCGTCCCACACCAGCCTGTCGCTCAGTTCGGTGTTGCCCATCTTGAACTTCGCCCCCTCGGCATAGACCGCGTGATAGCCCGAATTGGAGGTGTAGTTGTAGTCGGTGGTGGTCCGTGTGCGGATGAAGTCCATAAAGTAGATGTGGTCGTTGTTTTCGATCATCTGCTGCAGCTGTGCTTCTGACGGCTCGCTGGTGAGGAACATATCGGTGGTCACGGTATAGCTGGCATAGACCTTCTGTGGCCAGTTGCTGTCGTTCTCGTCGTAAGGACCAGCCTGAATGGTATAGTCGCCCGGCGTGTTGAACACGTCTTCGTAGATGACATAGTTGCAGAACTTGCGCTGCAAGAGCGCGGGGATGCTGTTGATGTCGCCGTACTTCGCATCGTAGCCCTCATCACCCTCTTCGTAGTGGCGGATGACGTCGCCGGCCACGAACTTGCGGTCGTAGGCAGCGTAGTACATCTCGGCCACGCCCGTCGTTCCGTCGGCGAGCTTGTTGTCATCGCGTCGGATGACAATCTTCACGTCCTCATACTTGCAGGGGATGTACTTGATGAGCTTGACGGCATTGGCCGTAGCACTCTTGGTGCGCTGGTTGCCATAGAGGGTCAGCGGGTCGGTGTTCTTGTTCGTTGCCGTGCCGAAGGTCCAGTAGGCCAAGTCGGCTTCCGTGGTGCGGATGTCGTTGAGGTTGAATTCGCAGTACAGGTCGCCGATTTCCTCGTCCGTGGGCGTGTAGTTGCTGGGGTGGATGCCCCACAGCTGGTTGTCGTTGTCTTCGGCCGGTTGCTGCGTCATAATCAAGTTGTTGACCCGTGCTCCTGCATCGGTGTTCAGCGTGATGTAGTGCAGTGCGTCGCACGTGCCGCGGTAGGAGTAGAGCCTCTCGCCCTTATCGTCATAGACAGGCAGGCCGTTGGCGTCTTTCACTTCCTTCTTTGTATAGGTGGTCGAAGCCTGCATATTGACAATCTTCAGCTGGTAGGGGTCGCCAGAGAGGGCGAACAGCCAGCGGCCCTCCTGCCACGGAATATTGTCTTTCGGTCGCCACGCCTCAATGGTGCGCGATATCTGGTTGGTGGTCCACGAGTCGTCGATGATGGGATTGGTGATGTAGCGTATCTCGTCCTCGTAGCCTCTGATGTCGACGGTCTGTCCGCCTCCTCCGTTGCTCTTGTAGGTGGTCTGCTGGTCCTCGTAGCGCAGGAAGTAACGGCCCTTCTCCGTGCCGTGCTCCTCGTTGAGGTTGATGACCATCATATACCACGTGGCTTTCAGCGGATAGCTCGTGCCGTCCCATTGTGGCTCTCCGTGCGTGACGATGTCGGCTTTCAGCGTCTCCTCGTCCCACAGAATGCCCTTGGTCTGCTCGTCGTCCACCTGATACTTGAAGTAGATGTGGTATTCCTCGTCATCCTCTATCTCGGGGTAGATGTCGTCCGTGTTGCTCTTGTCGTCGTGGACGGGCAGCGTCATTGCCGCATCGCGGTAGAAACGGCCGCCGCCGGCCGCGTTGAGGGCGACGAAGGTGTTGCTGGTGCCTGCCTGCTCGTAGTTGCAGAACAGACGTGCCAGCTCGTTGTCCAGCGTGACGGGCGTCAGCCAGTCGCGCTCCAGCGTCTTGCACCACATCTCGCCGTCGCCGTTCTTGCCTTCCGTCGTCAGTGCGCCGTCCTTATACTTGATGGCGTGGAACGTGTAGCGGCGGGCTACGGGAGCTTTGACAAACTCTACACAATAGTCTGTCGTTCCGCCACTCGAGTAGAATAATATGCTTCTGCTCTGTATATTGTCTCCTCCGCTTAGGCGAATCTGATGGTCTGCTTTATTTTCCCACGAATAATTCGACGCACTTAGCGACTTGTTGTTGGCAGCAATAGCCGATACGGTCATTGACGAGCCCGATGCACAAAGCACGGTCCAGCGTCTCAGCTCATATTTCGAACTCTCATTTGTCAATAGATTTTCACGGTTATTCTGGCGGCTATGACACAGCAACATAAAGGTCTGTGCCTGATATCCGTCAGCTCCTATGTCGGCCATTACCATTCGGTTAGAATTGTTAATGGAGAGACAGAGGTCACCGTGTGCACCATTATACAGCGTAATGGCATACGGATCGTTGCCATCCAGTCGCCATAAGTTGGCTTTTGCCGAAAGGCTTTTGTTTCCGACGGCGTCGTCTACTGATATGTTCTCAAAGGTGGTTGCTGACACGCTGCTCAGAATTTTTCCGTTCCATTCTGGATGCGTATAGCGCCCGTTTTGCATATTGGCTATTGAATACCACGTGCTACCACTCAAGTCCAGCCCCGCCTCTTCGCTCCAGTCCAGTTCTGTTTCATCGTCGGAGTTGGGTAAGAACGCACTCGCAATCTTGAATGGGCTGTGAGCGCGGTCGTAGGTGTAGCGCACGTAGATGTTGCCTTGGCCCGCCTCTATCAGTTCTGAAATGTCTGTCCCTGCATCCACGGCCGATTCTTCGTCGACAGTCCACTTGCCTTCAGCGTAGGCCGCAGCCGTATAGTGGCGGAAGTCGGTGCGGTTCAGCAGGGGCGACTGGAACCATTCGGGCAGCTCCATCGTCGTGTGGCTGATGTGTGAGTAGCCTGTCAGTGCCTCCTGTCCGGCATTGGTAATGACGTGATAGGTCATTATGGGGCGATAGACGAGGCGGCAATAAACGTGGTTGCTTGAATTGCCCGGATTTTCTGCCTCGCCACTGGCATCAGCCAGTCGTTCCTGATACGATTCTGTGTCTTGGAACATATAGATGCCTCCTCCGAGAGCCGTACTTTCGAGCATAAACAGATGGTCGTTGCCCGTGGCATAGAGCTTCAGCTTTCCCGGGGTGCTATTGCTTTCGTTGGGATTGTACTTCAGCACCATAAACGTTTGGTAGGGATATTCGGCATCGCCCGCCTCACACAGCTTGACAGTCCCCGTGTATATATTAGAAGATGAAGAATATTCCGATGTGGGACCCGGGTCCTTGCCCGAAACAATCTTCTCTGCGCCGGCCGCTATGTTGTAGATGGTCACTTCGTAAGGGTCGTTGCCCGTCAGGCGCCACAGCTTGCTTTGAGTGATGAAGCTGGTGTTGTTACTGGTACTCAGATCTGAGTGGGTAATGTTGTCATTGGCGTTGATGTCGGTCCATATCTTGCCCTGTCCGCTACCACCGAGACCGATGGTATAGGCGGTACTGCCCGAGAGGTCGAGCGGGGCAGCATTGATGGGTAGGCCTGCGTCGAGCTCGGCAATGCCAAAGTCGGTGACGGCCACCTTCGACTGCCCGTAGTCGTAACGCACGTAGACGATGCCTTCGTCCAGACTCTTCAGCGTGGTAGTCTGGTTGACGGGCGTCAGGTTGCCGGCTCCGTCGTCCGTGGCGCCGGAGTAATATAAATAGGTGTCAGCCTCTTCCAACATCAGCGGACTCATCATCCACGCTGGCAGTGCCGGCCGATAGCCTACTCCCGAGAGGACGGCGGCACTGCGCTCCTCGGTGCCCGTCAGTGCCACTTTGCCGGTGTTGGTAATGATTTTATAGGTGACGCTGGTCGGAATGACGTCGTCCCAGAACTGTACACTGGCTTTGCTGCTGATGGTTCCGTTGGCGGCGAAGCTCGGCTCTGCGGCAATGACGGCCCCCGTCGTGGCCAGATTGTCGCCGGCGTTGAGGAACAGATAAGTGAGGCTCTCCGTTCCGGCTTGAAGCAGGGCATAGTCGTTCGTGCTCTCTACGGAGTGGGCCAGCAGGATGTATCTTGCGGCCGGGGTCGTGACATTGTGGTCGTCGGCCATATCCGTTGCGCTCCAGAGACGTACGGCGTAGGGGTCGGGCTCTTCGGCCGCTTTCTGCAGCAGTCGCCACTGCCATTCCTGCTGTGTGGCATCCTTCGTGCCCGACTTGACGAGCGTGCTCTCCGCGTCGTACTGTACGAAGTTGCTGCCCAGCTGAGTGGTCAGCCACGTGCCTTTCAGCAGCCCCTGCATATCGGCAGCGCGGTTGTAGTCGTAGCGCACGTACACCTTCTTGTCGGTGATGCCCGTAGCCTCCAAGAGCGTGGTCTTGATGGGGTCGGTGCACGCCGCGTCGGTAAAGTAGGTGAAGTTCGTAGCCAGCGGGCTCTTCATCCATTGCGGCGTATAGGGCTCGCCCGCACTGAGCGACTGGTAGCGCAGGGCTTCGCGCCCCGCGTTGTCTATAATAATATAGGTGTAGCCCGAGCTGAGCCGCAGCATCCACGTGCTCTGTGGATTTGACTTGTCTTCTACGGGCTGGGCTGCGTCGGGTGTCATCAGTTTAGTGAAGCTTTGCAACACTTGCGTGTGGTCGAAGCGCGGCATCAGTCGCATATTGCCGTTCTCGTCGCGGATGGCCATCAGTGTGGCATTGCTCACGTTCACCGTCTTGTTGTCGTAGGTGCTGGCTGTGAGCGAAGCGGGCAGTGTGGCCAGCGTGACGGTGCTGGCGTCGCTCGCCCACGTGCCCGACACCAGACTGACTGTCTCGGCATCGGTGACGAAGAAGTAGCCCGGATATTGGACACTCTCGATGCGTAGGTTGTAGGGGTCGAACCCGTTGCGCCCTTCGTCATAGTTGGCCTGCTCGGTTTCTGCTTGGCTCAGTGCCTCGGCTTCGGCTCCTGCCTCGCCCAGATAGGCGTAGCCCATCTCGCGGTCGATGTTGAAGTTGGGGTAGAGCTTCCACTTCATCGCGTCGGTGATACCCTCTTCCGTACCGGCGTCGACGCCAGTCGTGCTGGCATCCACCGTGGTGAGCTGGTATCCGTCTTCTGCCGAATAGACTGCATTGGCCAGCTGGCCATTCTGTCGGATGATGAACTGGTGGTTCACGGTGGCGGCGGCTTCTGTGGCCGCACCGGTATAGCTCTCCTCATACTCGTCTTTGACGGTATAGGTGACGTAGACGTCGCGCAGCGTGCCGGCCGTGGCCAGCTTGCTGTAGAAATTCGTATAGTCAGTGAGCGAAGTGCCCGTTCCCACGCGCTGTGCGTTGTTGTTGGCATTGGTCTGTCCCGTGGTGGGGGTGTACTTGTGGTAGCCCGGTGCCTTACTGTAGTTGTACTCGAAGATGTATTCTTTCACCATCGGGCTGTCGTAGAGACGGATGGCGGCGTTGCGCTCCTCGGTGTTGGGGGCTCCCTGATGGGCCATTGGCGCGCGCATAACCTCCCAGCCGTGCCGGTCGAGCAGGATGAGCACGCCGTCGAGCTCGATGGGTTCGAACAGGAACTGGCCGTCGCCCATTGATATGGTCTCAAACCAGTGCTCCGAGTATTTGTAGGTCTTGCTGCTGGTGCTGCTCCACGAGTTGATGTTGGCCCACGCATCGTAGCAGTGCCAGCCCCGTGCCTCGAGCGTAGCTTTCTGAGTGGCGGTCAGCCCGTCGCTGTCGAGTGCGGCTTGGAAGGCCGTCTTCTCCTCGTCGGTGTAGCCGCCGGGATAGGCCGCGTCGAGCAGCAGGTTGAGTGCCGTGGGGTTGTTCTTCCAATACTGCTCGAAGCTGGTCACCGTTCGCCGCTCGCCGTCAATGGGGTCGGTGGTCATCAGGTGCAATCCCGACGTGCTGCCCAGAATCATATACTCAGTCGGCACATTGGCCGCCGAGCCGCCCGGGTTGGCTTCGGGGTCGCTGGTGTCGGTCACCAGCTCGTTCAGCGTGATGACGCCCGTCACCACTGCGCCGTAGCCGTCGGGCTTGTAGGTGCGCAGATAGGCGTTGGAGCTGGCCTGTGTCTGGAACGACGAGAAACGGGCGCGATAGGGGTCGCCGCCCTCTACGTACCATCCCCATCGGGTACGCGTCGAGGCGGCACCTTCCTTCTGGGCTGCCCACTGCTCGCTGCCGTAGACGTAGAGGTTGGCCTCGCCGTTGTTGTAGGGGTAGACGGCTTGGGTGGGCGTAGCGTTGAATCCGTCGCTTCCGTTCTCCTGATAGAAGTCTTGGCCATTGAGGAACTGCAGCATATAGAGGTGTCCGTCTTCCGTCTCCTCCATATGCCGGCGTCCGTCGAGGTCGATGTAGTTGGGGTCTTCCTTATCGGTGATGACGTCGTAGGTGACGTAGATGTTGCTGCCGTCGGTCAGTGCGTCGGCCAGCGACTCAATCTCTCCCTGACCGGGCTTGAGTGTATAGATGTCATCGCTGATGTTGAAGTTGTCGTCCAGATAGAAGTGATACTGGCTGACCAGCGGGCTGATCCACTCGTCGGGCAGCTTGTTCTCAGTTCCTTCCACGCCGTCCAGCTGGAGCACGATGCGGTTCGACTTGTCCACCACGAAGAAGTTGACTTTCAGCCGGGCCTCGTTCAGCTCTATCTTTAGTCGCGTGTCGCCCTGTTCGGCGGTGGCTTTGTCCATCAGCATGGCGTCATCGTCCGTCGCGTCGTTGCGGCCTACGTGGTAGTAGTTGGTGGCGGCGTTGTTGCCGTTGGCGGCCATCAGCTCTATCGCGATGTCCTCTATCGGCTCGCCCATCGGGTTGGTGGTGTCGGTGGTTGTCAGCTTGGTGATGATGAAGTAGCTGGAGGCATTCAGTGCCGATATGAGCTCTACGCTGCTGCTACCGGTGTTGTAGCTGAGGTTGGCGGTGCTTCCGGCGTACTTTCCGCCTACGTTCTGTATCTGTACGCAGTAGGGGTCCTCACCTTTGAAGTACCACAGATAGGGCTGCGTGTCTTCCTCGGTCGTGCTGACGCCGTTGTGGTCGGCCGCCAGTTGCCCCCCGTCCGTGCGGTAGATGTACTGCCCGTTGACGCGGATGTTGTAGGCACTCCGGTTCTTCAGGCGTATCTTCTTGTAGGGCAGCAAGTCGGTGGTATAGGTGACGTAGATGTGGTCAGAGTTGATGCGGGTGACGGGGATACCTGTGGGAATGTACGTGGCGCGGGTGTCGCTGGTGGGGGTGCCGTCGACAACGGACGTATAGAAAGTGAGCTCTTCGCTCTCGATGAGCGGGCTGCGGATGGCCTCGGGCAGATTGGCATAGCTCAGACGCATTCCGTCGTCGAACTCGCCCGTGTAACTCACTGCATCGTGGTGCTGCTTGTCCAGAATGTGGAAAGTCACCGTGCGCACCTGCTTCTTGGCATAGATGTCCGTATGGTTGACCGATAGCACCATCCCGGCACTGTAATCACCGTCGATGCTGGTGGAGAAGACGTAAGTGTGACCCTCCTCTTTCAGTGACTCGGGCATTCCGTCGGCTGCGAGCGAGCCGTCGTCCAAATACTCGGGGACGGCCTCGGCCTTCGTCTCCACGCCATTCTCCACGAGATGATAGGTGAAATGTTCCTGAATCGTGGGCGCAGGCGTGAAGGTAATGTTGTTCTGGTTGTAGCCGTTGTACGGGTCCTTAAAGATATACAGGGTGCTCTTCGCCGGATTGGCGTTGTTGACGTGATAGCGGTACTGTGGCTTGACGGCGGCGTCGCCTTCCGTGTTCAGCACCAGCATACGGCTACCGTCGTTGCCACTGGTAGCTTCACGGCGGGCATAGGTGAAGAAGAAGGTGTCGTGCTCGCCTTCTGCCAGTGCATCGCTGGTAATCTTAATATTCGTGTTGTTGGTCCTACTGGTCACCCAGCGGATGGCATCGTCGTTGTAGCGCTGGAAGCGCATCTGGTAGACGTTGCCCGTGATACGCCAGTATTTGGGATTGTTGACGCCGGCTTTCCCACTGTTGCGGATGATGTCGTCGTTGCCCCAGTGGGCCGTGTTGTTGCTGCCCACTTTGATTTCATAGAGCTTGTCGAAGAATCCCTCAGTGGTGCTGAAGGTGACGAAGAGGTCTGGATTCTCCACGTCCTCCTCGGTGGTGTTGCGGATGGCAAGGATGGAGCCGGCCACCCAGTCCATATTCGTCAGCAGCTTGGGGTTGCTCTGGCCAATGCTCGGGGTGTAGGTGCCGTCGCCGTTAAGTTGGGCACTGCTGTAAGAGATGTACGATGTGGTGTAGGTCTTGCCGGCCACCGTGAATGCCGGCACTTTGATATAGGTGGGCACCGTGCCCTGATAGCCGAAGGGGGCCGAGATGACGATGCGGCCGTTCTCGTCGAGCACTTTCACCTTATAGGGACGCTCAAAGTGCACGGTACGCGAGTTGTGGTTCCAAGCCGGTCCGCCGTATCCGCCGCCGAAGTCGTTTTGCAGCTGGCTGTTACCGCTGCGCCAGTTGAAGCCCGTATAGGTGTCGTTGGCATAGCGAGTGCGGTCGGCATTCTTGGCGTGGACGTAGGTGTTGTTTTGGTCGCCTACAAGCAGGAAGGTGGCATACCACTTGTAGCTGACGTCGCTGTTACTTTTGTTGTTGTGTTCGGTAAAGGTAGTGCCATAGTCCAGCAGAACGTCTTCATACTGGTCGTCGGGGCATACCTTAGGACCCGTCCTGCTGCTCGACTTGATGCGCATACGGAAGGTATAGGTGGGCTGTCCGTCGGGGTGGAACTGGGCAGCATAGGGGTCGCCCGTGATGAACCACCAGCCGTCCGCGGCACCGTCGCCGTCGTGGTCAAGATGGTAGGACGTGGTTCCCTTATAGGGGTTGGAGGCAATGCCCGAGAATCCGTCGTCACTGAAGTCGTCGGAAGCAAAGATAATGTTGTTGCCGGCCTCTACGGCGTCCTTTGTGTCTTCGCCCAGCGCGATGTGGTAGTAGCGGGGCTCTGCGGCGGTGGAGAACAGACGCTTGTCATAGTCGTAAGTGACGTAGAAAGTGGTGCCGTCGGCTTCGGCCAGACTGCTGATTTCGGCAGAAGCGTCTGTAATGGTATAGGTGGCGGTGGTGGGGTCGTCGCCGGTCACCACCACATTGCTGCTGTTGTAGAAGTGGTAGGCAGTGACGAATCCACTCTGCATATCCACGGGCAGTCCCCACGCGGTGTTGGTACACTTGGCCGTCATCACGTAGTGGTCGAGAATGTTCCGGCCGTCGGTCTTTCCCAGCAGGATGTAAGTATAGGTGGCAGCCAATGCGCCATTCACCGTTCCTCCCGTGATGAGGAGGAGCAGTAGGAGCAGGAGTGTACGTAGACAGTGGGGTAGGTGGGCAGCCCGACATTGGCTTCCCCCCGGAATGTGGGTGCTGGAAGCTGTTGGGACATCGCGCTGTAAAGTAGAAAGTATAGTCGTCGTGTTGTTAATCTGCATCATTTTCTTCGGTTGCTATTTATCATTCTCGCAATCCTCGTATGGCTCCATAGCCTGCGCGTACATACACGCGCCTGTTAATCTCTGCAAAAGTAGCTGTTTTCTGCTTTGCGTGTACCCTTAGTCTACATTTTTTAATATAGTTTAACGGTGGGAGGGCCCTCGGAGTGGCTCGGAGTGCTCGGAGTGCTCGGAGCTCTGGGGAGTTCTCGGAGTGGCTCGGAGTTCTCGGTGTGGCTCGGAGCTCTCGGAGTGCTCGGAGCTCTCGGAGTTCTCAGAGAGCTCCGAGAACTCCGAGTTCCCAATTCTCAATTCTCAATTCCCAATTCTCAATTCACAATCACCTTCCTGCCACCGAAGATATAGACGCCCTTAGGCAGGTTGGGGTGGTTCTGGCGGAGCGTCTCGGGTGTCTCGCGGTCGGCCACCTTACGTCCCTGCAGGTCGTAGACGGCGCAGGGCTGGAGGGTCTGCGGGCGTACGCTCTCCTGAATCGGCTCGTCGGGGTCG
>JAFUZD010000049.1 GCA_017476785.1 Prevotella sp. | reverse complement strand
TAATCGTAATGGTCTGATTTGAAAGTCCATTAGCACCATTGATATTAGCGAAAGTCCACGCGCCACCCGACGTGAAGCTAACGGTTGCATTTTTAATCGGAGTTACAACGTCTGCTGCCCAACTGGGAGGTACCTGATAATTGGTGGGATGCTTACCACCTTGAGCATCAATAAGATTAAACTCAATAATCTCCACCTTACCAAGATTTGCGACATCGCAAGCCTGAAGCTGAATAGAGGTAATCTCCGTAACGCCATCGGGCACAAAAGCAGTAGGAGTGGTCACACCTGCACCGAATGAGCCAGACCAAGCATTCTCATTAACACAGAACTGCAGGCTTTCAGTAGGAGTACCAGCAGCCAACACCAATTCATAAGAAGGATAGTCTGCAACATTAAAAGACTCTGAAATCAGATTTACTGCGGCATAGGAATTTTTGTAATTAAACTCCACGTTGCCCGTCAAGACAACATCCTCAAGAGATGTATCCCAACCAGCACCTAACGAAAGTTCGGTCTGTGCATTAACACTCAGTGCCACGAAGGCAGCTGCAATAAGCGTAAAGATTTTCTTCATAATGTTTTGTTTTTGGTTAATACTATATTAATAATAAATCGTTCGTTTTAGTCATATCGGCCTATATCTCCCCGTACTTGTCTTGTCTTGGATTTTGTATAGCGTCCGCAGTGCATACACGATGCCCGCAACGGCAAACAAGCACATAGTGCCTAACAAATAAAGGGTGGTAGCATTCCAGCCTCTTACGCATAATCTTTCACATTCACGATGCAAAGGTAAGTAAAATATTTGAAACTGACGGCATACTTTGTTGCCAAAATGTGATAGTTTGATATCAATAAATGTTAAAATATGCAAACAGCAGCCCCAAAACCGCGCCTGCCGCCTGACGGGGAGAAACGGCCGCGGCAGCAGGATGAGGGCGGCCGAATGACGGCGAGCCTTGGCTACACCGAAAATAAATTCTCGCGAGAATTTTCGAAATTCTCGCGAGAATTCCCAGAATTTACGCGAGAATTCTGTGAGCGGGCAGGCACGCCGGGGCACCGCGGAGGGCTAACGACCCTGAGCGTGATAGCTAACGACCTTGAGCGTGATAACTAATGAGCCCCTCCAACGGGCTCTGTACGACGCTCCCCAAGCGGAAGCCCTCAGCATCGGCGGCCTCGGCCAGCTGGGCGCGGTAGTGGAACGCAATGCTTCCGACGGCTCCCACGGGCAGGTCGGGACGGGCATAGGGACGGACATTGCAGCGGAAGAAGTCGCGGAAATTCCCGACTACGAGCTGCCGCACGCCCGGACAGTCCAGCTGGCTGCTGATGAAGGGAGAGAGGCTGGCCAGCCATCGGTTAGCCATTGGCTGGCGATAGACACGGTGGATGATGTCACCGAGTGACATCTTACTTTGACGAAGGAAGGCATCGCGCAGGGTTTCAGGGAGTTGTCCTTTGAAGAGCGCATTCAGAAAACGCCGCCCCAAAACGGCTCCGCTCCCCTCGTCGCCGAGGATATAGCCCAGCGCCGGCGTGTTCTGCACGATGCGCTGGCCGTCGTACAGACCACTGTTGGCACCCGTGCCGAGGATGGCGGCAATGCCCTCGCTGGTTCCACAGACGGCACGGGCAGCCCCGACGAGGTCGCTCTGCACTTCTACCTGCGCCACGCCGACGCCGAAGATGCCGAAGACGCCAGCCAGCAGCCCCTGCATCCGCTCCGTCTGATCGTCGCGGCAGCCGGCACCATAAAAGCAGAGGTGCTCCACCCTGCCCCCCGGGACGGAAGGCAGGCCCCTCCCGATGTCCGCCGTCAGACACTCGGCATCCAACTCCGAGAGTATTTCGCTGTCCGTCTGGAGCACGGGATTGATGCCGCGCGTCTGGCGTCGGGCTACCACTTGATGATTGCTGATGAGCACCCAGTCGGTCTTGGTGCTCCCACTGTCGGCTATAAGTTTCATAACAAGACTTGGTTTTTGGCGCAAAAATACGAAATAATTCTTAATTCTTAATTCCCAATTCTCAATTAATTCGTATCTTTGCACGAAAAATCCGACGGAGCAATGAAAAGAATCCTACTCATACTGACAGTCCTGCTGGCTGCACTCGACGCCAGTGCCGTGCTCAAGGAGAAAGACTTGGCCAACACACTGGTCATCCTGCGTGGAGAGCTGACGGCCTATCACCGCGAGCTGTCGCAGCAGGCCGAGATGAACAAGCAGCACAGCGAGCAGATACGCGACCAGCTGATTACCGTGATGCAGCGGTCGAACCAGAACTCGCTGATGCTCTACTCACAGAAGCTGGACTACGTGTTCGACCTGACCTACGCCTGCCACGAGGCCACGGAGCAGTATCAGGAGTTCAGAAGCCAGCAGCTGCCGTTCAAGACGTTTCTCAACAAAGCCGAGGTGGACATTGCCCGCTACGACAGCCTTATCACGTCGCTGAAGGCGATGCAGCCGTCGATGCTGAGTGAGCGGGCACGCATAGACCGCAACGTGTGCCTGACGCTGGCCTCCAACATACGCAACAAGCTGGAAGAGAACCGCTCCACGCTGCAAGACTACATACGCTACTACGACCTCACCGAGAACCGGCTGAGCCATCTGAACGACTATGCCCAGCAGCGCTACAACGACATACAGACCAGCATCTTCCGCAACGGCGGCGAGAACTACTTCTCCATCCTGAAGGACTTTAAGCGGCAGTGGGGCACGATGACGCGCACGGTGCAGAAGAAATACAAGCCCAACGCCAACTCGCAGTGGGACAGCAAGTGGATCTTCGGACTGCTCATCTCCACCATCCTCTACGCCATCATTGCCTCGGCCCTCAACTTCGCGGCCATCCGCTTCGTGGTGCCCCGGCGGCTGCGCAGCGAGGAGTTTATGAAGAAGCGGGCCTGCATCACGATGGCCACCACCACCATCACGTTTGCCCTCATCCTCGGCATCACGCTGGCCACCACCAGCCAGAACTTCTTCCGTATGGCCGCCAACCTGCTGGTAGAGTATGCTTGGCTGCTGGGCGTCATTCTCATCTCGCTGCTGCTACGCGTCAGCGGCGACCAGATTAAGAGTGCCTTCCGCATCTACACGCCGCTGCTCGTGGTGGGTTTCCTCGTGATTGCCTTCCGCATCATCCTCATCCCTAACGAGCTGGTCAATATCCTGTTCCCGCCCATCCTGCTGCTGTGTATGCTGTGGCAGTGGAACGTCATCACGCGCCACAACCAGAACATTCCGCGCTCGGATATGTTCTACACCTACATCTCGCTGGCCGTATTCATTGCGTCGGTGGCGTGTTCGTGGGCCGGCTACACGCTGCTGGCCGTACAGGTGCTCATCTGGTGGATTATGCAGCTGACGTGCATCCTGACCATCACCTGCATCAGCCAGTACATCAAGCTCTACGGCGAGCGCCACCAGCTGAGCGAGCAGCCCATCACACGCACGTGGGCCTACGACCTCTTCTATCGCGTCATCCTGCCCGTGTCGGGCGTCATATCGCTGATGATGAGCATCTACTGGGCCGCAAAGGTGTTCAACCTGAGCGACCTGTGCTGGCGCATCTTCAACACCAACTTCATCGACCTGTCGAACCTGAAGCTGAGCATCATCTCGCTGTCCATCGTTGTCAGCCTGTGGTTCCTCTTCTCCTACATTAGCAGCACCATCCTGCAGCTGATGCGGATGCACTATCAGATAAAAGACCCGTCGACGGCTGCCAGCCGCGAGGTGATGGGGCGCAACGTGATACAGGTGGTCGTGTGGGGAGCGTGGTTCCTCATCTCGATGTCTATCCTCGGCATCTCGCTCGAGTGGCTGATGGTAGTCACGGGCGGACTGACCACCGGTATCGGTTTTGCCTCGAAAGACATCATCGAGAACATCTACTACGGCATCTCACTGATGGCCGGGCGCATCAAAGTGGGCGACTGGATCGACGTGGACGGCACAATGGGTAAGGTGACCAGCATCAGCTACACCAGCACCATCGTGGAGTCGCTCTACGGCGAAATCATCACTTTCCAGAACTCGCAGCTCTTCACCAAGAACTACAAGAACCTGACGCTCAACCACGGCTACGTGCTGGCACTGGTGCCCTTCGGCGTGGCCTACGGGTCGGATGCCGGGCAGGTGAGCAACGTGGTGGAGACGGCCGTCAACAAGCTGCACCACCAATGGATGGAGCCCGACAAGAAAGTGAAGGTCGTGATGACGGAGATGGCCGACTCGAGCATCAACTTCAAGCTCATCGTATGGGTGGACGCCGTAAAGAAGATCTATGCCATCAGCGACATCATTGCCTGCATCTACCGCACGCTGAACGAGAACGGCATCGAGATTCCGTTCCCGCAGCAGGACGTACACATCAAGAGCTGAGCGGGAAAAGGCCGGAAGACCGAACAAAAAAATCCGCAGTGCGAGCAATCGCACTGCGGATTTGCGTTTAAGACGGACAGCGTGTCCGCGCTTCTTTAGAAGTTATAGTAGAAGCCAAAGTTGACAGTCGTTGCGTCAACGCCGAGACCAAAGGTGTTGTAAGCCTTTGCGCCGTCGTTATCGGCCTTCGAGCTCTCATAGCCGAGGAAACCAAGATGAGCCACGAAGCTGACCTTCTCGTTCAGATTGACAGCCACACCGGGCTTCAGACCGACATTCCACGTGTTCACCTTATAGGCATCGAGGTCGGCATTGCTATAACCGAAACCACCGTCGACGAAGAGATTCACCTTATCGAACTTGGCGAAAGTGTAGCGTGCATAAGGGTTCACGGTGACCACCTTCACGTCTACGTCGTTGGACGTACCTTTGCTGTAGCCCAGCGAAACGCCCAGTGCCCAGTTGTCGTCGAGTACATAGCCTACTTCGGGAAGGATGGCATAGGTCGTAACGCTTTCACCGTCGTGAGATACCGACTGGAGACCCAGCGCACCACCAACATACACCTGTGCATTCACACTCATCGTAGCAGCAACAGCTGCAATTGTCATTAAAAACTTTTTCATTTCTTTTAATGGTTAAAATTAAACTTTGGCACTGCAAACTCGATTGCAGGCCGTTATCCTTAAATCGGGCGCAAAGGTATATAAAACTTTTTGATACTGCCAAATTTTACGCCAAGTTTTCCTTTTTTTACATAATTTATTGACGAATAATTGGTCAGTTATGGGATTTTATGTACCTTTGCAAGGTAATATAAATAGGTATGAACCATACGCTCATTGCTGGACCTTGCGTGATAGAATCGGCTGCATTGCTGGATGAGGTGGCTGCCGTGCTGGCAGACATCAACCGCCGGCTACATACCGACATCATCTTTAAGGCGTCGTTCGATAAGGCCAACCGCACGTCGATTCGCTCATTTCGCGGCCCGGGACTCGAGAAAGGCTTGCAGATGCTGGCCGACGTGAAAGCAAAGTACGGCCTGCGCCTGCTGACCGACATCCACGAGAGTTGGCAGGCTGCCCCCACGGGCGAGGTGGTGGACGTAATCCAGATACCCGCCTTCCTGTGCCGACAGACCGACTTGCTGGTGGCTGCGGCTCGGACGGGGCGCACGGTCAACATCAAGAAAGCCCAGTTTCTCAGCGGAAAAGATATGCAATATCCCGTAGAGAAGGCACGCGATGCCGGTGCGCAGGAGGTGTGGCTGACCGAGCGGGGCAATATGATGGGCTACAACAATCTGGTGGTCGACTTCCGCAACATTCCCGATATGCTGGAGATTGTGCCCACGGTCATAATGGACTGTACGCACAGCGTGCAGCGACCGGGCGGAGCTGACGGCAAGACCGGCGGCGACCGGCGGTTCGTTCCGCAGATGGCACTGGCAGCAAAGGCCTTCGGTGCCACGGGCTGGTTCTTCGAGGTGCACCCCGACCCCGACCGCGGGCTGAGCGACGCCGCCAATATGCTGGAGCTGACCAAGCTGGAAGGGCTGGTGGAAAGACTGATTAACTAACTTTCTTATATGACAACTAAGGAATATGCCATCCAGTGTATCAAAGACGAGGCACAGGCGGTGCTGAACCTGATACCGCAAATGGATGAGAACTTCGACCGAGCCGTAGAGCTGATAATGGGCTGCCACGGCAAAGTCATCGTAACGGGCGTAGGCAAGAGCGGCCACATCGGTGCCAAGATTGCCGCCACACTGGCCTCGACGGGCACGCCGTCGTTCTTCATCAACCCGCTGGACGTCTTCCACGGCGACCTCGGTGTGATGACCAAAGGCGACGTGGTGCTGGCCATCTCGAACTCCGGCCACACGGACGAGCTGCTACGCTTTATCCCGATGGTGCTGCATATGCAGATTCCCATCATAGCGATGAGCGGCAATCCGCAGTCGCTGCTGGCCAAGTATTCCACGTGCCACTTGAATGTCAGCGTGGAGAAAGAGGCCTGCCCGCTGAATCTGGCACCGACCAGCAGCACCACGGCCACGCTCGTAATGGGCGACGCACTGGCCGTAGCACTGATGGAGAAGCGCCACTTCAGACCGCAGGACTTTGCCCAGTTCCATCCCGGAGGCGAGCTGGGCAAGCGGCTGCTGACCACGGCACAGGACGTGATGCTGACCGAGAATATGCCGACACTGCCGCCAGAGATGCATCTGGGCGAGGCCATCATCCTCGTCAGCAAAGGCAAGCTGGGACTGGGAGTGGCCGAAAAGGAAGGCCGCATCGTGGGACTCATCACCGACGGCGACATCAGACGGGCAATGGAGAAATGGCAAGCCGAGTTCTTCAACCGCACCGTGAGCGACATAATGACGCGAACGCCTAAGACCGTGACGCCGCAGACAAAGATTACGGAGATACAACAAATAATGAACAAACATAAGATCCATACAGTGCTCGTCACCGATAGCGAGAACCGACTGCTCGGGGTTGTTGACCACTATGCCTGTATGCTCTGATTGCTAAAAGGAATCAAAAGTGAAAGAACAAGTTTTTATGAAAAGACTGAATAAAATATTGCTCGCTATGCTTCTTGTCGTCCCACTGGTGGCGACGGGTGCTTATCTGTTCAAGACGCTGGACGCCCGCAACGGACTGACCAGCAGTCAGGTGAACTGTATACTGAAAGACACGCGCGGCTATGTATGGTTCGGAACGCCTGCCGGCCTGTACCGCTACGACGGATATACGTTCAAGAACTTCCAAAGCAACTCGCAGGACGGCTCTTCGCTTCCCGACAGCTACATCACCAGCATTCAAGAGACGCTGGACGGCAACCTCTGGATACAGACCATCTCGGGCTACTGCGTCTACCATCCGCAGACCGAGACCTTTGAACGGGATATGAAGCAGGTGCTCCTCCGAATGGGCATCGAGGGCGAGCCGAGCATTGTCTACGTGGACCGCCACAAGAATCTCTGGGCTGCCATTCCCAACAAAGGCGTCGTGGCCTACAATATGCAACAGCAACTGCTCTACGAGTTTGGATATACCAATGACGCGCACGGCATCCCGCAGGGAAGGATATGCTCCATCAGCGAATGCCGCGACGGAGCCGTCATCGTCTATGACGACGGAAGACTGGTATGCTGCGACGTGATGCATCAGCAACACACCGTATGGGCTACCGACGAGATAGCCAAGAACCACCTCCGCAAGACGTCTTCGCTGAAAGCCTTTGCCGACCAGATGGACAACATCTGGCTGTACGGGCAGGGCACGCTGATGCTCTACAACAAGAGCGCCAACACGTGGAACACGTCTATCGGCGACCAGTTCGGTATGACCGGCGTGGGCGTGGACCGCGCTGTCAACGGCATTGCCGGCGACCGAAATGGGAACATCTGGATAGGAACCGACCGCTATGGCCTCATCCGCACCAATGTCAACACACACGAGATGGAGACCATTCAGCCACGCAGCATCAACGACAACCAGCTGCAAAGCGACATCGTCAGCATTCAGAGCGTCTACGTGGACGACACGGACCTGCTCTGGGTGGGAACGGAGAAGTCGGGCATTGCGTTCTGCGGCAACAACATCTACAAATTCCAATCAACCCTGAACGGCGACATCACAGCCATTGCCCAAGACGGGAACGGGAACATCTGGTATGGAACCAGCGATAAGGGCGTGATTGGTTACGAAGGACCGCTGGCCAGCCAGAAAGTGTCGGCGATGGCTGCCACACAAGACGGGAGCCTGTGGGTGGGTGCCAAGCAAAACGGACTGACACGAATCAAGAACGGCAACGCCACCATCTATTCCGCAGCACGCGACAGTATGCGCACGCTGATTGACGACCACGTGAACGACCTCGCCTGCGACAAGAGCGGCAACCTATGGATTGCGACCAACGGAGGACTGCAGGTGTTCAACCCACGGGTCAACACCTTCTCGACCTACACCCGCGAGAACGGACGGCTGACCACCAACACCATCACTGCCCTATTCTACGGAAAAGGCAACAATATGCTGGTGGGTACCGGCGAAGGACTGATTATTCTCAATCTCTCAACGACCGAACGGACCGTGCTGACCGGCAATACCACCAATATGAAATCGTTCACCAATAATTATATTACGGAACTGTATCAGGACACGCGCGGCCTCATCTGGGTGGGAACGCGCGAAGGCGTGAACATCCTGAATTTGGAGAACGACTCGCTGAACTATATCACGGAGAAGAACGGACTGTGCAACAACAACGTCTGCGGCATCACGGAGGACAAGAACCATAACATCTGGATTACCACCAGCAACGGTATCAGCCGCGTGGTGGTACAGCGCAACCACGAAAACGAGTCGTTCGTCTACGGGCTCTACAACTACGACACGAGCGACGGTCTGCAAAGCAATGAGTTCAACGTCGGTGCCATTCTGACAAAGGACGACGGCAACGTGCTCTTCGGTGGACTGTTCGGTGTCAACTGGGTGCGTCAAAGGAGCAAGGACGAAAAGGAGTCGCTGCCCCGGGTTATGCTTACTCAGCTCTTCATCAACGAGGAAGAAATCCTGACCGGACACGAATACGGCGGACGCGTACCCCTCCCGCAGGCACTGAACGAAAGCAATAAGATTACTCTGGGCAACGACCAGAACACGTTTACAATCAAGTTTGCTGCCGGAAACTACAACCAAGGCGAGCGCCTTCAGTTTATGTATCTGATGGAAGGGAAGGACGATGACTGGCGCAATGGGGACGCCCTGCTCCACGGTGTGAAGTTCCGCAACCTGAGCAGCGGCAAATACATACTCCACGTGAAAGCCGTCAGTGCCGACGGAGCCGTCAGCAACCAAGAGCGCATCTTGGAGATTGTCATTGAGCGGCCGTGGTGGTTATCGTGGTGGATGCTTCTCTTCTATGCACTCGTGCTCTTCGCGTTCTTCCTCGTATGGCGCTACGGAATGAAGCGTTACAAAGACATCTGGCGCAAGAAGCGCACCGTCATTGACGAACTGAGACGGCAGCGCGAGGAAATAAAGATTACCTCCGACGAGCTGCGGCAGCCAATGGCCCGAATGACTTCGATTATCGGCAATCTGGCAGAGCGGGAGACTACGATGGAAGGCCGCGAACAGCTGAACGCACTCCACTTCCAAATGCTGCAAGTCATCACCCGTATCTCTGAGATGCAGACCACACTGGAGAATCCCGAGGCAAAGGCCGTTGCTACGGCCAACGACCGTATGATGCTCAACGACAAAGGCGAGATTAACTTGCCGCAGGCAGTCTCCGAGGAGCTTACGGCCGAAATCAAGCCACGCCGCGCCGACTCACAGACCAAGAAGTTCAACGTGGTATTCATCGACGACAACGAAGAATTCCTCCGCTTTATGTCTGCCCATCTGCGCGACGTCTACAACTTCCATACTTACAGCAACATCTCTGCTGCCGCCGAAGACATTGACGTGATGATGGCCGACCTCGTCGTCTGCAAGCAGGATATGGACGAGATGACTGGCAGTGAGCTGTGCAACCGCATCAAGATGAATCCTCGCACCGAGAAGACGAAGTTCGTCCTGATGACCGACAGCGTGCTGACGCTGCAAGATATGAAGAGTATGAACATTACGCTGTCGGCCGACGACCTGCTGGCCAAGCCGTTCAACGTACAGGAAGCCGTGATGAGATTCAACAAGCTGATGGGTCTCGGTCCTATTGAGATGGACAGCAACGTCATCGAAGGCGGTGAGACCCGACGCTTGGAGAGCCACAATGCCAGTATGACCACAGCCACCATCACCTACGACGACATACAGACGGATGCCGAGCAGACGGACAGTGAGAAGCCGGACGGTGAGAAGCCGGCCAAAGAACAACAGCCGACGGCCAACACGCCAGTCAAGCAAGGCGGGGCCGTGACCACCCAGCAGAGCTTCTATGGTGAAGATGAGACCATCGGCGACTACTCGATGAGCAGCGTGATGGACCAGCAACTGATGCGCAACGTAGAGCAATACGTGCTGCAGAATATGAGCCGCGGTCAGATTAGTCTCGAAGAAATGGCATCGGCAATGGGAATGGGACGCGTGCCTTTCTTCCACAAGATTCGCAACATTACCACCAAGACACCGGCCGAAGTGGTTCGCGAACTCCGCCTGAAGCACGCGTGCGTACTACTGACCCGCACCAATATCAATATGAGCGAGCTGGCCATCAACGTCGGCTTTATGACTGCCGAGAACTTCATCAACATCTTTAAGGAGAAGTTCGGTATGACGCCACTCGAATACAGACTGAAATACAGAAATAATCAATAAAGAACGGTGAACACTTTCCGCAACACGATTCTTTCTATCACTACCCTCTTATGCCTATCAGCGAGCGCCCAGACGAGCGACTCGCTGATTGTGCATACACTCACAGACGAGGGCATACGCTTCTCTGACAACAACAGCGTCACGCTATTGATGAGCGGCGAGGCCAAGTTCGAAGATATGTTTAAGGCCATCCGCCAAGCCCGCAGCAGCATCCATCTGGAATACTTCAACTTCCGCAACGACTCCATCGCCTCTGCTTTGTTCGACCTGCTCCGCGAGAAGCGCCGGGAGGGCGTCGAAGTGAGGGCACTGTTCGACGGATTCGGCAACGATTCCAACAACCAACCGCTCAAGAAGCGGCACCTCCAACCCCTGCGGGACGACAGCATTGAAATCTACGAATATTCCCCTATCCGATTCCCGTGGGTCAACCATATCTTCGGACGCGACCACCGAAAGATTGTGGTTATTGACGGAAAGATTGCCTACACTGGCGGAATGAACGTGGCCGACTACTACATCAAAGGCACTGAACAGGTGGGCGAATGGCGCGATATGCACTGCCGCATCGAGGGCGATGCCGTCAACCAGCTGCAGGCCATCTTCCTCCGCATCTGGAACCGCACGACAAAGCAGAATGTCAGTGGAATGAAATACTATCGTGGAGGAACCGACACCACCTTCGAAGGACTGAAGGCCGACACCACCTCGACGGCAGGACACAAGCAGGTGGGCATCATCAACCGCGAGCCCTACCGCACGCCCACCATAATGCGCAAGTTCTACCTGAGTGCCATTGACAACGCACAGGACTCCATCAAGATTATCAATCCCTATTTCACGCTGATTCCCAAAGTGACGCGCTCACTCACCCGTGCCATTCGCCGCGGCGTGAAGGTAGAGATAATGCTGTCGGCCAAAAGCGACATTCCTCTGACGCCCGACTGTGCATACTATCAGGCACACAAGCTGATGAAGCGCGGTGCTATCGTCTGGCTCTATGAGCCGGGCTTCCATCATTCCAAGATTATGATGGTCGACGGCCGTTTCTGTACCGTCGGCAGCACAAACCTCGATGCCCGCAGTCTGAAATGCGACTTTGAAGAGAATGCCGTCATCATCGACCGCCATACCACCCAAGAGCTTGATGCTATGTTCAGCCGCGACACGGGCAAGAGTTTCCTGCTGACCCCGCAGTCGTGGAACACCTTCCGTACGCCGTGGCAGAAGTTCCGCGGTTGGTTTGCCCATCTGCTCGCCCCCTTCCTTTAATGGCCTATGCGAAACACCACCATCTCCATCTGCAAAGCACTGGCCATCATCTTGATGGTTGCAGGCCACGCTGAGTGCCCGGCAGCACTTAGCAAGTTCCTGTTTGAGTTCCATATGCCCGTGTTCTTTGCCACGGCCGGCTACTTCTTCTCCCTGAAATATCTCAACGACGAGGCCACCTTTGTCAAGAAGCGCCTCCGCGGCCTCTACCTTCCCTTCCTCAAGTGGTCGGTCTTCTTTCTCATCATCCACAACACGATGTTTCGCCTCGGCATTCTCAATGAGCAGTATGGCAATGCAGCCGGGGGCGTTACCCATCCTTACACGTGGCATCAGATACAGCAAAACCTATGGACGATGGTAACGGCAATGGGAGGCTACGACCAGTTCCTTTGTGGTGCTTTCTGGTTCTTCAGGGCGTTGCTGGTGACCAGCATCCTATACCTTATTATATATAAGGGGCTCCATCACCTCACGAAGAGGCTGCATCGTCCCCCTCACCCACTGACGGTTCCCATTGCCATCTGCCTGCTGATGCTGCTGCTCGGTGCGTGGAAGACGGCCGAAGGCATCAAGATTGTCACCATCGTTCAGGGAGGCTACCGCGAGATTATGGGCACCTTCTTCTTTGGCTGCGGGTTCTTATTCCGCCAGCTGCAGCCCAAGTATCGCCCCAGTTGGTGGGGAACCATCGTCTTTGCCGCCATCGTCTGGCTCTTTTCCGAATACTATCCGTCAAATATGGGCTGGCGCGCCACGTTCGAACAGTTTGTCCGTCTGCCACTCCCTGCCGTCTGCGGCATCCTGCTCATCTATAATGTCAGCACCGTTCTCGACCGCCACGACAATCTCATCCGCCGCTTCCTCGTCTACTGCGGCGACCACACGCTCTATATCTTCGTGTTCCACATCCTCGCTTTTAAGGCCGTCAACCCGCTCAAGATATGGTACTATCAGCTCGACTGGGCCCAGATGGGATGCCACTTGGTCATCCATCACCACTCGGCCGACGACTACTTCTGGCTGCTCTACACCCTTGCCGGCGTAGCCCTGCCCCTGCTCGGCTATTGGGGCTATACCCAAGTGTGGCCGCGACTGCACAGCAAGCTTACTGGCCAGAGGAATGACTGACCTCTCTTGAAAGCAAATATTTAGGGATACATCCAACCGATGCATCCCTACAAGAAGTTCTATCCGGAAGATTACTCAGCGCTGGAGGAGGCCTGTCATCAGACGGATGTCGGTATCGGTGATGCCGTTGCTACTCAGCAGCTCGCGCTCACGAAACAGAAAGTCGCGCTCCTCGCTGACGCCCTCCGTCGCCAGATAGCGGTTGAAGCAATCGGCAGCCGCTTCTATATGTCCCTGCAACCAGTGACAATAGCCTTCATTCAACTTGTCTTCAGCCAAATGCGACTCACCAGCCGCCATTTGGCTGTATTTTTTTTCGGCCTGCTCCAGCCGTCCGCTGCACGTCAGTGCCCACGCCATCACACGGTTCACGTTGTCATCGTCGGGAGCCTCGTAGTTCAGTCGATACAGGATTTTCAGTGCTTCCTCATATTGCTGCAGGTTGATCAGGCATACCGACTTGTTCAAATGGAAACTCCGCTTGTCCGGCTGCAACTGCAACAGACGGTCGTACACCTCCAGTGCCTGCCCATAACAGCTGTCGGCAAAGAGACAGCGAGCGTAGCCCTGCAAAGCCCGCTGATGCTGACCATCCCGCTGCAGTGCCAACTCAAAGCATCGGCGGGCTGTCAGCGCATTGCCGAAATAAGCCTGATGCTGCGGATGCTGCACCAGCAGATTGCCCACCAGCACGTAGTAATCGGCCGTGCGATGTGCCTCGTCGTAGCTGCGCAACAACCGACAAGCCTCCTCAACGATTCCCTGCTTCATCAGCAACCGCACCACCTCGTCCTTATAGCCAGCCAGTGCCGACTGGTAAGACAGCAGCCTGCCGGCAAAGAAGCAGCACTCACCCAGCGGTCCGAGGTTCGGGTCGAACGGGTTGCGCAGTACACTGCGATGCGGGAAAATCCGGAAGAAGCGATACAAATCCTGCAAATAGATGCGGCGGATATAGGCAGGCGTTTGCATTGCCTCGGGCTCTATCTCGCTCATTCGGGCCTCCCCCCGCTCCATCATCTCGCGCAGATGGGCAGGAATACGTTCCACCACCTGCTGAAATGCAATGACAAACGAATACTTGTCGCTGTTGCAGAAAGGCCCCATTGCCATCATCTGCTCCAGAAACCTATTGCCATTCATCTTGCCGACGATAGGGCTGATGGCAGGATGCGCCAGATAGAAAGGAACCAGCCAGTTGGCTGTCTCGTTGAAGAAAGGGAAACGCTTCATCTGCGAGAAGCCTCCAAAGTAGATGTCCGACCCCTGTTTCTGCATCTCCATCATCTTACGGAAGCCAGCTTCCACCTTTTCCATCTTCTCCTCGGCCGCTTCGGGATGCAGAATGTTCTCCATCGCGTCTTCCTCCACTTCTTCTATTCCATTGCGCGTAATGCGGAACGAATTGTTCTTCAGCAAGTCGGGCATTATCTCGCTCTGTATCTTCTGCGTATCGCGCTCGGCATTTAGGCAATAGATCAGTTGTTTCTGCAAGTCGGTCAGTTCGCGGCAAGTATCCTCTTGCTGCAACATCTCTTCTATCAGTGCCCGCTGCTCGGGATATACATTGTCCACGCTGGCATCCATCGCCAGCACCCAGCCCACCAAGGCTCGCTGGCGCACAGCCTCGTCGGCCGAGTGTCGATAGACGATGGCCAGCACCCGGAACTTCACCATATCGAAGTGATTCATCGCCGAGAGCATTATGGCTGCCACCAGCAACTGCTGGTCATTGGTATCGAGTGTGGGCGACAAGAGCATCTCTTCGAAAGCCAGTCCCACCCGTTCGCTCCAGCTGCGCGAGGTAAACACATAGTCAAACAGGTCGTTCATTCGCTGCTGGTGCGCCTTATAAAGTGCTTCACTGCCAGCCTGCCGCTTGTGCGCCGGTTCCAGCTGCAGCAACGCCACTTCACTGACAAAGCCCTCCATCTCACTGCGGATGCCGTCGACCGACCAGTCGCGCCGCTGCTGACGTACCCGGCGATAAAGCGCTGTCAGAAACGGTGAACGGCTGACGGTGTTGGCCCACTTCATATCGGTACTGGCCACATACAGCCGTTGCAACAGCTTGCGGTACAGCGTCTCCAACTGAGGGTCGCGATAGCCCCGCTTCCAGTAGTCAGCCATCAGTGCGTAGTCGCGTTTCACTTCTTCCAATGAGTCTTGGGGCATACGCAATTCGGGATAGGCAGTGAGATAGGCTTCCATCTCGCTGATAGCCTTTGCCACGTCACTCTGGGCTATCGCTTCGTCTACGTATTTCAGTGCTTCGTTATCTGTTGCCATTGTTCAATTCTCATTTCTTCTTGAGCCAGCGGTCAGCCACGTCGATATCTTGCTGGCGCGGCCCGATGGCGTGGGAAAATCTGATGGACCGTGGAAGCGAGTCGACCGTGGCGGCACTGATGCCATAACGCTCCGTCAGCAGACTGCGATAACGGCCGACACCATATTTATTAATAGAGTCGCAGGCCTGATTGTAGGCTTGGACAAAAGCATCCAGCTGCAGCTGCCGGGCCCGCGTCTTCACCCCACGCTCGCGAAAAGCCAGCACCCCCATCTGCCAGTCCAGCTGCCGGGTGTCCAGCAGCACTCGGTTCCCGTCATTGCGGGCTGCCGTGGCCTGTGGCTCCGTCAGCAGCAGGGCATCCATCTCGTTGTTCTGCAACATCAGCAGGCGCACGTTCACGTCGTTTATCTGCACCCGGAACAAGCGTTCGGGCTTCAGCCGTGCCGAGTCGACGGCATAGTCGCCCATCAAGTCGGTCACGGAGTAGCGAGTCATTGCCAACATCTTGTCGTCCAGCTGCTTCAGATTGCGGATGCGCGCATTACGGTTGGAGATAAGCTGCCAGTAGGCATTGGTCGAAGCAATATAGCGCAATGGGGTTCCTCGCCTCACCATTCGCTGCCCACGCACCAAGTCGGTGATGGATCCTTCTACCCTGCCCCGCTCCATCGCCGTGTCGCAGTCCATCTGTGCCGTAAAGAACTTCAGCCTTACGCCTCCGTTGAGCGTATCGAACAGATGGTGATACTCGGCCACGTACATCGGCAGGCAGTCCAGCGTAGGCATCACGGCCACTTTCAGTGCTGCCGAGTCGCGCCGAGCCGCCTCGCGCCGCTGCTGCCGCGTGATGCGCTTGGTTTCCTCGTAGCTCTGCCCGCAGGCCGCAATCAGCAAGAGGCCTATAATGATGAAGGATAATTGCTTCATAATGCCCGCAAAAGTACGAATATTTTTCGTGGTTACAAAATTTATTCGTACTTTTGTCACCATTATGGCAAAGGATAAAATAGCTTATGTCTGCTCCAACTGCGGGCAGGAATCGGCCAAATGGATTGGCAAGTGCCCCACGTGCGGACAGTGGAACACATTTAAGGAGATACGCATAACCGACACGCGCCAGCAGGCGGCCACCAGTGCTGCTGCCTCGGCCGGCCATCAGCTGCGCCGCAACAAAGTAATGCAACTGCGCGACATCCCTGCACAGGACGACCCACGTATCGATACGCACGACGGTGAACTGAACCGGGTGCTGGGTGGCGGACTGGTGCCGGGCAGCATCGTACTGCTGGGCGGCGAGCCGGGCATCGGAAAGTCTACCCTGTCGTTGCAGACGGCCTTACAGATGCAGGAGATGCGCATCCTGTACGTCAGCGGCGAGGAGAGCGCCCACCAGCTGAAGATGCGCGCCGAGAGACTGGCCCCAGCTCCGCTCGGAGGAGCCGAGGGAGGGCCTTTTATCCTCTGCGAAAACTCGCTCGAGGCCATTTTTGAGCACATCAAAGACGTGCAGCCGCAGCTGGTTGTCATTGACTCCATTCAGACCATTGCCACCGAGGACGTCGAGTCGTCGGCCGGCAGCATAGCCCAAGTGCGTGAGTGCGCCTCGGCATTGCTCCGCTTTGCCAAGACCAGCGGCGTGCCGGTCATCCTGATTGGACACATCACGAAGGAAGGGACACTGGCCGGCCCCAAGATTCTGGAGCACATCGTCGATACGGTCATACAGTTTGAGGGCGACCAGCACTATATGTACCGCATCCTGCGCAGCATCAAGAACCGCTTCG
The DNA here is from genome assembly GCA_017476785.1 of Prevotella sp. Taxonomy (GTDB): domain Bacteria; phylum Bacteroidota; class Bacteroidia; order Bacteroidales; family Bacteroidaceae; genus Prevotella. Next base: position 6,835 of record JAFUZD010000049.1, on the reverse strand, counting down.
GTTCTACCAGCGAGCTGGGCATCTACGAAATGCAGCAGAACGGGCTGAGGCAGGTGAGCAATCCCTCAGAGCTACTGCTCACGCAAGAGCACGACGGGCTGAGCGGCATAGCCATCAGCTCGGCCATCGAAGGCGTGCGCCCCTTCCTCGTGGAGACGCAGGCACTGGTGAGCAGTGCCGCCTACGGAACCCCTCAGCGCACCGCCACCGGTTTTGACCAGCGCCGGCTGAATATGCTGCTGGCCGTACTGGAGAAGCGGGTTGGATTCAAGCTGATGCAGAAAGACGTCTTCCTCAATATTGCCGGCGGACTGCGCGTCACCGACTTGGCTATGGACCTGAGCGTCATTGCTGCCGTACTCTCGTCGAATGTCGACACGCCCATCGAGAGTGGCTGGTGTATGGCGGGCGAAGTAGGATTGAGCGGCGAGGTGCGCCCCGTGGCACGTATCGAGCAACGCATATCCGAGGCCGAGAAACTGGGTTTCGGCCACATCATCATCCCCCAATACAACCTCAGCGGGCTGAACCGCAAGAAGTTCAACATTGAATTGGTGCCCGTGCGTAAGGTAGAAGAGGCGCTGCGGGCCCTCTTCGGATAGCAGGCACTATGAGGCAGGTGCCATTTCCGGATGCAGCGTGAGCATTACGATGACGCCGATGCTGATGGCCAGCAACAGCAACACGCCCATCAGGGAAAAGGCTCCGAGCATACTCAGTATGGTGCGCTTCCACGTGAAGCCCGAGAACTGCTTCAGCGGAATGACGGTCAGCACCGAAGCCAGTGAGACGAGCGTCGTCGGCAGACAGAAGAAAGCCATCAGCGTTTCGTAGATGGAGAGCATATTGGCCGTGTAGACCATACAGATGAAGAATTCCGAGAAGCGCAACTGGGCTATCGTCTTCGACTTGCGGAAGAAGATGTAGAAGAAGCTCGACATCAGCACGATGAAGGTCAGCGAAAGCAGGTTGGGAAACCGGTCTTGTATGTCGTATATCCTGTTTATCCACTCCACCCCGAAGTCATCGGCTCCTTTGCCGCCATCAGCGTCCCCGATGGCCTGTATCTCTATCAGGTCCTGCCGCTGGCGTTCCTGCTGCGAGGTTCCCGTGATATTCAGTCCGTGAGCCACCAAGATGCTCAGCGTAGTGAGCAGGAACAGCATCTTGAACGGCGGGAAGTAGGCCATCTGCATTCCACTCAGATAGTCGCGTATCATATAGCCCGGCCGCAGGATGAGGTCGCGCAGGGTGCGAAACATACCGCGGTTGCCCAGTCCCCACACGTCGATAAACAGCAGCAGGGCCGTGCGAAACGAGTAGCGCCCTATCTTGGCCGACTGGCCGCAGCGTGGGCAGTAGTTACCCGTGTAGTGGGTGTGGCACGTCGGGCAGTCGTGTGCCTCGTCTGACAAAGGCGCCACCTCAAAGGGACGCTGTTGCCATAGGCGAAATTGCCGGTATCTATCCTTTATCTTCATAGTCTGTTGTATCTTCCACTCCCGCTGCAGCCAGTGCTTCCCTGCGCTCTATACAGGTGCCGCAGCGGCCACAGTGGCGGTCGCCGCCCTTATAGCACGACCACGTCTTCGAATAGTCAATCCCCAGTTCACTCCCTCGCCGTGCAATGTCGGTCTTCGTCCAGTGCGTATAGGGCGACAGCAGCCTGATACCGGCATAGGTTCCGGCCTCAGCAGCCCGGTCGAAAGCATCCACAAAGTCAGGACGGCAATCCGGATAGATGGCGTGGTCGCCGCCGTGATTGGCCATCATCACGTATTTCAAGCCCTCGCTTTCGGCTATTCCCACGGCAATGGAGAGCATAATGCCATTGCGGAAGGGGACGACCGTCGACTTCATATTCGCGTCGGCATAGTGACCTTCGGGAATGGCGGCCGAACCTGCAAGCAGCGAGCTCTTGAAATACTGGCTCATAAAGGCAAGCGGGACGACAATGTGGCGGATACCCAAGTGCTGGCAATGCCAGACGGCAAAAGGTATCTCACGCGCATTATGGTTAGAGCCGTAGTCGAACGAGATGGCCAGCGCAATGCGCTCCTGACAGTCGTAGAGCAGCGTAGTGGAGTCCATCCCGCCGCTCAGGATAATCGCACTGTCCTTCATTCGGCAGCAATACATTCCACTTCCACCAACGCGCCCTTCGGCAGTGCCTTCACTGCCACGGCCGAGCGGGCGGGATAAGGCTCGCTGAAGAACTGGGCATACACCTCGTTCATCGCACCGAAGTCGGCCATATCGGCCAAGAACACCGTGGTCTTCACCACATTGCGCAGCGACAGTCCTGCCTCAGCGAGGATAGCCTCCGCATTGCGCAGGGCCTGTGCCGTCTGTTCGGCAATGCCACCTTCTACAAACACGCCCGTCTGCGGGTCAATGGGTATCTGACCGGAGGCAAACACCAGTCCGTTCACCTTTATTGCCTGACTGTACGGCCCGATAGCCGCAGGTGCTTTCTCTGTACTGATTGTCTTCATATTCTATTGATTCTTGTTTGAGTTTTTGTCTAAAATCATTCCATCATTTCCTGCACTTACAGGCGAAAATAACGATTGCAAAGATAGTCTTTTTCCAGCAAACGGCCAAGAGAACGGGGCAAAAACGAAGGCACTACGGCCAAACGAGAGGGACATTACGGCCAAACGAGAGGATGGAACGGGCCAAACGAGAGGATGGAATGGGCTAAACAAGAGGCCGGAACGGGCCAAACGAGAGACAAGAACGGCACTCGCCGGGCGCTGACGGACGGCTTTCGCCGCGCCCAACTCCGACGGCTTTCTGAAAATTCTCGCGAGAATTTTCAGAATTTTCGCGAGAATTCCCCCAATTCTCGCGAGAATTTCCCGAAAGGGCCCCCATCCCACCCTGTCAGAAAAACCAATGCGCCCAATGGCGAAGCCCTCCCCAAGTTCTCAACTCAACAAACTCACCATTTTGACAACCCAGCCTTACATTCTCATCCATTGTACGTAAAAAAGCATTAAATTATGGCAGGCAGCGCGCGATTTATGAATTATTTTCCCTATCTTTGCATTCGGTTTTTTGGAATCATCTATACATTATTAAAATAAACGTACAACTATGACAATCAACGAATTCAATTTTGCCGGCAAGAAGGCAATCGTGCGCGTAGACTTCAACGTGCCTCTGGACGAGAATGGTAAGATTACGGACGACACCCGCATCCGCGGTGCGCTGCCCACCCTGAAGAAGGTGCTGGCCGATGGCGGTGCGCTCATCATTATGAGCCATATGGGCAAGCCGAAGGGTAAGGTAAACCCGAAGTTCTCGCTCGGTCAGATTGTTGACGCCGTCAGCGAGGCACTGGGCGTTAAGGTTCAGTTCGCTCCCGACTGCGCAAAGGCACAGGAGCAGGCCGCTGCGCTGAAGGCCGGCGAAGTGCTGCTGCTGGAGAACCTGCGCTTCTATCCCGAGGAGGAAGGCAAGCCCGTGGGCATTGAGAAGACCGACCCCGCCTACGACAACGCCAAGAAGGAGATGAAGGAGCGCCAGAAGGAGTTTGCCAAGACGCTGGCTTCGTATGCCGACGCCTACGTGATGGACGCCTTCGGAACGGCTCACCGCAAGCACGCCTCTACGGCAGTGATTGCCGACTACTTCGATGCTGACTCGAAGATGCTGGGTCTGCTGATGGAGAAAGAGGTGACGGCCGTAGACAACATCCTGTCGAACATCAAGTGCCCGTTCACTGCCATTATGGGCGGCTCGAAGGTATCGACCAAGATTGGTATCATCGAAAACCTGCTGGGTAAGGTGGACAACCTGATTCTCTGCGGCGGTATGACCTATACGTTTGCTAAGGCACAGGGCGGCGAGATTGGCAACTCGATTGTAGAGCTGGACAAGCTGGACGTGGCACTCGACGTGATTCAGAAGGCTAAGGAGAACGGCGTGAACCTCGTGCTGGGCACCGACTGTATCGCTGCTGACAAGTTTGCCAACGATGCCAATACGCAGGTATGCCCCGCCAACGCCATCCCCGAGGGATGGGAAGGTCTGGATGCCGGTCCCGAGACGCGCAAGTCGTTTGCAGCTGCCATCGAGAACGCCAAGACGATTCTGTGGAACGGTCCTGCCGGTGTGTTTGAGTTCGACAACTTCATCGGCGGTTCTAAGGCTATTGCCGACGCTATTGCCAAGGCAACGGCCAACGGCGCCTTCTCGCTGATTGGCGGCGGCGACTCCGTGGCCTGCATCAACAAGTTCGGTATGGCCGATCAGGTGAGCTACATCTCTACCGGTGGCGGCGCCCTGCTCGAGGCTATCGAGGGTAAGGTGCTTCCGGGCGTAGCTGCCATCAAAGGCTGAAACAGCTCAGTCAGACTACAGACTGACTTCTGAAACAGAGCGGGGTGCCGACTGGCACCCCGCTCTTCTTGTTGTTCGGACGGAGATTCGCACGTAAACTTTTTCAAACGTTTACGTTTAAAAAAGACTAAACAGCCGCACACGCAACGAAGAAAATAGCTACCTTTGTCGTCGAAACAAATCAACAACAAAATAACGAAAGGAAAAACAATGGCAAAGTCATTTATCATCGGCGACCGCACAAAAGACGAATGGATATCGGTGCTGGACACGGAACAGAAGAAACTGGAGTTTACCAACCACATTGCAACGGCCAAGCTGTTCAACGAGCAGGAGGAGGCAAAGAAGAAGCTGAAAGAACTGCAAGAAACAGGCTACTTCACCGACCTTCAGGTATACCTGAAAGACGAGGACGGCAAAGCCTACAAGCCCGGAGAGCGCGACTCATTCCACGTATAGCCGAAAAGTGAGAACACTGCAGAAGGACTAATCAGAAAAGACAAAATAACATAAGAACATATGGACCGTCAACGCAAGAAGGATATGTTCTTATGTTATTCTGTCTTCTTAACCAAGATATACCGCTATGAAATACAGAGAACTGGGAAAGACTGGGATGAAGGTGTCTGAAGTGGGGTTCGGAGCCTCATCGCTGGGCGGCGTGTTCCACTCGTTCGACGAGGGGCGCGGCATTGAAGCCGTGATGGCTGCCGTCGATGCCGGCATCAACATCATCGACGTGTCGCCCTACTACGGCCACTATAAGGCCGAACAAGTGCTGGGCAAGGCACTGAAGCAGATTCCACGCGACAAATACTATCTGTCGACCAAAGTGGGACGCTACGGTGAGAACGGCCAGAACACGTGGGACTACTCGGCACGGCGCGCCAAAGAGAGCGTCTACGAGAGTATGGAACGGCTGAACATCGACTACATCGACCTCATCAACGTGCACGACATCGAGTTTCAGGGCCGGATGGAAGGCGGACTGCAGAAGGTGGTAGACGAGACGCTGCCAGCCCTGCACGAGCTGAAACGCGAGGGCATCGTGGGCCACGTGGGATGCACCGACCTGCAGCTGGAGAACCTGCAGTGGGTCATAGAGCATTCGCCCAGCGGAACGATTGAGAGCGTGATGAACTTCTGTCATTACTGCCTGTGCGACGACAAGCTGGCCGACTTCCTCGACTTCTTCGAGCAGAACGGCGTAGGCGTGCTCAGCGCATCGCCATTCTCAATGGGACTGCTCACAGAGCGGGGCGTGCCCGACTGGCATCCGGCTCCCCAGCCGCTGGTGGAAGCCTGCAAACGGGCGGCCGAGCACTGCCGAAAGAAGGGCTATCCCATCGAAAAGCTGGCAATGCAGTATGCGTGCAGCAACGAGCGCATAGCCTCTACCGTGTTCAGCACCACGCGGGCAGAGAACCTGCAAAAGAACCTCGGCTATCTGGACGAGCCGATGGACGAGACACTGGTGCAGGAGGTAAAAGACATCATCGGTAACCAACAACGCGTATCGTGGCAGAATACATAAAAGTGGTGGATGCGCACGCCCATCTGTGGCTGCATCAGGATACGTCAGTCAACGGCCAGCCCATCTACCAGCTGGAGCCCAACCGCAGCCGTTCGATGTTCTTCGGCGAGGAGGTGCAGATGCTGCCTCCCTATATGACCGACGGACAGAATACGGCTGAGCGTTTCCTGTCGAATATGGACTATGCACGCGTGTCGGCAGCCGTCGTCACGCAAGAGTTCATCGACGGACTGCAGAACAGCTATCTGGCCGAAGTCAAGCGGCGCTATCCCGACCGTTTCTTCGTCTTCGGTATGCCAGAACTGCGCCAGCCGGGCTTTGCCGCTGAGGCCGACCAGCTCATCAAGAGCGGATTCCGCGGTCTCAAGATACCCGCAGCCCGACTGCCCATACGGTTCATCAACGACGAGATGATGCAGATGATGCGGCTGATGGAGGCCAACGACATCATCCTCGGCATCGAGCTGGCCGACGGCGACGCACAGGTGAGCCAGATGGAGGAAATCATCAGTGAGTGCCCGCGGCTGCGCATTGCCATCGGACATTTCGGTATGGTGACGCGCCCCGGCTGGATGGAACAAATCAAGCTGGCACGCCACGACAACGTCTACATCGAGAGCGGCGGCATCACGTGGCTCTTCAACGACGAGTTCTACCCCTTCCCCTCTGCCGTCCGCGCCATCCGCGAGGCAGCCGATGCCGTAGGCTGGGACAAGCTGATGTGGGGCTCGGACTACCCGCGTACCATCACGGCCATCACCTACAAGATGTCGTTCGACTTCGTCATCAAGTCCAACGAGCTGACCGACGGAGAGAAACAGCAGTTCCTGTCGGACAATGCCCGTCGCTTCTTCGGCTTCGACCAGCTGAAAGAGCTGCCCTATATTAAAAATATGAGTGAATAAGATAAAAACTGAAATGAAAGCTATCAAGATTACAGAGCCTTCGGTGATG
>JAFUZD010000048.1 GCA_017476785.1 Prevotella sp. | reverse complement strand
GCATTGAAGAAGGTGCCGGCGTAGACGAGGTCGCGGGCATCGCGGATGACCTGATAGTCGCGCTCCAGCTCGGGCTGCTCCACGTACTCCTGTATGCGGTTGCGCAGCTGTTGGTTCTGGAAGCTGGTGGCCAGCTCGGGCTTCAGTCCGCCCACGTAGCCGGTGCGGTTGAAGTAGGGCCACAGCTGCTCGGCCGTAGTCTCCAGATGCCAGTTGGCGTCCGCGTTGGCGCGGGCGGCCTCGGCCGTGCTGAAGTACAGCTGTGCGCGGTGCTTAAAGGCTCCGTTGGCCGTGACGTGGGTGACGTAGTAGCTGCTGTAGTCCTCGAGCTTGGGGTCAATCCACGCACGGGTGGGGTGGATGAGGAACGAGTTCTCGAAGTTGCCCACCATCATCTCGTAGACGGCATTCACAGCACCGTCGGTCTCTACCGTCGTACCGGCATCCTTCGAGCCCTCGGGGCGTACGTCGCCGCGCACGAGGTGGCTGATGCGCTTCTCGATGTAGCGCACGGGAATCTCCACACCCGTATAGGTAATGCCGTCGACGGTGGCAGAGTCGTCGGCCGTGGTGAATATCTTATAGTAGCCGGCCATTCCGTCGGTCTTGTTGGGCAGGTGTCCCTCCGACGTGATGACCACCTGATCCCAGCCTGTTCCGTTGACGGTGGCATAGCGGTTGTGGAGCACGAAGCCGTAGGGGTCGCCGGTAGGTGCCCAGAGGTAGTTGTTGGTGTAGTGCTCGGAGCGGTCGAGACGTGCACCGACGCCGTTGGAGTAGCTGAAGTTGAGCAGTCCGTCGTTGGCGTTCTGCGTCATCAGCGAGTACCAGCGGGTGGTGTTGCGGCCCTGATTGGAGAAGTGGAACTTGTCGGGGTCGACGTCGTAGACCACGTCGACGATGAGCTTGCGGTCTTTATGGTAGTCCATCACGCGGTCTACCGTGGAGCCGTTGTGCTGGTGAGCCGGGTCGCTCTCGGCTACCGACACCCACTTCTTGTTGCCCGTGCCCGTGCCGTCGTCTGTCAGTTCCTGCACGTCGCGCTGGTAGAGCGTGTACTTGCAGAACTGCCGCTTCATATACCACGGGATGGTAATCATATTGCCCTTACCCACGCGGGTGACGACCTTGTCCTCGATGGGGTCGTTGATGAGGTCGCGCAGCGTGCCGCCGGTGCTGTTGTCGGTGGCGCGTCCGCTGAGCAGCTGGATGATTTTATTGCGGGCAGTCTCATCGGTGACGATGTCTTCGGGCTTGTCGGTTTCCAGAATCTCCGTGGCTTTCACCTTCGACAGCAGGGCGGGGTCCTTATACTTCAGGTACTCGCGCAGATGACTGACGATGGTCTGCTTGTCTGCTTGTGACAGGCGGGCGAAGTCTTCGGCATCGAGCGAGTGCTTGTGGGCGATGACGAGGTGATACTCCACGATGGCCGCATAGCTGCGCAGGTCGGACAGATAGAACGGATGGGCTCCGCCGAGGTTGAGGATGTTGCCCGTGGCATCGCTGAGGCGGTTGCCCATCAGCTTGAGGTACTGGTCGGTAGACGAACCGCTGCTGGTACGGTCGAAGGACACGTACTGGCTGATGTTGCCGTTGTCGTCGGTGAGGGCCAGATAGGGCTTGCCCTCCGTGTCGACAGCCAGCGCCCATCTACCGGCCGTATTGCCGAAGCTGATGGCACTGCCACTGGCGGCGAGCGACGAGGCGTCGCCATCCATATACTTGGCGTAGTTCTTCAGGTCGAAGTTATAGGGGTCGCCCGTGAGTGCCCACTTCTGGCTGGCATTGTCGTTCTGCGACGTCTCGTCGGCATAGGCGCGGCTGTCGTTCTTCGAGTTGACCCATCCGAAGACCGGCGTGTTCACCGTCTGGCCGTCGAGCCACTGCTCTATGGCTCTCCACTCGTAGGTGCGTCCGTCAATCTTTCCGTCCTCATTGTAGTGAGGTCCTACGTCAACCCAGTCCCACACGACGACGCGGGTGTTGTTGCCCTTATACGTCTCGTTCCAATTATAATAGGTGTTGGCCCACGTGTATTCTCCCTGAAGGGCCTCCTCGGCTCCGGTGAAGAAGCGGGCAGTGGACTCGCTCACGGTGTACTGGTAGTTGATGGTGACGGGCTCGCTCTTCGTAGCCAGCCAGCTGGAGGTGAAGGCCGGCAGCGACGTGCCCGAGTGCGTGGCGGGGTTGTAGTCGGCGTCATAGCACGTATAGGAGCAGCCGTAGCGGCGCAGGATGCAGGGCATCTGGCTGACGGCGTCGTAGGTCGTGGCATCGTCGCCATAGCCCATCTCAGCGCGTAGCAGGAAGGCCTTCGGCTTCTCCGAGTCGGTGGAGTAGACGTAGACGTTGGCATCGAAGCAGTCGTTGCCCTGCTTCTTCATCGGCACTATCTCGATGGGGTTGAGGTTCTCGTTGGTGACCTTTGTCGCGAGGCTGAACGGCTGGAGCACAAAGGCACTGCTCTCGCCGGCCGGCTGTGTGGCCGTGAAGTCTTTGGACGTGAGGACGAGGAAGCGGTTGGTCTTGTTGTCGTCCGAGGCGTTGACGGCATCGCCGGTGCCGGTCTTCAGCGAGGCCGTGCGCCATACGAAGCTGTTGTCCGTCTTGCGGTAGACGAGGCTCCACTCGGTGTTGCCGTTGGCGGCATTGTAGCTGCCTGTGGCTTTGCCCTCTCCGTAGGCACTGCATTCGTCGGTGCTGCCCTGCCTCAGGTAGTTGTACCACTCGCCGCTGCTGTTCTCTCCGTAGTGGGTGCCCAGCCAGCAGTCAGCATTGGCGGTCGCACTGGTGGGCCGGCCGCTGTCTTCCCAGCGGCGGCGGTTGACGGCGGTGAACTTATAGGGGTCGCCGACGAGTGCCCAGTGGAGTCCCTTCAGCGTGGTGGGCGGTAGCGTGCGGCGCGAGGTGAGGGTCGTCTGGTTCTCCTTGCCGTCGTCGTCGGTACGGGCTTTGTCGTAGTACAGCCAGTTCTGGCGCGCCTTCACATTGATGTTGACCCACGTGGGGTTGGCGAGCGAGGTGGAGAAGATTTCCTTACCCTCCGTGTCGAGACGGTAGCGGGTGCTGAACTTGAACACGTAGCTGTGGCCGGTATTGTTGTAGCGCAGCAGGCCGCCGATGGCTGTCGAGGCCGGCGACGACGAGTAGGCCACGGATGCCGAGAGCGGCGTGCTGAACGTGCCGACGGTGCCACTCTCGGCATCGCCGGTGAGCACGGCCGTGACGGCATTGCTCTTCCGGTTGGTGAAGTTGTAGTATTCGGCATACTTGCGCTTGTAGTG
>JAFUZD010000005.1 GCA_017476785.1 Prevotella sp. | reverse complement strand
TCAGCGACGACACGCGCATTATCTCCTCGCGCGTCTTGGGGTCGCGGAAGATGAAGTCGCCGAAGCGCATATGCTCCTCAATGAGATGGCGCAGGTCCACGTTCATCTTCTTCGAGTTCTTGTCAATGAAGTCGAAGCCTTCGGCCTCGGCTTTCTCTCTGTTCACCGTTTCGGAGCTCTGCAGAATCAGCGGCACGTACTCGTCGCGGCGACGTATCTCGCGCAGCAGCTTCAGGCCGGCCTCGGGGTCGCCCTCTTCGACGTGCGACAGCCGCCCGGCCACAGTCTGCAGGGGGAAGCGCGTGTCGCTGATGACGCCCAGCACATTGTCCGAATAACGCTCGTACCAGAGCATCGCCTCCTCATAGTTGGTGGCCAGCACCACCTTCGGACGGCCGCGCTTGCGCTGGGCAGCGGCGTGGGGGTTGAGGGCCTCGGTGGAGAAGCGCTTGCTCTGCTGCAGGATATAGTTGTAGAGGTTGGGCAGGATGCTGCTGTAAAAGCGGATGTTGTCTTCCACGAGCAGTATCATCTGTACGCCCGCCTCGCGGATGTCGTGCTCGATGTTCATCCGGTCCTCAATGAGCTTGATGATGGAGAGGATAAGGTTGGTGTTGCCCAGCCAGCTGAACACATAGTCGAACACCGACATATCCTCGTTCTCTATGCGCTTAGTGATGCCGTGAGAGAAGGGCGTCAGCACCACACAGGGTATCTGCGGGGCGGCCTTCTTTACGTCGCGCGCCACGTCGAAGGCATCGTTGTCGGCATTGCCGGGCATACAGATGATGAGGTCGATGTCGAGCGTCTGCAGCACCTCGTTGGCCTCTTCCGTCGTACTCACCTGCGTAAAGGTGGGTGGATAGCGCAGTCCCAGCTCCATATACTCATCGAATATCTTCTCGTCTACGCGGCCGTCGTCCTCGAGCATAAAGGCATCGTAGGGGTTGGCCACTATCAAGACATTGAAGATGCGCCGCGTCATCAGGTTGACGAACGAGACGTCTTTCAGGAAGAAGTTGTTAAACTCTTGGGGGATGTTCGTACTCATTGCTACGTTGGTTTTGGCACAAAAGTAGCGTTTTTCTGCCAAACGGCCAAACATTGCAGCGGGAATTCTGGGCGGGACGGTGCCGACTGGGGCCTGCGGATTTAACAAACTGTAACCTTTCAGGGAAAATAATTGGCTTTTTCCATTGCCGTTTCAAAGAAAAGGCCTATATTTGTGCTGTCCTAATAACATATTGACAAACTTTAAAACCTATTTTTTACTATGAATGTAGAGAAGATAATGCAAGGTCTGGAGCATAAGCATCCGGGTGAAGCAGAGTTCTTGCAAGCAGTCCGTGAAGTGTTGCTATCTATTGAAGAGGTGTACAACCGGCACCCCGAGTTTGAGAAAGCAAAGATCATTGAGCGCATCGTAGAGCCAGAACGCATCATCACGTTCCGCGTGCCTTGGGTTGATGATAAAGGCGAAGTACTGGTGAACATCGGCTACCGCGTGCAGTTCAACAGTGACATCGGGCCGTATAAGGGCGGACTGCGCTTCCACCCGAGCGTGAACCTGAGCATACTGAAGTTCCTCGGTTTCGAGCAGACATTCAAGAACGCACTCACCACGCTGCCGATGGGCGGCGGAAAGGGCGGCAGCGACTTTGCCCCGCGCGGCAAGAGCGACGCTGAGATTATGCGTTTCTGCCAGTCGTTTATGACCGAGCTCTATAAGGTCATCGGACCGGATATGGACGTGCCGGCCGGCGACATCGGCGTGGGTGGCCGCGAGATAGGCTACCTCTTCGGGCAATACAAACGGCTGACCAGCCAGTTCCACGGTGCCACACTGACGGGCAAGGGACTGGAATGGGGCGGTTCTATCCTGCGTCCTGAGGCCACGGGCTACGGCGCACTCTACTTCGTGCACCAGATGTTGCAGGAGAACGGCATCGACATCAAAGGCAAGACCATCGCCCTGAGCGGATTCGGCAACGTGGCGTGGGGTGCTGCCAAGAAGGCTACCGAGCTGGGGGCTAAGGTGATTACCATCAGCGGGCCCGACGGCTACATCTACGACCCGGCCGGTCTGGACGAAGAGAAGATTGACTATCTGCTCGAACTGCGCGCCAGCGGCAACGACATCTGCCAGCCATACGCAGACGAATTCGAGGGCAGCGAGTTCTTCGAGGGACGCAAGCCGTGGGAGCGCGAGGCTGACATCTACCTACCCTGCGCTACGCAGAACGAGCTCAACGGCGACGACGCCGAGCGCATACTGGCACGTAAGCCGCTCTGTGTGGCTGAGGTATCGAATATGGGCTGCACGGCCGAGGCCGTAGACAAGTTCGTCGCTGCCCACCAGCTCTTTGCACCGGGTAAGGCCGTCAACGCCGGCGGCGTGGCTACCAGCGGTCTGGAGATGACGCAGAACTCGATGCGCATCGCGTGGAGCGAGGAAGAGGTGGACGAGCGGCTGCATCGCATTATGGCCAACATCCACGAGCAGTGCGTCAAGTACGGCCGTGAAGAGGGCTACGTCAACTATGTGAAGGGAGCCAACATTGCCGGCTTTATGAAGGTGGCCAATGCAATGATGGCACAGGGAATCGTATAAACCAAAGAGGCGAGAGGTGAGGACTGAGAGGCTATTGACGACAAGAAGGCTATGCTGTAAGCAAGACGCGACGACGGGCAACTGCCGCTGGCTGTTGCTGCTCGCATTGCTGGCCGGCCAACTGGCTGCACTCAGCCCTCAAAGCTCCACCCTCAGTGCTCAGACCCAACGGGGAAAGGCCTCGTACTACTCGCGGCGAGCTACGGGGGCACGCACCAGCAACGGGGAGCGACTGCACCACGACAGCCTGACCTGTGCCCACCGCTCCTACCCCTTCGGCACGATGCTGAAGGTGACCAACCCGGCTAACGGCAAGTGGGTCATCGTGCGCGTCAACGACCGCGGTCCCTTTGTTCGCGGACGCATCATCGACCTGTCGTGGGGAGCGGCGAAGCGGCTGGATATGATTGCACAGGGCATCGCATCGGTCGTCGTGGAGAAGGTGAACACTACCGAGATTCCCCTACGCCCCACTGACGAGTATCAGCTGCCTGAACTGGAGGTGGAGGTGAACAACGGCGGCGACGGACTGCGACCCATCTGGCGCGAGATGTACGACGAGCAGCAGGAACAGCGGCGGCAGACCGGCACACAGTCACAGCCGGTGCCGGCCAAGCCGGTGGAGGGTGCCACCACGCCAAAGCAAAATGGCACCGACGGCGAGGAGGCACTTGATGCCATCAGCAACCAGCCGAACCACTCGAATGCCTACCTGAAGCGTCAGCGGAAGTAGATACGACTCCATACAAAACAGCGAGAGGGAGCGCCCGACAAGCGGAACGCTCCCTCTCGCTGCTGTTTGATACTTGCAGCAAAGTATATGCGACGTCCAAAAGAAGGGCTTTCGGCCGAAAGACGTATCTTTGCACCACAAACCCATAACCGTAAAAGCAACAGAACAGTAATGAGAAAGAAAAAGAGCAACCGTACGCTGGCAGGCTGCCTCGCAGCAGCACTCTGGTGCCTCGCACTCACAGCCACCGCACAAGAGTACCCGTATCAGAATCCACAACTGAGCAATAAGGAACGCGCACAGGACTTGCTGCAACGGCTGACGCTGGAAGAGAAGGCACAGCTGATGCTCGACGAGAGCCCAGCCATACCGCGGCTGGGTATCAAGAAGTTTTTCTGGTGGAGCGAAGCCCTGCACGGTGCGGCCAATATGGGCGACGTGACGGTGTTTCCCGAACCCATCGCAATGGCAGCCTCGTTCAACGACACATTATTATATAAGGTGTTTGATGCGGCCAGCGACGAGATGCGGGCGCAGTATCACCGCCGGATGCGGGCGGGCGGCGAAGACGAGAAGTTCCACAGCCTCAGCGTGTGGACGCCCAACGTCAACATATTCCGCGACCCGCGCTGGGGACGTGGACAGGAGACCTACGGCGAAGACCCCTACCTGACCGCCCGAATGGGAACGGCCGTAGTCAGAGGATTGCAGGGGACACCCAACCCCATCCCTTCCCAACAGGAGGGGCGCCAAACGACCTCAAGCATAAGAACAAGCCAAGCGTCCCTCCCGTCAGGAGGGGGTGGATACCTGAAGCTGCTGGCCTGTGCTAAGCACTATGCCGTGCACAGCGGACCGGAATGGAGCCGCCACACGGCCAACCTGAACAACATATCGCCGCGCGACCTGTGGGAGACCTATCTGCCGGCCTTCAAGACACTGGTACAGGATGCAAAGGTGCGCGAGGTGATGTGCGCCTACCAGCGGCTGGACGACGAGCCCTGCTGCGGCAACACGCGGTTGCTGCAACAGATTCTGCGCGACGAATGGGGCTTTGAGTATCTCGTAGTGAGCGACTGCGGTGCCATCAGCGACTTCCATCAGAACCACAAGTCGTCGTCGGATGCGACGCACTCGGCGGCGAAGGGCGTCATTGCCGGCACCGACGTGGAGTGCGGCTTCGACTATGCCTACCGCAGCATTCCCGAGGCCGTGCGGCGCGGGCTGCTCAGCGAGGAGGAGATTGACAAGCACGTGCTGCGACTGCTCGAGGGACGCTTCGCCCTCGGCGAGATGGACGACGACTCACTGGTGGAGTGGAGTCGCATTCCCGAGAGCGTGCTCAGCTGCGAGAAGCATCGCCAGCTGGCCTTACAGATGGCGCAGCAGAGCATCGTGCTGCTGCAGAACAAGAACCACGCACTACCGCTACGCAAAGGCGACAAGCGAATTGCCGTCATCGGCCCCAACGCGGACAACACGCCGATGATGTGGGGTAACTATAACGGAGTGCCCCGGCAGACGGTGAACATCCTCGACGGCATCCGTGCCAAGCTGCCCGCCGTCAAGTATCTGCCGGGCTGCGACCTGACCTACGACAAGACGCTGACGTGCCTCTTCGACCAGTGTGCCATCGACGGACACAATGGGTTGCGCGGCACATTCTGGAACAACCGACAGATGCAGGGCGAGCCCACCACAGTGGAGTTTTACCAGACGCCCGTGGCTGTAACCACAGCAGGGATGCACGTCTTTGCACCTAACATCCGCATCGAGGACTTCGGGGCGCGCTATGAGACGGTGCTGACACCGCAACGGTCGGGCGAGGTGGTGGTCAACGTGGAGGGCTGCGGCCACTTTGAGGTGTTCGTTGACGACGAGCAGAAGGCCGTCAAGAACACGTGGCGCACGGAGCCTACACGCACGGTGCTGCAGGTAGAGGCGGGCAAGCACTACAACATCAAGATAGTATATGCCCACGTGCCGACGTGGGGAGCCAACCTGAAAATCAATATCGCCGAGGAGCATCCCATCGACTACGACGCCATCATCCGTAATGAGCTGCGCGGCATTGGGACGGTGGTCTTCGTAGGTGGTATCGCTCCCACACTCGAGGGCGAAGAGATGCCGGTGGATGCTGAGGGATTCCGGGGTGGCGACCGCACCAGCATAGAGCTGCCAAAGGTGCAGCGTCAGTTCATCGCAGCCCTGAAAGCGGCCGGCAAGCGCATCATCTACGTCAACTGCTCGGGCTCGGCCATCGCACTGACACCCGAGACAGAGGCGTGCGACGCCATCGTTCAGGCGTGGTATGCCGGACAGGAGGGCGGAACGGCTCTCGCCGACATACTCTTCGGCGACTGCAACCCGAGCGGTAAGCTGCCCATCACGTTCTACCGCAACACGGAGCAACTGCCCGACTATGAGAACTACTCGATGCAGGGGCGCACCTACCGCTACTTCGACGACCCACTGTTTGCCTTCGGCTACGGGCAGAGCTACACCACCTTCCGCATCGGCGAGGCGCAGGCTTCGGCACAGCGCATCGGCACCGATGGAAGGCTGACGCTCACCATCCCCGTCAGCAACACGGGAAAGCGAGACGGAACGGAGACGGTACAAGTGTACATTCGCCGAACGGACGACACCGAGGGACCGCTGAAATCGCTCAGGGCTTTCCAGCGCGTCAGCGTCAAAGCTGGGAAGACGGCACAAGCAAAGGTGGAGCTGACACCGCGGGCGTTCGAGACTTTCGACGCACAGACCAACACGATGCGCACGCTGCCCGGACGCTATATCCTTTTCTATGGCAACAGCTCGCGCACCGCTGACTTGAAACAAATAGAGATAGAACTGGAATAATCGCCCCCTACCCCAGCACACGCTGGACATCGGCGTCGGTCATCTGCGGGAACCGGCTGTGTAGATGGGTCTCCAGCAAGCGTCTGGATGCGGCGGGCGAACAGTCGACCTGCATCCGCTCGGGGCCGAAGAAGTCCTCGGGCGTACAATAACGCGCCACGCCCCAGCCATAACGGCGGCCTTGCTTGTCGTAGAGATACTCAAAGTCGGCCGTGACCACATAGGCGGCCATCTGCAAGCGGGTGATGGCCGTGTCGAAACTCTGGCGGCGCGGCCGCTCCTGCCGGACGGCGGCACGCGTTTCGGCCGTCAGCACTTTGTCCAGCGGATTGGAGGAATGGGGCTGGCGGGGCTTGACATAGCCGCAGAGACGCTTCAACTCCTTTGACAGCAGTGAATGATGCTCGGCAAGCGTGGCGAGCAGTCGCTGCTCGTCGGCCGTAAGGCGGTAGCAGCTGCGGCGATAGTTGGCCAAGTGGGGGAACCATTCCATCGAGACGAAGCAGGCCTTCTGCTGATAGAACTTGCCGTAGGCGCAGTCGTTATCCAGAATGACACGCCCCTTCCACTCCCACACGCCCTCAATGGTATCGTCAGGGAACCATAGCTCGGGCGGCGTGACTTCTTCCAACGAAAAATCGGGGATTCCGCCTGCAAAGAATGGCAGGAATCCCCGTTCACTAATCAGTCGTCCGATGTCGTCGGTCGTATGTATCATTGATGCAAGGCATTGACTATTTGCGCCGTGTAGTGATGGTAAACTCCTTCACCTGCGACGTAATCTCGCGGTCGCCCTGTGCTACGCCCACACGAATCACGACTTGACCATCGCGCAACTTACGGTCGGCCACGATGGTAGCCGTATAGCGGGCTCCGCTGTTAGGGGCGATGCTCTCAATATGCAAATTGGGCGAGATATGGATGTGTTTGTTCTTGGTCACGTCGAACACCATCGGCTGCACATCGTAGATGGTCTCTGCCGAACGGTTCATTATCTCGAACGTCACCTTACACTGCTCGCCAGCCTGCAACACTCCATTCTGGTCGGCATCCACAAAGCGGGCATTGCGAATATGGATTTGCTCATTCACATTGACACTGTAACCCGACGCAACCTGCACCTGCGAAGGATTGATGGTACGAGCCTGAGCCGCACTGTAACCACGCTGCTGGCTGCCCACGGGACCAGCGCCGTCGAAGTCGATACGGTCATCGCCTCCACCCTGCGCATCGAAACCGCTCGCATCGTCTTGCTGATAGGCGTCGGCGCGCTGCTGAGCCACACGCTGCTGGCGAGCCTGCTGACGCGCTGCCACCTGCTCGGCCTGCTGACGGTCGGCGGCCGAACCGACGGCAGCACCAATGATGGCACCGCCCGCCATACCGACAATCGACCCGATGTCTGAGCCGCGATGGCCGCCGGAGATACCTCCCACGGCTGAACCGAGAATGGTTCCGAACTGACCGCCCACATAGGCGCCCGTGCCTGTATAGGTGCCGCAGCTGCTGAGCACCAGCAGACTGCTGACAGTGAGTACCAATACCTGTTTCATCTTCTTTTCGCTTTTAGTATTCCGCCAGCAAAGATACGCATTTTTCATCATTCGGCAATGGGGGAAAACCGAAAAACGCATAGGGGTTTCCCTAAAAAAGAACTGAGGAAAGGATAATCTCCCTATCCTCTACGGCTATTCATTGCCGGTCTGCGCAGTAAGCAGAAAACAAAAAAGGCGTCCTGCTCCGCAAAATGGAGCAGGACGCCTTAATCAAGTTTCAACCAAATATTACTCAGCCTTCGGAGCCTCTTCTGCGGCCTCAGCGGCGGGAGCAGCGGCCGCAGCCACCTCTTCAGCTACTTCTTCTGCCTTAGGAGCTTCCTCTACGGGAGCAGCAGCCTTCGTCGACTTGCGCGAACGACGGGTCTTCTTAGCTTCCGTCTTCGGAGTCTTAGCCATATTCTCATCGAAGTCAACGAGCTCGATGAATGCAACCTGAGCTGCATCGCCCTGACGGGTGCCGAGCTTGATGATACGAGTGTAACCGCCGGGACGGTCGCCCACCTTCTGAGCAACAGCACCGAAGAGTTCTTTCAGTGCCTCCTTATTCTGCAGATAGCTGAAGACGACACGACGCGAGTTGGTGGTATCGTCCTTTGAGCGCGTAATCAGCGGCTCAACATACTTCTTGAGGGCCTTAGCCTTTGCGAGAGTCGTAGTGATTCTTTTGTGCAGGATCAGCGAGATGGCCATATTTGCGAGCATAGCCTGACGATGGTCTGCAGTACGACTCAGATGATTGAATTTCTTATTATGTCTCATTTTCGTTTTTACTTTTTATTGGGCAAACGTGCAATCCAAGATTACTCTTTGTCCAGTTTATACTTTGAAATATCGGTTCCAAACGACAGATTCAGACTCTCGAGCAAATCATCAAGCTCCGTGAGCGATTTCTTACCGAAGTTGCGGAACTTCAAGAGGTCGGTCTTGTTGTACTGCACCAAGTCGCCAAGCGTCTCGACATCGGCTGCCTTCAGACAGTTGAGGGCACGAACCGAAAGGTTCATATCCACCAAACGGGTCTTGAGCAACTGACGCATATGAAGCACTTCCTCGTCAAACTCCTGATTACCGTCTACCTCGTTATTCTCGAGTGTAATCTTCTCATCAGAGAAGAGCATAAAGTGATAAATCAGAATCTTGGCAGCCTCTTTCAGCGCGTCTTTCGGGTGAATGGAACCATCCGTCGTCACTTCGAGTACGAGCTTGTCATAGTCGGTCTTCTGCTCGACACGATAAGGCTCTACTGCGTACTTGACGTTGCGGATTGGGGTGTAAATAGAGTCGATTGGGATTACATTCACATCGGTGCAGAATTCGCGATTCTCGTCAGAGGGCACGTATCCACGACCTTTGTTGATTGTAAGGTCAATCTGCATTGAAGCTTTTGCATCTAAATGACAAATCACCAAATCGGGGTTTAACACTTCAAATCCAGTCAGATACTTACCGATATCACCGGCTTTAAATTCGGTAGAATTCTCGACCGTGATACTGACTTTTTCGTTCTCGAATTCTTCTACTACTTGCTTGAACCGAACTTGCTTCAGGTTCAAGATAATGTTGGTCACATCTTCCTTAACACCGGGTACAGAAGAGAACTCGTGCTCAACGCCCGCAATGCGGATGGTGTTGATAGCATAGCCCTCAAGCGATGAAAGAAGAATGCGGCGCAGGGCGTTACCGATAGTAACACCGAAGCCGGGCTCCAACGGACGGAATTCGAACTTGCCGAACTTCTCGTTGGCCTCCAACATTACGACTTTATCAGGTTTTTGAAATGCTAATATCGCCATTAATTTAATGATTTATTTAGAGTACAACTCAACGATTAACTGCTCCTTAATGTTCTCCGGGATATCGGCACGCTCGGGCTTGTGCAGGAACTTGCCGCTCTTAGTATTCTCATCCCACTCAATCCAAGGATACTTGCTGTGGTTGAAACCAGCGAGAGCTGCCTCAATCACTTCGAGCGACTTAGACTTCTCACGTACAGCGACGATCTGACCGGGCTTAACGGAATAAGAAGGAATGTTAACGACTTGGCCATCAACAGTAATATGCTTGTGACCGACGAGCTGACGGGCAGCTGCACGCGTAGGAGCAATGCCCAGACGGAACACGACGTTGTCGAGACGACTCTCAAGATTCTGAAGCAGCACCTCACCGGTGATACCCTCAGCCTTTGCTGCCTTCTCAAACATATTACGGAACTGGCGCTCAAGCACTCCATAAGTGTACTTGGCTTTCTGCTTCTCTGCCAGCATAACGGCATACTCCGACTGCTTGCGGCGGCGGTTGTTGCCGTGCTGTCCCGGAGGGAAGTTTCTCCGAGACAAAACTTTGTCTGCGCCGAAAATGGGCTCACCAAAACGACGCGCGATCTTTGATTTCGGTCCTATATATCTTGCCATAATACTTAAATTGTCTTTAACTTTATTCGCTATAAATTCTTCATCTCACGACTATACACGACGACGCTTCGGAGGACGGCAGCCATTGTGCGGCAGTGGAGTAACGTCTACAATCTCGATAACCTCAATACCAGCACCGTGGATAGCACGGATTGCCGACTCACGACCGTTACCGGGACCCTTCACGTAAGCCTTCACCTTGCGCAAGCCAAGATCGTAAGCAATCTTTGCGCAATCCTCTGCAGCCATCTGTGCTGCATACGGTGTGTTCTTCTTAGAGCCGCGGAAGCCCATCTTACCAGCCGACGACCAAGAGATAATCTGACCCTCGTCGTTAGCAAGCGACACAATGATATTATTGAAAGAACTATGCACGTGAAGCTGGCCGATAGCATTGACCTTCACGTTTCTCTTCTTTGAAGTGACTGTTTTCTTTGCCATAATTTTAAACTTTACACATTAAACTTTAAATTACTTGGTGGCCTTCTTCTTGTTTGCAACAGTCTTCTTCTTACCCTTACGAGTACGAGCATTGTTCTTCGTGCTCTGTCCACGAACGGGAAGACCGTGACGATGACGTATACCACGATAGCAACCAATATCCATCAGTCGCTTGATATTCAACTGGATCTCGCTGCGGAGATCACCTTCTACTTTGAATTCAGCACCGATAATTTCGCGGATCTTGGCTGCCTGATCGTCAGTCCATTCGTTGACCTTCAGGTCGCGGCTCACGCCGGCCTTGTCCAAAATCTTTGCTGAACTACTTCGACCTATACCATAGATATAGGTCAATGCGATTTCGCCACGCTTCTCTTGGGGCAAATCTACTCCAACAATTCTTATTGCCATTTGTTAATTAAGTGATAAAATAATAAATAAAAATTCGAATTTTGCTAAAAAGCATACAAAGGTAAGAAAAAAAAGTGTGAAAGCTTACTTTCTCTTACCCCAGTTATACTTATTTAACATTAACCCTGACGCATCTTGTACTTCGGGTTCTTCTTGTTGATAACAAACAGACGACCCTTGCGACGCACGATCTTGCAGTCGGGGGTACGCTTCTTTAATGATGCTCTTGTCTTCATATTTATTTTGCTATTATTTATTTGTATCTAAATACAATTCGTCCCTTTGTCAAGTCATACGGGCTCATCTCCACCTTCACTTTGTCTCCCGGCAGGATCTTGATATAGTGCATACGCATCTTGCCTGAGATATGGGCGATAATCTGAACCCCGTTTTCCAACTCTACCCGGAACATCGCATTCGACAACGACTCTATGATTGTTCCGTCCTGCTCAATAGCGGATTGTTTTGCCATACTTAATATTGTTTTCCTTCTATAGTTTCTACTTCATCAAAAGAAGATAAAATCTCAGCCTTTCCCTTGCGCACGGCCAGTGTATGCTCGAAGTGAGCGGCTGGCCGACCGTCGCGTGTACGAATGGTCCAGCGGTCAGGCATCATATAGATGGCCCTGCTGCCCATCGTAACCATCGGCTCTATCGCAATACACATCCCGGCTTTCAGCATCACTCCGTTTCCACGCCGCCCGTAGTTGGGCACTTGTGGGTCCTCGTGCATTTCCCTGCCAATACCGTGGCCTGTCAACTCGCGCACGATTCCATAGCCGTGAGCCTCGCAGTGCTCTTGAACTGCGCTGCTGATGTCGCCAAGATGCTTGCCCGCCACAGCGTTCTCTATACCGAGATAGAGTGCCTCTTTCGTCGTACGAAGCAACTCCTTCACCTCGTCCGAGACCTCGCCCACGCAGAAGGTGTAACAAGAGTCTCCGCAAAAGCCATCGAGCAATGTACCACAATCAACAGAGATGATGTCACCATCTTTCAAGATTGTCTTGTCGTCAGGCACGCCGTGAACCACAACATCGTTGACCGATGTGCAGATGCTGGCGGGAAACGGCCCTCCATATGGATTGGGGAATCCCTTAAAAGTGGGGACGGCACCATTATCCCTAATGAACTCGTCCGCAATCTTATCCAACTGGAGGGTCGTTATTCCGGGCTTGATATGTCTTGCCAACTCACCGAGCGTCTTACCAACCAGTTGGTTTGCCCGGCGCATCAGCTCTATTTCATCTTCAGTCTTCAGAATGATTTTCATCCAGAAGCGGAATATTAATATGCATTCACTCCACCACGTCCGTGGATTCGGCCAGAGTTAAGCAGACCGTCATAATGACGCATCAGCAGATGACTCTCGATTTGCTGGAGCGTGTCAAGCACGACACCGACGAGAATCAGCAGCGACGTTCCACCGAAGAACTGAGAGAAAGCGTCCTGCACATTGAGCAGACTGGCAAGAGCCGGCATCACTGCAATAAATGCAATGAAGAGCGAGCCGGGCAGCGTGATACGCGACATTACGTCGTCAATATAGTCGGCCGTCGGCTTTCCGGGCTTGATGCCGGGAATGAATCCGTTGTTACGCTTCATATCCTCGGCCATCTGCGTGGGATTCAATGTGATGGCAGTATAGAAATAGGTAAATGCAATAATCAAAGCAGCAAAGATAATGTTATATGTCCAGCTATGATGATCGAGCATTGAGCGCACGAACCAGTTGGCATTCTCGGGTGCTGTATACTGAACAAAAGCCAAAGGAATGAACATCAGTGCCTGAGCAAAGATAATCGGCATCACATTGGCTGCGAACAGTTTCAGCGGAATGTACTGGCGTGCACCGCTATACTGCTTGTTACCTACAAGACGTTTTGCATACTGTACGGGAATCTTGCGCGTTCCCTGTACCAATACAATAGATGCACAAACAACTGCATACAGAATGATAATCTCAATGAGGAACATCACAAGACCACCACTGGTAATTGCAGTGAACCGCGATCCAACCTCCTGAATGAACGCCTGCGGCAGGCGAGCAATGATACCGATCATAATGATCAGCGAGATACCATTTCCGATACCCTTATCTGTAATGCGCTCACCCAACCAAAGGATGAACATACTTCCCGCAGCGAGGATAATCGTGGCCGGGATGAGGAATACAGACCAAGAAATGCCCGTAGCGAGGGCACTTCCGGCCTGCATCTTCAGATTGACCAGATAGCTCGGAGCCTGAAACAGCAGGATAAGTACCGTCAGGTAGCGAGTATAGGTCATTATCTTCTTGCGTCCACTCTCACCCTCACGCTGCATCTTCTGAAAATAAGGTACAGCAACAGCGAGGAGCTGCATAACGATAGAAGCCGAGATGTAAGGCATAATTCCCAACGCAAAGATAGATGCGTTAGAAAATGCTCCACCGGAGAACATATCCAGAAGCGACATCAAGCCGCCTTGGGTCTGTGATTGCAACTGCGTGAGCTGCCCGGGGTCAATACCGGGAAGCACGACAAACGAGCCGAAACGGTAGATAGCTACAAACAGGACCGTGATGAGGATACGCTGGCGCAAATCCTCAATCTTCCAAATGTTCTTCAGTGTCTCTATTAACTTCTTCATTTTCTTAGATTATTGTTGTGTTACCACCAACTGCTTTAATTGCTTCTTCTGCGGTCTTCGAGAATGCGTTGGCCTCGACATCAATCTTGGCCTTCAGCTCGCCTTTACCAAGAATCTTGACCAGCTCCTTGCCGTTGGTCAGGCCTGCGGCCACCAGCTCGGCAATACCGATCTTAGTGAGGTTCTTCTCCTCGGCAAGCTTCTGGAGGGTCGACAGATTCACTGCATAATACTCCTTATGGTTGATGTTTTTGAAACCAGCCTTCGGAACACGACGCTGCAGCGGCATCTGACCACCTTCGAAACCAATCTTTCTCTTATAACCAGAGCGAGCCTTTGCACCCTTATGACCACGGGTAGAAGTTCCGCCGAGTCCCGAACCGGGACCGCGTCCAATTCTACGACGTGAATGTGTAGAGCCCTCTGCTGGTTTCAAATTATGTAGTTTCATAATCAAATCTGTTTTTTAATTGGGGTTATT
>JAFUZD010000047.1 GCA_017476785.1 Prevotella sp. | reverse complement strand
TCCAACTTTGTCTACCGCATCAACGACGAGGGTGCCGACAAAGGTAAGTTCGTCAGCCTCAACCTGAAGAAGAACTATCAGGACGTGACGCCGATTCACGTCGACGTGAACATCGTGGCCAACGACATTCTCGACATTGATGCCTTCCGCCAGTGGCGACCGGAATACAACGATGCCCAATTCGTCCTCGAAGACGGCAAGTACGTATGCGGCTGGGCCATTGAGAAAATGTCGAAGTCGATGTTCAACGTGGTCAATCCCGATATGATTGTAGAGCGCTATGGTGCCGACACGCTGCGCCTGTACGAGATGTTCCTCGGCCCCGTGGAGCAGTCGAAGCCGTGGGATACCAACGGTATCGACGGCTGCCACCGCTTCCTAAAGAAGTTCTGGAACCTGCTGACCCAGCCGGCCGAGGCTAAGGAACCCACAGCCGACGAGCTGAAGAGCCTGCACAAGCTCATCAAGAAGGTGAGCACCGACATTGAGCAGTTCTCCTACAATACCAGCATCTCGGCCTTTATGATCTGCGTCAACGAGCTGAGCCAGCTGAAGTGCCGCAATCAAGAAGTGTTCCGCACGCTGACGGCTCTGATAGCCCCCTTTGCTCCCCACATTGCCGAAGAGCTGTGGCAGCTGCTGGGCGGCGAGGGAACCGTGTGCGACGCACAGTGGCCCCAGTGGAACGAGGCCGATCTCGTAGAGAGCAAGGTGCGGCTGGGCGTGGCCTTCAACGGCAAGACGCGCTTCGATATGGAGTTCGACGCCAACGCCGACAATGCTACCATCGAGCAGGCCGTAATGGCCGACGAACGCACCCCGCGCTACATTGACGGCAAGCAGGTGCTGAAGGTCATCATCGTGCCGAAGCGTATGGTGAACATCGTTTGCAAGTAAAAGGACAATATGACTATCAATCATAAGATGATACTGAAGGAGGTAGAGGATTATGTGTTCATAACCCTCGGCCTCCTTCTTTATGCTTTCGGCTTCACGGTATTCCTGATGCCCTACGAGATAGTGACGGGCGGCGTGGCCGGTATCTCGGCCATCATCTTCTATTCCACGCGCTTCCCCATTGAGTACACCTATTTCGGCATCAACGTGCTGTTAGGTCTCGTGGCACTGCGCATACTGGGGCTGAAGTTTCTCACCAAGACCATCTATGCCTTCACGATGCTGTCACTGCTGCTGGGACTGTTCCAGCAGTTGATGCCGGTCGACGGCGACGGCAATATGGTGAAGATTCTGGGCGAGGGACAGAACTTTATGTCGCTCATCCTCGGCTGTGTGATGACGGGCTCGGCACTGGGCATCGTCTTCCTGAACAACGGCTCTACGGGCGGTACCGACATCATTGCAGCCTCGGTCAACAAATACTACGACGTGTCGCTGGGCACGGTGCTCACCTTTGTCGACCTCATCATCATCGGCTCCTGTCTGCTTATACCGCAGTTTGGCGATATGATAGAGCGTGCCCATAAGGTAGTCTTCGGACTGTGCACGATGGTTATCGAGAACTTTATGCTCGACTTCCTGATGAACCGCCAGCGCCAGTCAGTGCAGTTTCTCATCTTCAGCAGCCGCTGGCAGGAGATAGCCAATGCCATCGGCACGCAGATGGACCACGGCGTGACCATCCTCGACGGTCACGGATGGTACACGGGCAAAGAGCGTAAGGTGCTCTGCATACTGGCCAAGAAGCGCGAGAGCCTGACCATCTTCCGCCTCATAAAGATGATTGACCCCAATGCCTTCGTCAGCCAGAGTTCCGTCATCGGTGTCTACGGCGAGGGATTCGACGAGATGAAGGTCAATGTCAAGTCGTCGGCACCGCCGGCACCCACAGAACCCATACCACCCATTATCCCAAAAGAATGAAAATAGTCTTTGCCACCAACAACGAGCATAAGCTCAGCGAGATTCGCAGCATTCTGGGCGAACAGTTCGAAGTCGTCTCGCTCCGTGAGATAGGCTGCACGGAAGAGATTCCCGAGACTGGACAGACGCTCGAAGAGAACGCCCTGCAAAAGGCACGCTACGTCAGCAGCCGCTACGGTATAGGCTGCTTTGCCGACGATACGGGGCTCGAAGTAGAAGCACTCAACGGGGCACCCGGTGTCTTCAGTGCCCGCTATGCCGGCGGTGCCGGTCACGACAGCGAGGCCAATATGACCAAGCTGCTCAGCGAACTGGGAGACAGCAGCAACCGCCGCGCCCGCTTCCGCACCGTCATCGCGTTGGTCGACGGAGCAGGGCAGGAGCATAGCCCCCTGCTTTTCGAAGGCATCGTCGAGGGAGAGATTATCCGCGAGCGTAGGGGAGGGGAGGGCTTCGGCTACGACCCCATCTTCCAGCCCGACGGCTACGACCAGACGTTCGCCCAGCTGGGCAACGACGTAAAGAACCGCATCAGCCACCGGGCACGCGCTACCAAGAAGCTGGCCGACTATCTGAAACAGCACCGCGGATGACATTCCACCCTGCCGAAACGGCGCAGTGAAAATAAATTCTCGCGAGAATTTTGCGAATTTTCGCGAGAATTCCGAAAATTCTCGCGAGAATTTGAAACCAACCCATACGAACCAAACAGAAAAGACAATGAAACGAATCCTTATCGCAGCACTTTTCATCCTGTCGTGCAGTGCACTGCACGCACAAATAGGCACGTGGCGCGCCTATATGGCCTATCACCAGATACAGCAGATACGGGCAGCGGGCGATGAGGTTTTCGTGCTCAGCTCCGACAACCTATGGTCGTACAACCGCAACGACCACCAAATCACCACCTACGACAAGACGCAGCAGCTAAGCGACACGTACATCACACAGATAGCGTGGGTGCAGCAGGCCCGGCGGCTCGTCATCGCCTATCAGAACGCCAATATCGACCTGCTTTCGACCAACGGAGATGTCGTCAACGTGAGCGACATCTACTCGAAGGCCATCACGGGCGACAAGACCATCAACAGCATCACTGTTGACGGACAGTACGCCTATCTGGCCTGCGGATTCGGCATTGTCAAGCTGAACGTACGCGATGCCGAAGTCAGCGAGACCTATATGCTCGACTTCAACGTGCAGCGTGTAGCCCTCAGCAGCGGTAGCATCTATGCCCGTTCCACCAGTGGCAGCGTATGGAAGGCCGCACTGGACGACAATCTGCTGGACAAGTCGCAGTGGAGCCAGACGGCCAGCTATCCGGCCGGCATCTTCAACGAAGACACGGCCGACTACGACGAGCACTATCCCACGGCCGCGACCCTCAATCCCGGCGGACCCAAGTACAACTACTTCTTCGATATGAAGTATGTCAACAATCGGCTCTACACCTGCGGCGGTTCCTACACTTCCACCCGCCAGAGCAGCCGTCCGGGCACCGTACAAGTGTACAACGGGACAGACTGGACCATCTATCAGGACAGCCTGCAGAACATTACGGGCCACAGGTACGAGGACGTAGATGCCATCGACATCGACCCGCGCGACCCCGAACACGTCATCGTAGGCAGTCGCACAGGACTCTATGAATTCCAGAACGGACGGTTCGTAAAAGCGGACAACAGCGCGTTATACAGTGCCGTCATCAACGACGACGGCACACAAAACCCCGACTATGTGCTGGCACTGGGCGTAAAGTATGACAGCAGCGGCCATCTGTACGTGCTCAACAGTCAGGCCCGCCACCCCATTGCCAAGCTCTCTGGCAGCACGTGGAGCCACATTGACAACGAGCTGATGATGTACAGCAACGGCCAGATGACAATGGGCAGTATGCGCGGAATGATAACCGACCACAACGGTGTGATGTGGTTTGTCAACGACCACTGGGACAATCCGGCACTCGTCAGCTTCAATCCCGCCACCGAGGAAGTGCGTAAGTATGATGACTTCACCAATCAGGACGGCACCAGCTACGAACTGCAACACGTGTTCTGCGTGACCGAAGACAAAGAAGGCAATATCTGGGTGGGCACCGACTTGGGACCCTTCGTGCTGGAGGCGGGCGCTTCGTCGTTCATCCAAGTGAAAGTGCCACGCAACGACGGTACCAATTATGCCGACTATCTGCTCTACGGACTGCCCATCAGCTGCATCGCCATCGACGGAGGCAACCGCAAATGGATAGGCACACAGGGCAATGGCGTCTACGTTATCAGTGCCGACAATATGACGCAGGTATACAACTTCACGTCGCTGAACAGCGACCTGCTCTCCGACATCATTGAGTCGATGGCCATCAACGACCAGACGGGCGAGGTGTTTATCGGCACCGATAAGGGACTGTGCTCCTATATGAGCGATGCCACGGCCACCAATGAGGAGATGACCAAGGACAACGTGTATGCCTATCCCAATCCCGTCACGCCCGACTATACGGGCCTCATCACCATCGTGGGCCTCAGCTATGACGCCGATGTCAAGATTCTCACGGCAGCCGGAACGCTGGTGGCCGAGGGCCGCAGCAACGGCGGCACGTTCACTTGGGACGGCTGCGACCGCAACGGACGGCGCGTGGCTTCGGGCGTCTATATGGTGGCGGCCGCTACCAGCGAAGGAAAGAAAGGCACGGTATGCAAGATCGCAGTTATCAGATAGTAGCGGCCAGCCTGCTTGCAGCCTTTACGGCCCTGCAAGTCATTATCCTTTTTGTCTTCGGATACACGCCTTATCCCGACAGCGAGGGTTATCTCTACTTGGCGGCTGACTGCATCCGTGAGGGTGAGCCTTATCCCGTAAGCAGTCAGGTATGCACACTGCCTTTCCTCTGGAACATCGGAGCCATCGATGCCGTGGCACTCTCGCTCTGGCTGACGGGTTCTGTCAAACCACTGCTCATAGGCTACTGCCTGCTGAAAGGTGCCACGGCGTGGCTCGTCTGGCGGCTGGCTTACCAGCTGTTCAATAAGCACCAAGTTGCCCTTACGGTGCTGCTGCTCTATGTACTCTATCCCGCCAACTACGGCGAAGCCACGGCCACGCTGAGCGAACTGCCCTTTATGTTCTTTGCAATGGCAGCACTGGTGTGCTCGCTCAGCCGTCATAACCTATCAGCCGGCCTACTGCTGGCCATTGCCAACTGGTTTCGCCCGATGGCATTGGTACTCATCGTGGTGCTCATCCTTTACCATCTGTTTACGCAGCGCAAATCTTCCATCCGCCCGATAGCCCGGCTATCGGCAGGCTATATAGCGGCAGTAGGCCTCATCGGAGCAAGCGTATGGCTACGCACAGGCTGCTTTGCCTATCAGGCAATGACGGGATGGATGAATCTGTACCAGTATTCCGTCCTCTTCAGTCCCGATGCCGACGCGCAGCTAAGACAGTTTCCCGACGGAGATCCTAAATACATTGCCAATGCAGAGACGCTCACCTTCGTAGAAAAGGATGCCGTATGGCGGCGCGAAGCCCTGCAATGGATTGCCGGACACCCTGCAGAGTACGTCCGCCAGATGCCCGACAAACTGCTGAAGACCTATATTTCGGACAACGTAAATATGTGTACGTTCCTAAGTCATAAAGAACAACGGGCGTATCTCTACGACGAAGTGAGTATGCCGAGTCTGCTGCGCGACTGGAAACACCCATCATTCGCACAGGCACTCGCGCTCATCAATCTGCTCTACTATTACCTGCTGCTCATAGGCTTTGCAGCCGGTTGCGCCGTTCTCTACCGCTGCCGGCTATATGCACCGCTGCTGCTCTGCGCCGCCGTCTGCATTGTCAATACGCTGCTCATTGTGCTGGCGGCTCACGGCGAGACGCGCTACCACCTGATGCAGATGCCGTTTATCATCATTGTTTGTGCCACCCTTATCCGACGTCCCGATGCTGTCAAACCGTAAATATCTGTTCTGGCTGCTGCTCTGTGCCGCCTCCGCCGCGTTCTATCTGATGAATACCTACGTGCCGTTCTTCAGTGACGACCTGAACTGCACCTACTACGAAGGGCGACAAGTGGAAAGTCTGAGCGACATCCTGCGCGTGCTCCACTTCGACTATATAGGCATCAACGGCCGGCTACTCATCAATCTGGCCATCCTGCTGGTGGTACTTTGTGGCGAGACGGCGTTCAATCTGGTCAATACGCTCTGCTTTGCCGTCGTGGTATGGATGCTGTGCAAATGGGCCGCAACCCGCCATCCTGAGCGTCGTATCCTCCTTCTCGCCATCGCGCTTCTCTCATTGTCACTGGTCTCGACGGGGGTCGACTCACTGCTCTACTGGGCCTCGGCCAGCAGCAACTATCTGTGGACGCTCATTCCCACGCTGCTCTTCGTCCGGATGATGGATGCCCGCCACCTCTACCTGCCGCTTCCCCATCTGTTCATCGCCGGAATCCTGCTCTCGCTTCACCACGAGATGTACGTCTTCCCACTCAGTGCAGCCTACTTTGTCTACTATCTTTTTCACCGCCGACAGCTGGACAAGAAGCACTTGTTTCTGCTCCTTGGCTTCTTTATAGGAACGGCCGTCGTGGTCTTTGCACCCGGAAACTTCAGTCGCGCAGAGACCTATACCGTCGGACTGGGTGCCGTCTCCCGACTGGTGAAGATGGCCTATGGAATGAAACTGACCCATCTGTTCATCCTCATATTGGCCGTCTCACTCATCCGTAATGCCCGCCATACGGCAGACTTCGTCCGCCAGAACAGTACGCTGTTCCTCGCCCTGCTGTTCAGTCTGGTCATTCCGTTCCTCTCAGCCGCCAATATGCGAGCCGTGTTTGCCACCGATATGTTTTCGCTGATGTTGCTGTTACGTTTGACAGACAGGGCAGACATCCACACAAGGACAGTCCAGTGGCTCTCAGCAGTCATCCTCGTCGTCTACGCGGTATTCTACGGATGGATTCTGTATGACTCCAATATAAAGTGGAATATCTATAAGAATACCCTCAGCCAATACCTCGACCAGCCCGGAAATACGGTCCGCATTGACGACTACCAGAGCAAAATTGGCCTGATAGAATACTACACCGTCAACTTGGACAATATCTTTATGCCCGGCGACAAAGCCAGTACACTGGCTGCAATGAAATACAGAAAACAGGGAAAAAGGGTAGGGGAGGACGGCCCCGACGAGCGTGACTACATAAAAATACTGCCTGAGAACGTTTTTCAGCAGGCGATAGCCAACGGGCCAACGTTCTTTATTGAGGCGCGCAGAACGCCCGGAATAGGCTTCTATCGCGACCTCCAGCTGGTCTACGACATTATGCCTTACGATGCAGAGATACTCAGACGCATCAACGAGGGCTATTTCTATGCGGTCTATCGGCTGCCAATGATGAACAATGTAAGGTTGAAGATCAACTATCTGCACGACGACACGGCCTTTGAACGGGCAGCTTTCGACGTCGATGTGCCGCTCTATGGACGATACATCCTGCTCAACCGCAAGTTCAAACACTACCCGTTGCTGCAGTTCGAGTGGTTCGGGATGAACGAGGAAGTGCCCGATGCCAAAATAGAAATACTGAGATAACGACGAGATGAACGAAAGACTGCACTGGATTGACCGCCTGCGCGGAATGCTGATGATAGCTATTCTCTGGTTTCACACAGAGTTCTATTACATCGGCCACTGCGTCATTCCTTATAATATGTACGTACCCGACGTGCTGATTACGTTCTTCATTATTTCAGGATTTCTGTTTTCCTGCAAAGGGTTCCAGTTGCGCTATAAGCTGCGGGCTATCCTAAAGAGCCTGCTCCTTCCTTACTTCATCTTCACCGTTTTGCTTGCACTGCCCAAAATACTGCTGAACTATAATGACACCGAACCAGTTACAGCGCTGACCGATATCCTAACAGGCCGCGCTTCGTGGTTCGTATCTACCCTCATAACGGCCGAAATCATCTTTGCCTTCACACTGTATATCGGCAGTGGAAAGCGGTGGATAACGCCTGCATTGTGCACACTCTGGTTCGTCGGATCGCTGTGCTTCAATGAAGAAAATGCGGTTTATCACCTCGATATGAACAATCTATGGAACTTTCAGGGTGCGCTCTTCGTCCAGCCATTCCTCCTTCTGGGCTATGAACTCTGGCATCACCGCCACGTTATGCACACCATCAACCGCCCATTATACATCATCATTGCATTAATACTCTTTATCCTTATAAAGATATATGTATATGATACGCCTCACTACGAGATGCTCATAGCACCTATAAGAGTGACCAATGTAGTGCTGTTTGGTGCCGAATCGCTCGCGTTTGCACTGCTGATGGCAGCACTGAGCCGCAAGATGCCACGGACGAAATGGACAGAATGGGTCGGCATTCACTCGCTCATCTACTACTTCATCTGTGGTGCTACACCGGCAGCCGTCGCTGCCGTTCTCAACCGAATAGGACTTGCTTACAACCAACAATACGCAATGCTGGCAGCAGCCGTCGTTATAGTCTGTCTGACGGCTACTGCCAGCACTTATGTGATGGTTTATATAAAAGACTTGTTATTGAAAGCAATGGGGTCAGCTCAGCGCTAACATCCAGTTGATGGGCTTCACAGCTTCGCGAGCGGTCTGCTCGTCTACCTCTACGGTAGGCCAGCCATACTTCAATGCATTGTATATCTTAAGCAGCGAGTTCATCTTCATAAAGTTGCACTCATTGCAGGAGCAGTCCACGCCACCTTCCGTAATCTCAGGCGGAACGGGATAGAACAGCGTCTGCGGGCAGTTGCGCTGCATCTCGTGCAGGATGCCGGCTTCGGTAGCTACGATATATTCGCCATCAGGATGCTCCGTAGCGTATTTCAGCAGCACAGCCGTGGAACCTACAATATCGGCAATGGCCAGCACCGGCCCCTTACACTCAGGGTGAGCCAGTACCAACGCCTGCGGATGCTCTTCCTTCAGCTTGGCAATCTCGCCCACCGAGAAACGCTCGTGCACGTGGCAGCCGCCATTCCAAAGCAACATATCGCGGCCCGTCACACCATTGATATATGAACCCAGATTATAGTCAGGACCAAAGATTATCTTGGCATCCTGCGGGAACGAGTCGATGATTTTCTTGGCATTGCCGCTGGTCACCACTACGTCAGTCAGTGCCTTTACGGCTGCCGTTGTGTTGACATAGCTGACCACCTGATAGCCCGGATGCTCTTCCTTATATTTCTTCAAATCGTCAGCACGACAGGAATCGGCCAGTGAGCATCCTGCATTCAAGTCGGGACAGAGCACTGTCTTTTCAGGCGAGAGAATCTTACACGTCTCAGCCATAAAGTGAACACCACACATCACAATCACCTTAGCGTCGGTCTCAGCTGCCTTTCGTGCCAGTGCCAATGAGTCGCCAATGAAGTCAGCCACTTCCTGAATCTCACCTATTGTATAATAGTGAGCCAGTATCACAGCCTGTTTCTCAGCTGCCAACCGTCTGATTTCTGATTTCAAATCTGTACCTTCTGGTGCGGGTTCGTCGATGAATCCCTGTTCCGTCCACTGCTTTTTCAACATCGTATTATTCTTATTTTTTATTTTAGTTCTTAATTTTAAGAAAAGAAATGAATCTGATGATGGAACGTTGATAAGTGCAAAACTCGTAGCCTTTTTATTTGGTTATTTCGTTATTCACTGATGATATGCCGCTTTCAACAATTGTTGTTTACAGTTATTCGTTGATTCTTAGTCGGATAAGTTGGTTATCCACCGTCAGTAATTTCGGTGCAAATATAATAAGTTTATATCTTTTTTCCATCAAAATCTGTGTAAAACTTGCTTAAATGGGCGGTATAAGATGGGTATTTTCCCTCACTCAGTTGTTCCTAATGGATAATTGTTCACTTATTCGTTCGTTATCCACTGCGTTATGCACTGAGTTTTCCACAGCCAAAAATTTGATTATTTCAGCTATTTGTCCTAATTTTGCAGCGTCAAGCTAAGACCAAAAATGAGAAAGATAAGAACCATAGAGATGCAACGGCTGACGGTGGAGGAGTTTCGCAGTGCAGAGAAACTGCCACTTATCGTGGTACTCGACGACGTGAGGTCGATGTATAACATAGGCAGTGTGTTTCGTACTTGCGATGCTTTCCGTGTAGAAGCGGTCTACCTGTGTGGCATCTGCCAGACCCCACCTGCTACCGAAATCCATAAGACGGCACTCGGAGCTGAAGAGAGCGTCAGCTGGCGATACTTCAAAACAGCACTCGAGGCTGTATCAGCACTGAAGGCTGATGGCTACGAAGTGC
Organism: Prevotella sp.; assembly: GCA_017476785.1. GTDB lineage: Bacteria > Bacteroidota > Bacteroidia > Bacteroidales > Bacteroidaceae > Prevotella. Next base: position 8,889 of record JAFUZD010000047.1, on the reverse strand, counting down.
TGGCTGTTGAACAGGTGGAGCATTCTACCAAGTTGCATCGTTTTACACCCGATTTGACGAAGCGTTATGCTATTGTCTTGGGCAATGAGGTGAAGGGAGTGCATCAGGAGGTGGTAGATGCATCGGACGGATGCTTGGAGATTCCCCAGTTAGGCACTAAGCACTCTATGAATGTCTCTGTCACTGCAGGCATCGTCATCTATCATTTTACCGCACCTCGCTTACCTTAAAAGGTTGTTTCATAGTGGTCAGAATACAAAGATTCCCGGAAACTTTGGCCAAAGTTTCCGGGAATCTTAACGTTTATAGGCTGTCCATCGGATAGCGAACGCCCCATTCATTGCGCAACTCGTCCATCAGTTGCATAATATAGAGCGTTTCTTCGAGCGGCATCTCCCGTGGTTCCAGCAGTCCTTCTATGAGCGCTTGCCGACAAGCAATAAACTGATATTCATAGCCCGTTATCTGCTGTGGAACCTGAATTTCTTCTACGAAGACGCGGTCGCGCTTATTGACGGTGATACGCTGTGGATTGTTGATGTTGTCAATAATCAAGTTTCCCTCCGTACCAGCTATCACGCCAATATTGTCGCCCACACAGCAGGCCGACGACTGCACATTGGCCAGCACCCCACCGCTCAGCGTGAGGCTGATGGCATTGCTGAGATCTATTCCTGTGTCTGATTTTACACATTGTGAACGGATGTCGATGATCTCAGCATCGCAGAACATACGGACAAAGTTGAGTGCATAGACGCCGAGGTCAAGCAGAGCTCCGCCACATAGGTCGGGGCGCGTAATGCGCGGTTTCTGCTCCATTGAGTAGCCCAACGTGGCAGTGATGAGCCGTGGGGTGCCGATACGTCCTTCGGCGATGAGCCGCCGAACGATGGGCACAACAGGCTGATAGCGCGTCCAAATGGCCTCGGCGAGGAAAACACGGTGCTCGCGCGCCAGACTGACTATGTCATTAGCCTGCCGATGATTGGCCATAAAGGCTTTCTCCACCAAGCAAGGTTTACCGGCGAGCAGTGCCTGCCGCGTCACTTCATAGTGGTGAGAATGCGGCGTGGCCACATAGACCAAGTCGACATTCGCATCGTCTATCAGCGACTGGTATGAGCCATAGGCTTTCGGAATGTTCCACTGCTTTGCAAAGGCATCGGCTTTCTGCTGCGAGCGCGACCCGATGGCATAGGCCTCACATTGGTTAAGTCCGTTGAGTGTGATGGCTGCCTTCTGGGCAATCCATCCTGCGCCGACTATTCCTACGCGCATTACTCCATCGGGACTCATTGCTACTCCTCTACTGAGAAGTCGTCCTTACCCACACCGCAGATGGGGCATACCCAGTCTTCGGGAATGTCTTCGAATGCCGTTCCGGGCGCAATGCCGCTGTCGGGGTCACCTACTTCGGGATCGTAAACGTAGCCACAAGTGTCGCAAATGTACTTTTTCATAATTTGGTAATTGTTTTTAGATTAGTAAATATTAATGATTTCACTTCTTCACTTCTTCAGTATTTCCTCCACCCGCGCTACGATATGTTCGGGCTGTATGCGGTACATACAGGCGTAGTCGCCACGCAGACAGGACTTCTGACCGTAGATGCTGCACGGCCGACAGCTGAGGTCGTCGGTCTGGATGGCATTCTCTGCGGGCTGGTTCCACCCCATAAAGCCGGCATAGGGATGCGTAGCACCCCAGATGCTGACCACAGGTGTGGCTGTAAGCGAGGTCAAATGCATATTGGCCGAGTCCATAGAGACCATCACATCCAAATGGCTCATCAGGATAAGTTCTTGATACATAGCCTCTAAACAGCGGCTTACATAGACACACTGCTTCAGTTGGCTGCACCACTGGGTGAACGTCTGGTCCTCGCACTTGCCGCGACCAAAGAGGAAGATACGGGCGTGGGGATGCTTCGCTACCAGCAGCTCTATTACGCGCCACATCTGTTCTGGCGGGTACACCTTACCTCGGTGAGCGGCAAACGGGGCTATACCAATCCACTGCTCGTAGCCGTTTTTCGGTCCGATGATGGCCGGCAGCAGGTTCAGGTTACCTCTTTGTTGCTGCGCGTTGTCCATCGGCAGGTCTGCAGCAGTGCCGAGGGGTGGGGTAGAGAAGATGGACTGGAAGTCGAGCTGGATGGGATATCCCAGCTGGGCAAACACGTCGGCATAGTTCTGAAAGGCCGTGGGCAGTTGCTTCAGCTGTTTGTTCTGCGACGATACCAGCTGTCGACGCTCGCGGCGGTGCTTGTTGATGTGAGCCACGTGGAAGCGTCCCAGATTGAACCGCATACGCAGATACTCCGAGCGAAGCACGCTATGTAGGTCGGCAATGGCGGTGAACTGCTTGGCCGTCAGGCGGCGATAGAGTGCGTTGAGGCCTTTGATGCCGCGATATTCCTTATTCAGGTCGGCAGCCATAAAGCCCACGTTGGGTTGCAGGTCGGCAAACAACGGGCGGGCAAACTCACGACTGAGCACCGTGATGCGCACGTCGGGATACTGCCGCGCCAGTGCATCGACCACGGGTACTACCATTGCCACGTCGCCGAGTGCCGAAAACCGGATGACCAGTATATGTTCCTTTTTCACTTCAACCCCTCACTTTTTAGTCTCTCAACCTTCAATTCTCAGCTCTTGTACAGCACCGGATTCGTGGCTGGGTCGTTATACATCTTCATCTGTCGGTACACCTTCATATACTTGCGGCCGGCATCAATGTCCTCGAGCAGCTGGTCGATGGCCGTCGAGAGGTCTTTCTGCTGCTCGTTCAGCACGTCCAGCTTAGCCCGGCACTTGGCCCGGTGCTCCTCCGTAGCATCCGTGCGCTCCGTCTGTTCCTGCATATGCCATATCTTCAGTGCGAGGATAGACAAGCGATCCACGGCCCACGCCGGGCTCTCCGTGTTGAGCCGTGCATCGGGCAGCACCTTCACGTCGGCATAGATCCGGCGGAAATAAGTGTCAATATCCTCCACGAGGTCAGTACGGTCCTGATTGCTTCGGTCAATGCGCCGTTTCAGTGCCAGTGCGTCAGCCGGTTCGATATGCGGGTCGCGGATAATGTCTTCCAGATGCCATTGCACGGTGTCTATCCAGCATTTCAGATAGAGATTGTATTCTATGGAGTCGCGCTCATACGGATTATTGATGGGCGTGTCCACATCGTCAGTCAGATGATAGTCGCGAATAGCCTGTCGGAAGATTCCGTTTGCCTGTTCAGTAAATGTCATATTGATACGTATATTTCATTATATTTGTTTGCGAAGATAGGCAAACTTTTCCAAATAAACGAAGAAACGTCCGCTTTTTCAGATATTTTATGTTATTATGCTCCATTATCCAAAAAGGATTATCTTTTTTGGATAATTCTTTTGGCTATATTTAAGAAAGGATGTATATTTGCAATACCAGCGGTTTGCTGAAAACAGTAATTATATTTACTTCCCCAATGAAGATAGTTGTTGACGATAAGATACCGTATATACGGGCGACGATAGAGGAGCTGGCCGACGAAGTGGTGTACCGGCCGGGGAGCGACATCGGGCCGGATGACGTGCGCGATGCCGATGCACTGATTGTGCGGACGCGCACACGGTGCGACGAACGGCTGCTTCGTGGTAGTCGGGTGCAGTTCGTGGCTACGGCAACCATCGGCTTCGACCATATCGATGCTGACTATATGCAGCGTGCCGGCATTGAGTGGATGAGCTGTCCGGGGTGCAATGCGGGCTCAGTGGCTCAGTATGTAGAGTCGGTGTTACTGCTGCTTGAGCAGGAAAAAGGCATCACGCTGGGCGAGCGGACACTGGGCATCGTGGGTTGCGGCCACGTAGGTTCCCGCGTCAGGGCGGTGGCCGACCGGCTGGGAATGCGCTGTCTGGTGTGCGACCCGCCGCTGGGCGAAGCAGACTTCGTCCCGATGGACACGATAGAGCGCGAGGCCGACATCATCACTTTCCACGTTCCGCTGACCCATTCCGGTCCCTATGCCACCCATCACTTGGCCGACGATGCTTTTTTCCACCGCCTTTCGCGCGTACCTATTATTATTAATACCAGCCGGGGTGGGGTGGTTGACAATGCCGCCCTGCTGCAGGCGATGGACAGCGGACTGGTAGACGAGGTGGTGCTTGATGTATGGGAAGGCGAGCCGCAGCTCAACCGTGAGCTGTTGCGCCGCGTGTTTATCGGCACGCCCCACATCGCCGGCTACTCGGCCGATGGGAAGGTGAATGCCGACAATATGGTCATCAGGGGATTGTGCCGCCACTTCGGACTGGACTGTCCGCCAGAGATTGTGCCGCCCTCGCTGCCAGCCGATTTCCATTTTACAGGCCATCCGCTCGAGCTTTACAACCCCGCGGACGACAGCCAACGGCTGAAAAGTCACCCCGAGAGTTTCGAAAGTCTGCGAGGCGACTATCCCCTTCGGCGCGAGTTTTGCTAACTAAAAGTGTCAAATGACACCAACGAGAAGCCAAAAACTTGCACAAGTGGGGGTAGTTTGTGCAAGAAAAAGTGCTTTTTTATCGATTTTATTTGCGTAAGTAAATAAAAATTAGTTACTTTGCACCCGAATTTTTAAGCAAAGAAATCATTATTAACCATTTAAAGGAAAAAGATTATGTCAGAAATTGAAAGCAAAGTAAAGGCAATCATCGTAGATAAGCTCGGTGTTGACGAAGCAGAAGTAAAGCCGGAGGCAAGTTTCACCAACGACCTCGGTGCTGACTCACTGGATACCGTAGAGCTCATTATGGAGTTCGAGAAGGAATTTGGTATCTCTATTCCCGACGATAAGGCTGAGAAGATTGGTACTGTCGGCGACGCCATCGCTTACATCGAGGAGAACGCTAAATAATTATCAAAATTGCTTTAGCTCCCTATGTTAGGGGGGATGGGGGTCTGAACAAGTGGATTTCCTGTATGATTCAGGGCCTGTTCAGACCCCCAACTCACTGAAATAGGGGACTAAAGCAATCTTTTTTAAACCGCAATTTATGGAACTTAAAAGAGTAGTTGTAACAGGTCTGGGCGCAGTGACCCCGCTGGGTAATACGCCCGAAGAGACGTGGCAGAACCTGCTGAAGGGAGTGAGCGGCGCAGCACCTATTACACATTTCGATACAACAAACTTTAAAACCAAGTTCGCCTGCGAGGTAAAGAACCTCAACGTGAACGACTATCTGGACCGCAAAGAGGCCCGCAAGATGGACCGCTACACCCAGTTGGCCCTCATTGCTGCCAAGCAAGCAGTGGAAGACAGTGCTATGGACTTAGACGCTGAGGACAAGAACCGCATCGGTGTGGTCTTCGGTGTGGGCATCGGCGGCATCAAGACTTTCGAGGACGAGGTGACTTACTATGGTGCCCATCGTGAAGACGGTCCCAAGTTCAATCCCTTCTTCATCCCGAAGATGATTGCCGACATCGCTGCCGGCCAGATTTCCATTATGTACGGCTTCCACGGCCCCAACTATATCACGGCTTCGGCCTGCGCTTCGTCGTCGAACGCACTGGCCGACGCGTTCAACCTCATCCGTCTGGGCAAGGCCAACGTCATCGTCAGTGGCGGTGCCGAGGCAGCCATCTGCGAAACGGGTGTAGGCGGCTTCAACGCGATGCACGCCCTCTCTACCCGCAACGACGAGCCCGAGAAGGCCAGCCGTCCGTTCAGCGCCAGCCGCGACGGATTCATTATGGGCGAGGGTGCCGGCTGTCTGATTCTCGAGGAGCTAGAGCACGCTAAGGCGCGCGGTGCCAAGATCTATGCCGAGATGGTAGGTGCCGGAATGAGTGCCGATGCGCACCACATCACCGCCAGCCATCCCGAAGGCCTCGGCGCCAAGCTCGTGATGCAGAGCGCACTCGAGGATGCCGGTCTGAAACCTGAGGATATTGACTATATCAACGTGCACGGCACCAGCACCCACGTGGGCGACATTTCCGAGGCTAAGGCTATCAAGGAAGTGTTTGGCGACGCAGCCTACAAGCTCAATATCTCCAGCACTAAGTCGATGACGGGCCACCTGCTCGGTGCAGCTGGTGCTGTTGAGGCTATGGCCACCCTGCTGGCCGTGAAGAACGACATTATTCCGCCTACTATCAACCACGCCGAGGACGATAAGGACGAAGAGATTGACTACAATCTGAACTTCACCTTCAACGAGGCACAGAAGCGCGAGGTGCGTGCCGGACTGAGCAATACGTTCGGTTTCGGAGGCCACAATGCTTGCGTAGTGTTCAAGAAGTATGCTGAATAGTAATATCATTGATCGCATCAAGCTCCCTTTCCGTAAGGAGAAGGAGCTTTTTTCGGCTCTATACAATATACTTGGCTTCTATCCCCACCACATTGCCTACTACAAGCAGGCACTGATGCACAAGAGTGCCGGCAAGCGCAACGAGAAAGGCAAGCCGCTGAACAACGAGCGGCTGGAGTTTCTGGGCGATGCCGTGCTCGACTCCGTGGTGGGCGACATCGTGTTCCGTCACTTCGAAGGCAAGCGCGAGGGATTCCTCACCAACACCCGTTCCAAGCTGGTGCAGCGCGAGACGCTGGGCAAGCTGGCTAAGGAGATGGGCATTCTGGAGCTCATCAAGTCGAACGGCCCGGCCACCTCGCACAACAGCTATATGGGTGGCAACGCCTTCGAGGCACTGGTGGGAGCCATCTATCTGGACCGTGGCTACGATGCCTGTATGCGGTTTATGCAGAAGCGCATCCTCGCCCAGCTCATCAACATCGACAAGGTAGCTTATAAGGAAGTGAACTTCAAGTCGAAGCTGCTCGAGTGGAGCCAGAAGAACCGCGTGCGCATAGAGTTCCGCCAGCTGAGCCAGACGAAGGACGACAAGAAGAGTCCCGTCTTCAGCTATCAGGTGTACATCGAGGGTGTGGCTGGCGGCAGCGGAAAGGGCTACTCCAAGAAGGAGAGTCAGCAGCTGGCCGCTAAGGAGACGCTGCAGCGTCTGCGCCGCGAACCCAAGTTCATCGACAGCGTGTTTGCTGCAAAGGCCGACCGCACCAAGATGGAGGAAGAGCCGGTGCAGACGGTTCCCGACCCAGAAGAGAAGCCCGACGACTTCATCATCGTACGCAGTTCGGAGAAGGAGTTGGCTGCTGCACCGAAGCCCGCCGCCACTCCGAAGAAGAAGAGAGAGGAACCCAAGTCGGAGGCAGAAGCCGTGCTTAGCGAACTGACGCTCGACGACATCACTGCCACGCCGCAGGAGAAGTCGCGCGAGGACATTATCGCCGAGGCCGAGGCTGCAGCCTTCGAAGCGGCCAAGTGAGCCCATACTATCTGATGCGGCTTCCCGTTTTTCGCGATGGGGAGCCGCATTTGTTTTAGAATTCTCGCGAGAATTCCTGAAATTCTCGCGAGAATTTTGAAAATCCACGCGAGAATTTTCTCTCAGCCGACTTAAAATAAGTAAAAAAGTCTGCATTCCGAAAGATTATTCTTACCTTTGCGTGACATTCAAACCATAGAGACAATGAGCCTAACAAGATTAGTCAGATATATCTTCACACCGCGAATGCACGATTTGGAGCGCCATCTTGCAGGCGGCGAGGCGCTGCAGCGCAACGTGCTGCGCCGTCTGATAGCGCGTGCAGAAGATACCGAGTACGGCCGTAGGCACCAGTTTGGGAGCATCAAGTCGTACGACGACTTTGCGCGACTGGTGCCCGTCAATACGTACGAGGAGCTGAAGGACGACATCGACCGTATGCGCCACGGCGAGCGCGACATCCTGTGGCCCGGCCGTGTGAAGTGGTATGCCAAGTCGAGCGGCACCACCAACGACAAGTCGAAGTTCATTCCCGTGAGCGACGAGGGCTTGCAGAAGATACATTATGCCGGCGGTTTCGACACCGTGGCCCTCTATCTGCGCAATCATCCTCAGAGCCGCCTGTTCGACGGCCGTGCACTCATCCTCGGCGGCAGCCACGCGCCCAACTACAATCTGCCGGGCTCGCTGGTGGGCGACCTGAGTGCCATCCTGATAGAGAACATCAACCCGCTGGCCAATATGGTGCGCGTACCCAAGAAGCAGACGGCGCTGCTGAGCGACTTCGAGGTGAAGCGCGACCGCATAGCCCGTGAGGCAATGACGAAGAACGTGACCAATATCTCGGGCGTGCCCTCGTGGATGCTCTCCGTGCTCCACCGCGTGATGGAGCTCTCGGGCAAGCAGCATCTTGAGGAAGTGTGGCCCCACTTGGAAGTGTTCTTCCACGGTGGCGTGGCCTTCACGCCCTATCGTCAGCAGTACCGGCAGCTCATCACGTCGGAACAGATGAACTATATGGAGACCTACAATGCCAGCGAGGGATTCTTCGGCTTGCAGGACGACCCGCAGTACCCTGCAATGCTGCTGATGCTCGACTACGATGTGTTCTATGAGTTTATGGAGCTCTCGGAGCTATCAGAGAGCTCGGAGAACTCAGAGAACTCCAAGCGCTCAAAATTACTCCCTCTCTGGGCTGTGGAGCCGGGCAAGAACTACGCGATGGTCATCTCTACCTCGTGCGGACTGTGGCGCTATATGCTGGGCGACACCATCCGCTTCACCTCTACCAATCCCTACAAGTTTGTCATCACCGGCCGCACCAAGAGCTTCATCAATGCCTTTGGCGAGGAGCTCATCGTCGACAATGCCGAGCGCGGACTGGCCTATGCCTGCGCAGAGACGGGTACCGAGGTGCTGGAATATACCGCCGCGCCGGTCTTTATGGATGCGCGAGCCAAGTGCCGCCACCAGTGGCTCATCGAGTTCTCGCGTCAGCCGCAGGACCTCCAGCGCTTTGCCGAGCTGCTCGACCGCAAGCTGCAAGAGCTCAACAGCGACTACGAGGCTAAGC
>JAFUZD010000046.1 GCA_017476785.1 Prevotella sp. | reverse complement strand
TCGATCTTGGCAGCCTGTTTCTTCACATCAAGGGCGAAGGTCTCTTCATTGGCCAGCGACGAGAGTCCGTGGCTGTAAGGCTCGGCGAGGAACTCCACGCAACCGGTCTCATTGAGCTCCTGCAGCTTCTCGAGCACCTGCGGGGCGTGCATCTCCAACTGCTCGATACCCGTTCCCGAGAGCGAGAAAGCCACTTTGAAGAACTTGCCGTTGTCGCGAATCATATCGCTGATGGCGTTGAGTGCCGGCATATAGCTGCGCTCGGCAATATCACTGATGCTACGCTCATTCTCGTAGTAATCATAATAGTAATGATCGGTACCGATATCGAAGAAACGGTAGCGCTTCAGATGAATAATCTGATGTATTTCAAAATATAAACAAATTGTTTTCATAATGATACCCACCCCCAGTCCCTCCCGTGCGGGAGGAGAGTTGGATTACTCTTACCGGGATATTGTGGTCTCCATTTTTTAATTGTTAAATTTAATATCTTTTCTCGTTATTGATTTTGTCGGGACTCCTCCCCTCCCCGTCCGGGAGAGGTCGGGGCGGTCACCACCCCAGCGTCTGCTTGTACAGCGTGAGAATCCAAGCACCTACCTTCTCCCACGTAATCTGGTCAACCTCGCGCTTTCCTTCCTCCTTCAGATACTGGAAGAGCGAGTCGTTGGCACAGATAGAGTAGATGGCATCGGCCAGTGCGTGGATGTCCCAATAGTCCACTTTGATACAGTTGTCAAGAATCTCAGCACAGCCGCTCTGCTTCGAGATGATGGAGGGCGTGCCGCACTGCATTGCCTCGAGCGGCGAGATGCCGAACGGCTCGCTGACCGACGGCATCACATAGACATCCGAGTCCTTCAGGCACTCGTACACCTGCTTGCCGCGCATAAAGCCCGGGAAGTGGAAGCGGTCGGCAATGCCACGCTCGGCAGCCAACTGAATCATTGCATCCATCATATCGCCCGAACCGGCCATACAGAAGCGCACGTTGCTCGTGCGGCGAATCACCATATTGGCTGCCTCGACGAAGTATTCCGGTCCCTTCTGCATCGTGATACGGCCGAGGAACGTCACCACCTTATCCTTACCGGTATGGTCGGGACGCGGGATGGAGGCATACTCCTCGGGCAGCGGATACACGGCATTGTGCACCGTGAAGCACTTGCGCGGGTCCTGATGGTACTGGTTGATGACCGTCTGGCGGGTCAGCTCGCTGACGCACATAATACAGTCGGCATTGTCCATTCCGTTCTTCTCGATAGAGTAGACCGTGGGGTTCACCTTACCGCGCGAGCGGTCGAAGTCGGTAGCGTGGACGTGGATGCAGAGCGGTTTTCCGCTCACCTGCTTGGCGTGGATACCAGCAGGATAGGTCAGCCAGTCGTGAGCGTGAATGATGTCGAAGTCCATCGTGCGGGCTACGACACCGGCAATAATCGAGTAGTTGTTGATTTCCTCGTGCAGATTGCCGGGATAACCGCCGGCAAACTCCATTGCACCGAGGTCGTTGACGTTCATATAGTTGAAGTCAGCATAGATATGGTCGCGCAGCCGGAAATAGAGGTCGGGATCCATTATATTGCCTACGCGGTCGCGCACGTAGTCGTAGTTGACGTCGCGCCAAGCGATGGGCACCGCATTCATTGCCACGATGTTGGCCGCCGTGCGGTCTTCATCGCCGAAAGGTTTCGGCAGGCAGAGCGTGATGTCCATATCGCCCTGTGCAAAGAGTCCCTGTGATATTCCGTAATTTGCTGTGGCGAGTCCACCGAATACGTGAGGAGGATACTCCCATCCAAACATTAATACCTTCATAGCTTTCTCCTCCTTTTACTTTTGGTAAGTGTATTTCTCCAGCAACTTCAGCGTGCGCAGGATTTCTGCCACATTCATTGCGAATGCCATCGCACCGCGTCCGTGGAACGGCGGGTTGCCGTCGAACAGCTCGCTGATGGTTCCCAGAGCGTGATAGTTCATCTCGTCCTCATAGCCCACCATCTGGCGCTCGATGAAGCTCAGACGGGTGCGCTTATACAGCTTGAGGCAGGCCTCCATATAGAATCCGCCCAGCCACGGCCACGCCGTTCCCTGATGGTTGGCATAGTCGCGCAGCGTCTTCGGACCTACGTACATCGGGTTGTAGCCGCCGCTCATCGGCGAGAGCGAGCGCAGTCCCTTCGGGGTCAGCAGTTCGCGCGTACATACGTCGAGCACGCTCTTCTTCTGATCCTGCGACAGCGGCGAGTAGTCGAATGCCACGGGGAATATCATATTGGGGCGCACGCTCCAGTCCATCATCGGACCGTCTACATAGTCGAGCAGATAGCCGTACTCGTTGAGGAAAGTCTCCACGAACGACTTCTTGCAAAGCTCGGCGCGCTCCTCCAGACTGGCTGCCAGCTGCTTGTCGCCGAACTCTGCCTCGAGCGATGCGCAGAACTTCAGGGCGTTGTACCACAGGGCGTTGAACTCTACGATATAGCCCGAACGCGGAACCACCGGGCGGCCGTTGGCCGTAGAGTTCATCCACGTGATGGCGCGGTCACGGCCGTTGGCATAGAGCAGTCCGTTGACGTCGAGGCGCATATTCGAGTTGCCGCCTTCGATGACGTAGCTCACGATGTCGCGCACCAGCTTGCCATACATCTGGTATCCCTTCTCCCGTCCGGCATCCTTTGAATACTGCTGGATGGCCCAGACAGCCCACAGCGGCACGTCGGGATGGTCAATCTCGTATATCTTCACACTCAGCGGCTTGTCTTCCATAAACTCGCGCAGCCCCTTCTCGGCGGTGTTCATCACCAGCTCGAAGTAGTCCTGCTCGCCGATAGAGAGCGTCAGTCCCGGCAGTGCGATGAACGTGTCGCGGGCACGGCACTTGAACCACGGATAGCCGGCCAGCAGATAGCGCGTGTCGTCGGCTTCGCGGTTGTGGAACTGATGAGCCGCAGCCACCAGACAGTGGTAGAAGTTATCGCGCGGCTGGCGCACGTCAATCTCTTTCTGGAACAGCGTCTTCAGCGTATTGGTCTTAATGGCCGACGTAGAAGCGGCGAAGATGATGCTCTCGCCCTTCTTGATGCTCATCTCGAAGTAGCCGGGCACGTAGAGGTCCTCGTTCGAGGCATAGCCACGCTCCTGTTCTTTCGGATATTCCACGCCGCGATACCAGTCGGGCTGGAACACGAACTCGTTCTTCTTGTTGAACTGCATATAGAGGTCGGGATAGCCGGCATACATACAGGTCTTGATACCGTTGTCCACGGGATGGAACTCGCGGCTGGCCGTAGCGTTCTCGTGCGTAAACTGGCGCTCGGAGCTGAAGGAGAGGAACGGACTGAAGTTAAGCGTCTTTGCCGAGTGGGCGTCGAC